>NCFI01000030.1 GCA_002281095.1 Thiotrichales bacterium 35-46-9 | reverse complement strand
CGGTAGACAAGGAACTTGATCAATCAGTACGAGAAGTCACTTCGACCAAATGATAACCAAATTGTGTTTTAACAGGGCCTTGAACTACGCCGACTGGTGCGCTGAAAACGACTTTATCAAACTCTGGTACCATCATGCCTGGACGGAACGAACCCAAGTCACCGCCTTGACGGCTAGAAGGGCAGCTAGAGTGTTCTTGAGCAACAAACGCGAAGTCTTCGCCTGCTTCAATTTGAGATTTGAGTGCCAAACATTCTGCTTCCGTATTCACTAAAATGTGACGTGCACTAGCCATTTTTGCCATGATGATTTTTCCTAAATAAGTTGTAATGATCGCTTATTATAGCGATTTTATCCATTAACACTAGCATTGAGCGATGCAAATGGTTCGACCTTGCCTGAGTGTGGACAGAGATGGTGCAAGCTAGCATGGGCAACGGGATAAGTTAGCCATTCGTCGGCACTGGTCTGTTCTGCGATTAATCTCAAACCGCGAATAACGCCCGCATGAGTGATAATCAGTGTTCGACTTGTCTGACAGGTTTCAATTAAGTGTTGCTTAGCTTTGCGTAATCTGTCTAAAAAAACATCAAAGGCTTCGGCATTCGGTGGCGTGGATTGATAGGGGTTTTGCCAAAATGCCGTTAAGGCTTCGGGCTGCTCATCCCAAAGTTGTTGTATCGGCAGGGTTTCCCAGTCACCAAAATGATATTCTTGCCATTCTGGCAGAGTTTGATAAGAACATGGTCGTTGCTGCGCTAACTGCTGAGCAACCTTGGCGCAACGTTGTAAGGGCGAGCTGATAATTTGATCAAAGTTCAAGTTGCTCACGGCTTCTAGCATCGCCTGAAAGCCCTCATCGGTGAGTTGACTATCGGTGCTGCCATAAAAACCGTTATTGTGTTCGGTTAGACCATGTCTGAGTAAGATAATAGACATTAGAGGGCGACCAAGGTTTGGATCATCGCTTGTAGTTTGGCTTGTCCGCGAAAATGGTTAATGGAAATTTGTAACACGCAGCGATAGCCTTGTTGGCTATTCAAAGTCAGACTCTGGTTCGCATTAAACCAAACTGCTTCTAAGGTGCTGTTATTGAGTGTTTGTAACGTCAGGCGTTTGTGCTGCCCTGTTTTGCCCATTGAGCTATGATTGAGTACAAGGGTGTCGAGCATAAAGCAGGGGGCAGGTAATCCTTGCCCAAAGGGCGATAATTGTTTCAACTGATGCGCGCCTTCTAATGAGTAGAGCGCGCTGGGTAAATGCCCATCGTGATGCAAGCAAGGTTCGGGGGCTTGATCGTTAAAGTCGGCACGAATCTGAGTTTCTAGCGCTGCCGTTAATTGAGCTAAATTGTCTGGCGCGATTGAAAGCCCAGCGGCTGCAGCGTGTCCACCGTATTTACGAATGGCATTGGTTGCTTGCTGCACCTGTTCTAGTAAGGCACGTATGTCGTATCCAGGAATAGAGCGAGCTGACCCCGTCAATTGGCCTTTGTCACATTGTGAAAACACGATGGCAGGACGTCCAAAGCGTTGTGCTAGTCTTCCGGCCGCTAAACCGACCACACCATGACTGGCTTCGGGAACGTAAGCAACGAGGATAAAACGCTGTTGTTGAATCTGTTGTTCGGCTTGTTGTAAGGCAAGGCTTTCACAGAGGGCTTGTTCTTCTTTGCGCTCTTCGTTGTTTTGACTCATACTGGCCCAGGCTTGCTGACAGCTACTCATGTGCGCGGTGGTGAGCCAGGTGAGGGCAGTATGGCCATCATCGCCCATACGTGACAGTGCATTGATGCGGGGTGAAATTTGAAAACCGACTGTTTCTTCATCAATACTGGCGCTGCTATCCAAGGCTTCTTTTAATAATTGCCAAGCGGGTCTGAGTCGTTGGTTCATGCGGGCTAAGCCAACACGTACCACGGTGCGATTGACCGGGTTGGATAAGTCAACCATATCGCCAATGGTAGCGATAGCGGCTAAGTCGAGCAGATGTTTGACATCGAATGTGGTTGCTTTGGCTTGCAAGTCAGTTAACTCAGCCTGTTGACGACCATGAGCACGCAACGCAGCGATGAGATTCCAGGCTACCATAGAGCCACAAATCGGATGACGATAGTCATGATCACTGTCTTGGCGATGAGGGTTGATAAAGGCGTCAACGCTGCTCGGTGGTGTCGTGCTACTGATGTGGTGATGATCAGTAACGATGATAACAATCGACTTGTTTTGGGACGCGTAAAAGTGTTGAAGTTGCTCGAATTGCTTGCCATCGGAAGAGCCTAAATCGGCGGTAATCAAACAATCGGGCAGGGTATCTAGCTTCATAATACGTTGACAGGCACCGATTGAAAAGCCATAGCCATCTTCATGGCGATTGGTGACCATCACGTCAACGGTTGCGCCTAATGCAGTTAACCCTTCCTGCAAAATAGCACCTGAGCTAATGCCATCGGTATCATAGTCGACCACGCAGATGATGCGCTGTTGTTGCGCAATAATCGCTGTTAACAAGTTAACAGCGATGCCCATATCAGGTAGTCCGTTTGGATTAGGGAGTTGACCTAGTCCTGACTGTAGCAAGGTTTCAGCGGCAATAGGACAATCTAGGCGTCGTGCCATAATGTCGGCCAACCAGTCGGGCAACTGACGACTTAGGGCTTGCTTAACCGCTGTGTTGACAGGGCGTTCAATGAGTTTCATAGGGTCATTTTCAATTAAGGTTGTGTGATGTGATGATTGACAGGTGCCAGTAGCACATAAAGAGCGCCACTACCCCCATCCGCCAGTTGCGCGGTTTGAAAGGCCAGAACGCGTGTTTGATTGCGCAACCACCAATTCAGCCAGTTTTTTAAGATAGGGTGTTCACTGGAACCACTCAATCCCTTGCCATGCACGACCAGTAAGTAGCGGTCGCTGCGCTGATGGCAGCGTTGTAAGGTGTGTTTCATTTTTTCTTCGGCTTGCGCCTCGCTGAGTCCATGTAAATCAATGACACATCGAGTGGAAAAGTGACCGTTTTTTAAGGCACTCAATTGCTTGCTGGGTAAGGCGAATCGTTGAAAGATGAGGCTGGTTTCTGAACGCGCTAAGCCATTGACCGTATGAGGCTCATCACATTCACTAAACCAAGTTTCAGGCAGACCACGACGACGCAAGTGTAAGCGTTTTTTGAGCACCTGATGACGATTTTGTCGCTTAATGCGTTCAGTGCAACGCAATGGCGTAATCTCGCCAATGCTTTGACGAAATAATTGTTTGGCTTCTTCTGTAATCTTAGTCACTGGCTTGTATAATATTCGCTATTGAATGATTCGGTGATTAAGGAAAGTCTGGTGCATATTTTATTATCCAATGATGATGGTTATCTGGCCCCTGGATTGCGTACATTATACGCGAATCTGAAAGCACATCCAGAGGTTGCTAAGGTAACGGTAGTGGCACCAGAGCGTAATCGTTCGGCCGCGTCGAATTCACTGACGATTCAGGAGCCTTTGCGTGTTTACAAAGATCAGGTAGAAGATGATATTTTCTTTGTTACTGGTACGCCAGCCGATTGTGTGCATTTGGCACTGACAGGATTCGTTGACAGTCCGGTCGATTTGGTGATTTCAGGTATCAATGAAGGTGCGAATATGGGCGATGATGTGCTCTATTCAGGTACGGTAGCAGCGGCTATGGAGGGACGTTTTATGGGCTTGCCCGCTATTGCGGTATCCCTGAATGGTTATACTCACTACGACACGGCTGCGCAAGTGATACTGGAATTGTTGGTTCGCTTGCGTGATTGCCCTTTGCCCAAAGATACCTTGCTCAATGTCAATATTCCCGATGTTCCTTATGAGCAACTTACTGGACGAGAAGTGACGCGTTTAGGTTTGCGACACAAAGCAGAACCGATGATCAAAATGAAAGATCCTCGTGGTAAAGAAATTTATTGGGTGGGGCCAGCGGGAGCGGGTGCTGATGCGGGTGAGGGTACCGATTTCTTTGCGGTGGAGCATAAACGTGTCGCCATTACGCCCTTATCGGTTGATTTAACGCACTATCGTCAGCAGGCCGAAATTCGTCAGTGGTTGATGTCGGCATCATGATGGCATTACCGCCACTGGTTTATCCAAATTCGGTATTTGAACAAGCACAAGGGATTGGCTTAACGTCACAGCGTCAGCGTGACCGCATGGTACAGTCGCTAATGCAGTCTGGATTAATCGATGCCCGTGTCATTCAAGCGATGCGTGCGACTCCTCGCCATGTGTTTGTTGATGAAGCACTGGCATCACGCGCTTACGAAGATACGGCCTTGCCCATTGGCTTCGGGCAAACCATTTCTCAGCCGAGTGTGGTGGCGATGATGACGCAAGCTTTGCTGAATGGTCATCAACCGAAACGTGTATTAGAAATTGGTACGGGTTCAGGCTACCAAACCGCGATTTTGTCTCAGTTAGTGCCTTTGTTATGGACGGTAGAGCGCTTGAGGCCTTTGCAAGATCGCGCTCACTCAGTGTTGCATCAATTGGGATTGAGCAACATTCGTTATCGCCATACTGACACCGAATTAGGCTGGGCAGATGCTGCTCCTTTCGATGCGATTCTTTCCGCAGCCGCACCAGCCGAAGTGCCAGAGAGTTTAATTCAGCAACTAGCGGTAGGTGGGCGTTTGGTCATCCCTATTGGTGGCAATTACCAAACGCAACAATTGGTGGTGATTGATAAAACGGCAACTGGCATTAAACAACACCTATTGGGTAATGTATTATTCGTTCCCTTAATTGAGCAATAAAAGGATCACTATGAGGTTATTTTCGGGATTGCTGACGGCAACCATGCGTTGGGCAGAAGCACCAAATGCACGCTGGTACCTAGGTGGTGTGAGTTGCACCGAATCCGCTTTTTTTCCTATTCCGCCCGATGTACTCTTGATCCCGATGGTGCTTGCGCGTCCGGATGATGCTTGGCATTTAGCTTGGTTGACTACTTGGACGGCAGTCTTGGGTTCATTGTTGGGTTATGCCATGGGCTATTATGGTATCGAGTTGTTGTTGCCTTACATTCAAGAGTGGGGCTACATGGCTAAGTTCGAGGAGGCGAAAAGTTTTTTTGCTGAATATGGCATTTGGGCAGTACTGATCGGCTCCTTTACACCCATTCCATTCAAGGTCTTTACGGTAACGGCTGGCGTTATGGATATGGCATTATTGCCGTTTATTGCGGTTGCGTTTTTTGGACGAGCAAAACGTTTTTACTTAGTTGCAGCAATTATGAAGTATGGTGGTGTGAGAGCCTTACCCATTATGCAAAAGTATTCTGATGCAATGGGTTGGTTGTTTGTGTTGGTGGCGATTGTTGGTTTAGTTATTTGGAATAGTGTGAAATCGGTATGACGCAATGGAGTCGAGTAGTTCAGTGGGGTGGTTTGTTGGGTTTGTCGGCAATGATGATGGGGTGTCAGCATCAGGTGAGAGTTGACCGCTGGGTCGAAGTTCCTTGTCAACCACATGGTTTCTTTATTGCTTTCAAAGGTCAAAGTTTGGCGGATGTGGCGAAAACCTGTCAGGTTGATGAGGCTTTGCTCATTCGTCATAACGCCTGGTTAACAACACGCCAACCTTTTGCTGAAAATACAGTGGTTTGGTTGCGTGCCGATCCCAGTGCTCCCGTGGTCGAAGCAGATTTATCGGTACAGGGTATAGACAGCAGCAAACCAGCTGGTTTTGCAGCTGAAAGCCTCACTCCATTGGGCTTGCCTAGCCGAGCAGTACCAGCCAAACAGAACGCTCCTCGGTCGTCAGCACGTTAAAGGTGCGAATGGCGGCGTCGGTTTGCATTTGTTCCAAACCAATGCTTTGTGCGTTGAGCAGTGCTTGTAACTGCATCCATGCTGGATTCCAAGCAAGTTGTTTCGCTCGTCCGACGATGATCAGATCGGCTGGATGTGAAGTTAACAGCGGCGTAAAGTCGGCTAAGCAGAGTTGTTCTGCGTTAGCCGGTTGCCAATCACTCACCAAAGCTTGAGCGCAGAGTGCGCAGGGAAGATCGAGCCAATCCTGTTCGATGCGAATGCGGTTATTTTCGTAAGCACGAATACGGTAGCGAGAAACATCTTGATATTCGACGAATTTCATAAAAAAACCTGTTTGTGATCATAAACTATGGGCTAGGATATAGCCAAATTTGCCATAAATCGACTAAAATCACAATATTTTGCATGATTCGGTGAATAAGCGCTGTGTGCTTGTTGACTGGGCAATCAACTTTAACGAGAACAGGACCATGATGCGACCCATTGTAAAATCGTCTAAATTATCGAATGTGTGTTACGACATTCGCGGTCCTGTCATGGCGCACGCTCGCGAAATGGAAGAAGAAGGGCACCGCATCATCAAGCTCAATATTGGCAATTTAGCGCCATTTGGCTTTGATGTGCCAGAAGAAATTCAGCGTGATGTGATTCATAATTTGCCACAAGCGGCAGGTTATACTGAATCGAAAGGCTTGTTCTCTGCTCGCAAAGCGATTGTGCATTATGCACAAGAAAAAGGTATCAAAGGCGTTGATCTGGATGATGTTTATGTCGGAAATGGTGCTTCAGAACTGATCGTTATGTCTCTGCAAGGACTGCTCAATAATGGCGATGAAGTGCTGGTTCCCAGTCCTGACTATCCGTTATGGACAGCAGCAGTGAGTCTTTCTGGCGGTACACCGAGACACTACATTTGCGATGAAGGATCTGGTTGGATGCCCGACCTTGAGGATATGCGCAGTAAAATCACCGACAAAACGCGTGCTTTGGTCATTATTAATCCTAATAATCCAACGGGCGCTTTGTATCCCGATGAGATTTTGAAGTCGCTGATTCAAATTGCTCGCGAACATCAGTTGATTATTTTTGCTGACGAAATTTACGACAAGATGCTTTATGATGGTCGTACGCATACCTCAATTGCCTCATTAGCGGATGATGTGTTATTTGTTACGCTCAATGGATTATCTAAGAATTATCGGGCTTGTGGCTATCGTGCTGGTTGGATGATTGTTTCGGGTGAGAAGCGTCATGCGAAAGACTATATTGATGGGCTTAATATTCTAGCTTCAATGCGTCTGTGCTCGAATGTTCCGGGCCAGTTTGCCATTCAAACCGCCTTAGGGGGTTATCAAAGCATTAATGACCTCGTCGGCGAGGGTGGGCGTTTACGCCGTCAACGGGATATGGCTTATGACATGCTGACCAGTATTCCCGGCATCAGCACCGTTAAAGCCGATGCGACACTTTATATGTTTCCCAAGTTAGACCCTAAAATCTATCCGATTATTGACGATCAGTCGTTTGCGCTTGATTTGCTAAAAGAAGAAAAAGTCTTAATCGTACAAGGTACGGGTTTTAACTGGATTCGTCCAGACCATTTCCGCATGGTATTTTTACCTAATGGAGATGATTTACAAGATGCGATGAAACGCATGGAGCGTTTCTTTCATAATTATCGAAAGCGTTTTGGTACGCTTTAATTCGTTGCCCCCTTAGTGATAGGAATAACAAGTTCAATGACTTCTGTAAGACTCGGTATTGTTGGTTTAGGTACGGTTGGTTGCGGTACACTCAGTATTCTGCGTGATAACGCGAGTTTATTGGCGCAACGAACGGGCTGTGACATTCGTGTTACCACCGCAGCAGTGCGTGACTTATCACGTCCGCGCACTTGTGATACGCAAGACATTCGACTGGTGGATACGCCCTTAACGGTTGCCACTGCCGATGATGTCGATGTGGTTGTTGAGTTGATGGGCGGCACGGGGCTAGCAGTTGATGTCGTTCGTACGGCGATTGAAGCCGGCAAACACGTGATTACCGCGAACAAAGCATTGTTAGCCGAACACGGCAATGAATTGCTAGCCTCGGCTGAAGCAAAAGGCGTTATGGTTGCTTTTGAAGCCTCAGTTGCGGGTGGTATTCCGGTTATCAAAGCCTTGAAAGAGGGCATGGCAGGTAATGCCATTAACTGGGTTGCCGGTATCATTAATGGTACCTGTAATTATATGCTCACTGAGATGGCTAAGCCCGGCAATGATTTTGCGCCTGTATTAAAAGAAGCGCAACGCTTGGGTTACGCCGAAGCAGAGCCTAGCTTTGATATTGATGGTATTGATGCTTCGCACAAACTGGCTATTTTGGCATCAGTAGCTTTTGGTGTTCCTTTATCTCGTCAGGGTATGTTGATTGAAGGTATTACCATGGTCACAGCGGATGATATCGCTTGGGCGGACGACTTAGGGTATAAAATCAAATCATTAGCTATTGCGCGTCGTCGTGAAGCGGGCATTGAATTGCGCGTTCAATCGGCTTTAGTACCAAAAAGCAAATTGCTAGCGAATGTTGACGACGTCATGAATGCGGTGATGGTCAACGGTAATGCCGTTGGTACGACGCTTTATTCGGGTGCTGGTGCGGGTGGTTTGCCAACGGGTTCGGCAGTGGTTGCGGATATTGTTGATGTCTGCATCGCTATGCGCTCTGGTCAAGTGTTACGCCCAGCCTTAGGCGTACCGATGAAGGATTTGTCGCCTTTACCCATTCTCCCTTCGTCAGATATTCAAACGGCTTATTATTTGCGTTTAAACGTGACGGACGCACCGGGTGTATTGGCTAAGATTTCTGCGGTGTTGGCGCATGAAGGCATTAGTATCGAAGAGATGCGCCAACAACCGGACAGCGCAAAGTCGGCTGCTACGCTGGTACTGTTAACCAATGTGGTTAAAGAGGCCGCTTTTATGAATGCGTTAACGCAGTTGTCGGCATTGACCGATCTCAAAGCGCCCGTTGCTTGGTTACGCGTAGAACACCTTGCTTGATTTTTATAAAGTTTAATTTTAATTGGATATTCACAATATGAATGCTTTTGGACATCGTTACACTGGCCTGATCGATCGTTACCGTGATCGTCTACCTGTATCAGAATCAACACCGATTATCAGTTTGGGTGAAGGCAATACTCCACTGATTAAGTTGCATAACCTGCCTAAAGTTTTGAAGAAAGATGTTGATATTTACGTCAAATATGAAGGCTTAAATCCAACGGGCTCATTCAAAGATCGTGGTATGACCATGGCGGTGACCAAAGCAGTCGAAGCGGGTTCTAAAGCCATTATTTGTGCTTCAACGGGTAATACCTCGGCGGCGGCGGCGGCTTATGCGGCGCGTGCGGGCATTACCGCGTTTGTACTTATTCCCGATGGCAAAATTGCTATGGGTAAATTAGCGCAAGCAATGATGTATGGGGCTATTACCATTCAGATTAAAGGTAATTTTGACGATGGCATGCGTTTGGTTAAAGAAGTGGCCGACAAAGCACCGGTAACCATTGTGAACTCAATCAATCCTTATCGTTTGCAAGGTCAAAAAACGGCCGCTTTCGAAATTATTGAAGAATTAGGTCGTGCTCCTGACTATCACTGTTTGCCGGTAGGTAATGCGGGTAATATTACGGCGCACTGGATGGGGTACTGTGAATCTTCAGCAACTGATGTAACCAAAGTGACTGAGTCTTGTGCTTTCTGTGAAGGTCATTGTAAGTATGCCGGTAGCATTGTGGGCAATCGTCCGAAAATGATTGGTTACCAAGCTGCCGGTTCGGCGCCGTTTATTCGCGGTGCAATGGTCGATGATCCTGAAACTATTGCGACTGCGATTCGTATTGGTCATCCACAAAGCTGGGATCGTGCCTGGAAAGTGATGCAAGAGTCGGGTGGTTGGTTTGATGAATGCACTGATGAAGATATTTTAGTGGCGCAAAAAATGTTAGCTCAATACGAAGGTGTTTTCTGTGAGCCAGCATCAGCAGCTTCCTTCGCTGGTGCGATGAAAGACATTCAGTCGGGTAAAATCGCTGAAGGTAGTACCATTGTCTTGACGCTTACCGGTAATGGTATGAAAGATCCGGACACTGCTATTGCGCAATGTACGGGTAAATCGGTTATGGTACAAATTCCAGCTGAATTAGAAGCAGTGCGTACGGCCATTCTAAATAACATGGCTCAATAAGTCGTTAGTATGAAGGGTAAAATAGACTTACCCCCAACGATTCAGCAACAGGCAGCCTTTTGGCTGCCTGTTTGCCCTGTGCATTTGATTGCAGATCGAGATACGCTGGTATTAGCTCCGACTTCTGGCTTGGGATTGTCTCTGCCAGAAGCTCAAGGGCTTGTTGAGGCTTTTAATGGCCATTTTGCCGAAGAGGGCTATTGTTTGTATGCAGTATCGGAAATGGAATGGTTTTTAGGCTCAGAGCAGCATTGGAAATTAAACTTTCCTTCATTAGAGCAGGCTGAGTCAATGAACTGTCGTGATGCTTGGCAACAAGGCAGAGATGCCGCACAATGGCGTAAGTTGCTGAATGAAATGCAGATGCTATGGTTTTCTGATGCGGTTAATGTGCAACGGGAACAGCAAGGTTTTTTACCCATTAACGGGGTATGGGTCATGCAACAAAAAAGGTGGTGGCAGAAATGGTTCGGATAACGGCGGCGCTCGTATTAACGTTATTTGCTTTGAATGCGCAGGCAAAAGATTATTTTGGTATTACCTTGGATAGCGATACAACTAAAACGGTTTGCCAAAAAGCAGATCGTGTTTTTGCTGATTGTGAAGTGACAGCGAATGGGGACGCGGTGATTCAGGGCAACGGCTTGTTGCGCTTGCTCAATCCGGTTATTCAGCAAGCACGAGTGAGCTTTGCCAAAGATGGTAAAGCGGATGAATTAGTGGTGTTGACGCGTCCCTTATCGGATAAGTCGATCGAAAAGCTCATTAAGCATTTGCGCGAAGATTATGACTTAGCCAACTTAACGGAATTATCTGTTGAAAATCTGATGGATATTCGTGGTCGTCGCTGGGATATTCAACCACTTTGCACCATGAATATGCCGTGTAATTTTCAGGTTAAAATAACGAGTCACTCGAAATGAGACTTAGTACTTGCGCGTCAACTCAATAGGTTCTACAATGTAGGCATCACCTGTAGTATTACAGATCTGTTGGGGGCGTACTGGCTTCGACGGGGATAGTAAGGCTAAAGGGGCATGTCGAGGGTGTCGGGTACCTCGTAAATCCATTTGACAAAATATAGTCGCAAACGACGAAAACTTCGCTCTCGCCGCTTAAACGCGAGGCCCTTGGCATTAGCTCTCTGATGGGCTAATTTACCAAGGTCATTTACATCAGATCGTCATGACGATGTCTATAAGTCGTGGCTAAACTTAATAGACTGTGTTGTTGCTTTCCCTGTCTGTTGGGTTGAGTGGCAACGAGAATAATAAACAGACTACACATGTAGAACCAATAGTTAAGCGTCTTCGGACGGGGGTTCAACTCCCCCCGCTTCCACCAATTACCCAATTCAAGCCGTTTCACAACGGCTTTTTTAATGATCGAGATTCATCTCAAGTTTATCCATTGCTGGCTTCAACTAACGTATTAGCGTCATTGTGGTATAGGCTATCCGTTGAAATGACCAATGCCTCACTAGCTTCATTAACCTCAACGGTTAAACAAGCTCCCTTGGCTAAATCACCAAATAAAATGGCATCAGCAAGGGGGCGTTTGAGCTCCGTTTCGATCACTCTGTCTAAGGGACGTGCGCCCATTTTTACGTCATAGCCTTTTCGTGCTAACCAACTTCTGGCTTCATGCGACAACTGTAACTGGTAGCCTTTGTTGGCTACCAATGCTTCAAGGGCAAAAATAGCTTTATCGACCACTTTCGGCATCACCTCTGCCGACAGGGGCGAGAAGGGAATAATGGCATCGAGTCGATTACGAAACTCAGGCTTAAAGGTGTTGTCTAAGGCTTTTTGCGATTGATGCGCAAGGCTATCTGCATCGACAAATCCCAAGGTGTTACGTTGCAATTGCTCAGCTCCAACGTTAGAAGTCATGATCAGAATTAAATTACGACAATCTGCTGTACGTCCGTTGTTGTCCGTCAAACGACCATCATCCATCACTTGTAGTAGCAAGTTGAAAATATCAGGATGAGCCTTTTCGATCTCATCGAGTAACAGGATTGAGTGAGATTGTTTGAGGATGGCCTCAGTGAGCAATCCACCTTTCTCATAGCCAACATAGCCGGGTGGGGCGCCAATCAGTCGTGCCACACTATGGCTTTCCATGTATTCCGACATATCAAAGCGATGTAGCGGAATGCCGAGATGTTTTGCTAGTTGTTTGGCCAGTTCGGTTTTTCCCACACCTGTTGGTCCAGTGAACAGAAAGCTTCCCCAAGGTTTATTAGGTGCTCTAAGGCCTGCGCGTGCCAATTTGATGGCATCGACAACCCGTTGAATGGCAGCGTCTTGACCGAACACAACATGCTGCAGGCTACTGTTGAGGGCGCGCAACTGCTCTCTATCATCAGTGTTAGAGTCGGTTAAGGGAATGTGTGTTTGCTTACTCAGTAAGTGGCGAATATCGCTAGCCGTAATACGAGACTTTCGTTTGTTAGCTGGTTTTGCGCGTTCTTGTGCACCGACTTCATCCACTAAATCAATTGCTTTGTCGGGCAGATGACGGTCAGTTAGGTAACGAGCTGACAGTTCTGCTGCTGCTGTTAAAGCGCTGTTGGTGTAGTGTACTTGATGGTGTTGTTCAAACTGCGTTTTTAGTCCTTTTAAAATGCTAACCGTGTCTTGCACGCTGGGTTCGAGTACATCCACTTTTTGAAAACGTCGATTCAATGCTTTATCTTTTGAAAAACTTTGGCGATACTCTTCAAAGGTGGTTGCACCGACACATTTTAGCGTGCCACGAGCGAGGGCTGGCTTTAGCAAATTAGCTGCATCCATAGCACTACCTTGCACGCTACCAGCGCCGACAATGGTGTGGATTTCATCAATAAAAATGACGGCGTTGGGAATACGTTCCAGTTGTGTCAGAATGGTTTTGAAACGTTTTTCAAAGTCACCTCGATAGCGTGTGCCTGCTAATAGCGCACCTAAATCGATACTATAAATTTGCGCCTGAGCTAGGCCTTCTGGTAGTGTATTTTGTTCGGCGGCTAAAGCCAGTGCCTCAGCAATAGCGGTTTTGCCTACGCCGGGTTCTCCGACCAAGAGAGGGTTGTTTTTACGACGTCGCAGTAAGATTTCGCTAACGCGGAGTAGTTCACTATCTCGTCCAATCACCGGATCAATTTTGCCCGCTTTCACTAGACTGTTTAGATGAATGGCGTAAAGTGAGAGTGCATCTTCCGTCTCTTCTTTATCAGCTTTGTGTGTGTTTGTTTTCTGTGTTGCGCTAGGTTCATCTTTACGTAAGCCATGCGCGATGTAACTGAGCATGCTGGCTTTATCGGCACCAGAACTTTCTAACAGGGCAACTGCTTGGCTATCGCGCTCACTATAAAGTGCGGCCAAGATACCGAGACTGGTAACTTTTTGAGCTGGTTGCTGCTGTTGACTATTAAAAATAGCCCGTTCGATGACACGTTGTAGGGCAATGGTAGGAATAGGCTCCTCCTCTTCACCCTCAATCAGCTCTTGATGATCAATCAGGTCATCCAGTTGGTCATTGAGTTTCTGAACGTCGACTAAACAGGCGGATAAAGCCTGTTGCACATTTTTTTGTTGCGTTAGTAAACGCAGTAAATGTTCTAAGGTAACGTAGGCATGTTGCTGAGATTGCGCAAAGCCAAAGGTATTGGAGAGTAGCGTTTGAACATCTTTATCTAGCATAGACATAATGGACTCTCTTCTTATTTATGAACGCTCTGGTTGCATGGTTGCCAATAAAGGATAGCCTTCAGCGCGGGCACGTTGTTGCACTTGACTAATTTTTGTTTCAGCGATTTCTTTGTAGTAAGTACCACAAACGGCACTGCCTTCATGGTGAATTTGTAACATAATTTCGGTGGCTTGTTCAACTGGATGGCGAAAATAGCGCATTAGTAAATCGATAACAAAATCCATCGGTGTGAAATCGTCATTATGCAAAATGACATCGTAGCGACGCGGTGGTTGATAGTGTAGTTGCTCGAGTAGTTCTGGAGCTAAATCGGATAAGGACATAGTTGGTAAGCTCTTGATATGACGTTATTCTAGCGTGACTTTGGCGTACAAATGACCACCAGGTTGATGACGATCAGCAGGTAGCCCTTTATGCTTAAAACGGATATAGCTACCTTCCTTTACCTGTTTCGTAATATTAACTTTAAATAATCCTGAGGGGGTATCGTAGTACATTTCTCCGCCCGTTTCCCACAAACGACGCGCTACCTTGATGAGCATGTAAAGATCGCCACCGCGAATTTTGAAGGGAGCATGATGGGTGAGTTTAAATGAGACAATATAATCGCCTGCTGGGCCACCAAATAATCCAGGGAAACCTTTTCCGGGGAAACGAAACTCTTTATTACTTAAAGCGCTACTGTCAAAAGGCAAGCGTGTATTGAGACTGGGAACTAAAAACGAACCTTCTCGTAGTAAACGAAAAGCATACTTTAGCGTTAGCGGATAAACCATATTGCGATCACGTCCACGCCCGGCCTGCGGCGTCCAATGATCGAATTGAGCTGAACGATGAGGGCGTGAATATTGGTAACTGGATGTGTGATGCTGTCCCTGATGACGCTGTTGTTGTGCTCGTTGCGCTGCTTGTGCAAGAGACTGAACTGCTGAGTCATAAGCTTGTCGGTGACGACTTAATACTTCGTAAGCCTCTGATACTTCTTGAAAACGACTGGTCGCAAGAGGGTGATCGCTCACATCCGGATGATATTGTTTCGCCAACTTGCGAAAGGCAGCCTTAATCGCCGAAAGCTCACAAGCCTGCGCTACGCCCAATACCGAATAATAGTCTTTTTCTGCATCAAATAAGTTCATCATCTACGGCACCGACACTTAAAATTACACTTGAACAAGTTTGACTGTTTAAGATGATAACTCAAACAGCACCACTTCCTTCAACTACGCAATGCTCATGCCAACTGCGCTAGGATGCGATTAAATGTTTCACTTGGACGCATCGCTTGAGTTAAGCGTTCAGGGTCGGCGTGGTAATAGCCTCCTAAGTCCTGCGTTTGACCTTGTGCCGCCGCTAACTCGGCTACAATCGCCGATTCTTGTTCAGCGAGCGCTTTGGCGATAGGAGCAAAGGCTTGAGCGAGTTCAGTGTCCTGGCTCTGTTGTGCTAAGGCTTGACACCAATAGAGTGCCAGATAAAAATGGCTACCACGATTGTCTAGCTGGCCAAGTTTGCGGCCTGGTGATTTATCCTCGTCTAAGAAACGGCCATTGGCTTGATTCAAGCAGTCAGCCATGACAGCAATTCGAGCATTATTCGATTTATGCGCTAAATCTTCCAGTGAAACCGCAATGGCCAAAAACTCACCCAGAGAATCCCAACGTAAGAATCCTTCTTCTGTAAATTGCTGAACGTGTTTAGGGGCAGAACCACCCGCACCCGTTTCAAACAAGCCACCGCCTGCCAGTAAGGGTACGATTGACAACATTTTGGCACTGGTACCTAACTCTAAAATGGGGAAGAGATCAGTTAAGTAGTCACGCAGTACATTACCGGTAACAGAGATGGTATCTAGTCCAGCTTTAGCACGCTCAAGGCTTAGGCGAACGGCTGCTCTCGGATCCAAAATTTGAATATCCAAACCTTGGGTATCGTGTTGGGTTAAATAGTGACGAACGAGGTTGATAAGGTGAGCATCATGAGCACGTTGTGGGTCTAACCAGAAAATGGCTGGCGTTTGTGTTAAGCGCGCACGCGTCACAGCGAGTTTAACCCAATCTTGCACAGCAATGTCTTTCGTTTGACACATACGCCAAATATCACCTGCTTCTACACGATGTTGCATCAAAATTTGCTGCGTGTTGATATCAACGACGCGAACGGTACCAGCAGAGGTCATTTCGAAGGTTTTGTTGTGCGAACCATATTCTTCTGCGGCTTGAGCCATTAAGCCAACGTTGGGAACCGTGCCCATGGTTGCTGGGTCAAAAGCACCGTGCGTTTTACAGAACTCGATCGTTTCAGCATAAATACCCGCGTAGCAACGGTCTGGAATCATAAACAGGGTATCTTGTTGCTGTCCTTGTGCATTCCACATTTGCCCTGAACTACGAATTGCCGCTGGCATAGACGCATCGACAATGACATTACTAGGTACGTGGAAGTTCGTAATGCCTTTATCGGAATCGACCATGGCAACCTTGGCCTGTGTCTCATAGCAAGCCGCTAGATCCGTTTCAATGGTCTTACGTTCTGCTTCTGGCAAACTGGCAATTTTGGCATAAACATCACCAATACCGTTGTTTAAGTTGACGCCTAGTGTTTGCAGTGTCGCTTGGTGCTTTTCCAGTGCTGGCGCGTAAAATACGGAAACAGCATGACCAAACATGATGGGGTCAGAAACCTTCATCATGGTGGCTTTTAGGTGTAAAGACAATAACAGATTGTTGCTTTTGGCTACTTGTGTTTGCGTTTGATAAAACTGGCGTAATTTAGCAACAGACAGGACCGAAGCATCAATGATTTCTTTAGCTTGTAGCGACAAGCTATCTTTAAGGACAGTAACCTGTCCAACACCATCAATGTGTTCAATGCGCACCTGCGTTGACGATGCGATGATGCGTGACTGTTCACTACCATAAAAGTCCCCTTCATTCATATGCGCAACATGCGATTGAGATTGGGGTGACCAAGCACCCATGCTATGGGGGTGCTTTTTAGCATAGGCTTTTACAGGACCTGCTACGCGACGATCAGAGTTGCCTTCACGTAATACTGGGTTGACGGCACTACCCAGCACTTTAGCGTAACGCTCCTTGATGGCTTTTTCGTCATCATTCGTTGGCTGGGCGGGATAGTCGGGTAGTGCATAACCTTGAGATTGTAATTCTTTGATGGCCGCAACCAGTTGCGGTACAGAAGCACTGATGTTAGGTAATTTGATGATATTGGCTTCTGGTCGGGTGCATAAGCTGCCAAGCTCTTGCAAATCGTCCGCTTGTTGCTGTTCTTCAGTTAAATAGTCTGCAAAATTGGCTAAAATTCGACCCGCCAAAGAGATGTCCTTAGTGTGAATGCGAATCCCCGCTTTGCTGGTGATGGCTTGTACGATAGGCAATAATGAGTGGGTCGCTAATGCGGGCGCTTCATCAGTGTAAGTGTAAATAATTTCGTTGGGAGTCGTGCTCATGTTGCTAATACCTAACTAAAACTGAAGGGGTAAAACTAAGTGGTTAAATTAAGGGTAACTGTGTAAATCTTGGGTTAGTGTTTGTAAACAATTGAGATAGGCGATTTCGTCTGGCATGCTGTTGTTGCGCTGTGCTTGCCACAAAGCCTGTCCAAGGCATTCCATCATTTGATGCTCTGCTTCCAGTGATGCTTGTGTGGATTGGCAGAGTAAATGATAACAACGGGCTATGCCCGAAGGTCTGTCTGTAGCGATTTGCTCACGCAGAGCCAAGTGCATGCCCATATGCAAGAAAGGATTGGTATCTCCCGATTCGACTGCCCAATCGCGATAGGAAGCATTATCGGCTAATACTTGCTGGTGATACTCTGGATGTTCGGCGATCACTTGTACTACTTGCTGCTCCAGTGTGCTGAGTGCTTTTCCTTGCTGGTGTTTTTGCCAACTAGTTTTATAAAACTCGCGTAGACTGTTCCTGTCCGATCCAAACACCGTTATAGTCCACCCATGCTATCGTTCCAAAAGCTGCCGAACATCAACCCAAAAAACAGGCTAACAGCGAATAAACCGTACCATTGTTTTTTTTGCTCTCGACTTAGTCCCATCAACCAGCGACTGATTCGACCTTCGGTCTGATCTACATTGTGAAAAAAGAAAATCAATAGTC
>NCFI01000029.1 GCA_002281095.1 Thiotrichales bacterium 35-46-9 | reverse complement strand
AAATTTAAAAACACAACGGAGCAAAGGGTTTACTATGAAAACACCTAATTGGATCAAAGGCTTACTGTTAGCAACTGGCGTAGCAACACTATCTGGTTGTGGTACCATTAATGCCATTAGCAACCTAGAAGAGGGCGCTGGCAGCACCTTCATGGACGTATGGGATAAATGGGTTGACGCTGAAGGTGATATCGCTGAAGCGACCATGTGGAAAGTGAAAGTGAAAAACGGTGTTAAGCTCGACGATGTTAAAGATGCAATTAACAGCGTTGCCACTAACCGTAACATCAAAAACGTAGGCGAGTTACCTCTTTCTGAAGAATTGAAAGCTCGCGGCATTCAATCTGGTGTCATTCACGTTATGTCTTTCTGCAATCCAGAAACGGCACGTAAAATGACTGACTTCTCTCCAGCCATGGCAGGCTTCTTACCTTGCCGCGTCAACATTGTTGAACAAGCCGATGGCTTATGGATTTACACCATGAATATGGACATGGCGATCAAAATGGGTCGCAAAATGCCTCCAGAGTTGAAAAAAGCAACCATGGAAGTGCGTGATACCATGTGGGAAATGTTAGAAAAAGGCGCGAAAGGCGAATTCTAATTTCCTAACCCTCTTTGTTCCTGTGACACTGGTCACAGGAACTTTGTTTCCAACGCTAACAACTGATATATAAATAACGAGGATTTTCATGAAGACAATTAATCAAACTCTTTTAGCTGGTGCTATCGCTGCCGTTTTGGCTGCTCCTGCTTTCGCCACTAACGGTACCAATATGACTGGCGTTGGCGCTCAGTCAGTCGCTATGGGTGGTACGGGTGTGGCTGCTTACTACGGCTCTGAAAACGTGATTGTTAACCCAGCGATGATTGGCAAAGGTACGGGGACAGAATTCGTTTTCGGTGGTACTTTATTTAAACCGAATGTTAAAAACAATGGTCTTGGCCCAGGTAACAATGCTTACGAAACCAGCGACGGCGATACCTATATGATTCCTGCTATTTCTTTAAGTAGCCGCATCAATAACAATTGGTCTTTCGGTCTGGGCATGTACGGCACTTCTGGTATGGGTGTGGACTACGGAAGTAGCTCCAATCCAAATTTGTTCAGAGCAATGACATCTTTGCAAATTATGCGTATTGTTCCAACTGTTTCTTATAACACTGCAAATGCTGGTATTGGTTTTTCTCCAATCATTCAATACGGCGCACTCGATATTAATTATCAAAACATGTCGGGCACAGTCGGTTCTGGTATGGCTTCAGATTTAGGAATGGGTTACAGCGTTGGTGGTTATTATGATGTAACTAAACAATTCACTATCGGTGCTACTTATACATCAGCAATTGATATGAAGTACAAAAACCAAATGAACTCTACCACCGGTGCTGCATCTGGTTTTAGGGTTACTGGTATTTCAGACAATCTAGAGCAACCTGCAGAGATCAAAGTAGGTGCTGCTTACACTATGGGTAATATCATGCTAACGGGTGATTTTAAGCAAATCCGTTGGAGCGAGGCCAAAGGCTATAAAGACTTCTCTTGGGAAGATCAAAATGTTATTGCTCTGGGTCTTAAATATTCAGGTAAAGGCTACTGGTTAGGAGTTGGTTACAACAAAGCCGACAATCCTATTAAAAGCTTGGCAGCTGCTAATATGATGGCTCCTGGCCAATATCAAAATGGCGCAGTCAACATGTTCAATAATGTGTTCTTCCCAGCCATCACCGAACAACACTTCTCATTCGGTGGCGGTTACGATATTACCAAGAGCGTAACCATTGAAGGGTCAGTGATGTACGCTCCAGAAGTAACCAACACGGTTGACACTAGCTCAGTCAGTCAAGCATTTAGTGGTGGTATGTATACCGGCTCAAGTTCTAACACTACCAAACACTCACAAATGGCTTATACCATTCAAGCTAAATACAAATTCTAATTTGTATTGCTAACCAGATCGTGAGCTTGAACCACCCCTAACCGGGTGGTTTTTTTATGTCTCTCTGTTGGTATCGGTTATAATTTTACTCATGAATATTCAACAAACCCTAGTTTGGCTGCGCCAACAACTCCCGCCCAAAGAAGCCAGCCGCGAAGCTGAGTTGATGCTCTGCCGTGCGACAGGCTTAACACGCACACAACTGCGCACCTATCCTGAAAAAGACGTTAGCGATACACAACAAGCAGAATTAATCGTATGGGTTCACCGACGCTTGCAGGGTGAGCCTTTAGCTTATATTTTGGGTGATGCGGAATTTTATGGCTTAACCCTATCCGTCACGGCAGACACACTGATTCCACGCCAAGATACGGAACTACTGGTCGATGCGGCGCTAGAGTTGATTCCGGAACGGGCACCTTGGACGGTGCTCGACATGGGTACGGGTACAGGTGCTATTGCCATCGCCATCGCCCATAATCGCCCTATTGCCCAAGTCACCGCACTCGATGCCAGCAAAGCCGCCTTAGCGGTCGCGCAAGATAATGCCTGCGGGCTGCGCTTGCCGAGTATTCGTTTTATACACAGTGATTGGTTTAGTGCCTTAGGTCAGCAACGCTTTGATGTAATTATCAGCAACCCACCCTACATCGCCCAAAACGACCCTCATCTGCAAGCCACAAGTCTACCTTATGAACCCATGAGCGCACTGACCAGTGGTGTCGATGGTCTTGATGATATTCGCTTACTGGTACAACAAGCGCCCAGGCACTTGAACTCAGACGGTTGGTTATTACTCGAACACGGCTACGATCAAGGTGCTGCCGTCAGACACCTTATGCAGTCGGCGGGATTTAGCGCGATTGCCACTCATCGAGATTATGGCAATAATGACCGCATTACCTTGGGCCAACTCAATCAAACTTAGGAACACTATGCAACAACCGCACAACTTCAAACCACTTGATGAAACCCTCACCAACCGTTACGACCGCCAAATTCGCTTAGCGCAAATTGGCTTAGCAGGTCAAACTACGCTCGCTAATAGTCATGCATTGATTGTTGGACTAGGCGGTTTAGGCTCTCCTGCCAGCTTGTATTTGGCAGCGGCTGGTGTCGGTCAACTCACTTTGGTCGACTTTGATGTGGTAGAAGAAACCAACTTACAGCGTCAAATTGTGCATCGCCAACAAACCGTCGGTATGAGCAAAGTTGAATCAGCGAAACAGACGCTCGCTGCCGTGAATCCACATATCACCATTAACGCCATCAATGCCTTTTTAAGTCCTGAAAAACTATTCGAGCTGTGTCAACAAGCCGACGTGGTGGTGGATTGCACCGATAATGGCTTCTCACGTACAGCCATCAATGAAGCGGCGATGATGGCAGGCAAACCCTTGGTATCGGCAGCAGCCATTCGTTGGGAAGGTCAATTAAGTGTGTTCGATGGGCGCGATTTGAATGCGCCTTGCTACCTCTGTTTCGACCCACACGCCAATCAAGGCGGAGAAACCTGCGATGCGCAAGGCATCGTTGCACCAGTCGTTGGCACATTGGGCGTCATGCAAGCGTTAGAAACGTTGAAAGTGCTACTGGGCAACGCCAGCTTAATCGGTGAAGTGTTGCTATTCGATGGCTTAAGCATGAGTCAACGTCGCTTTAAATTGACACAAGATCCTGATTGCCCGGTATGTGCGGCTCGAAAACAGCGAAACAATCACTAGGTGTCCACTAGGATGCACTTGCTTTAGATGGCGTTTTACTTTTAGGTGCGGGTTTTTCTACAGGTAAAGGGACACTGTTTTTATCTAGCAAGATCACCACTCGACGATTTTGAGCACGCCCTACATTGGTATCATTCGCTACCAAAGGCTCGGCATCAGCACGCCCAGATACCGTCATAAACTGTTTATCGACGCCAAAATCCTCAAACAAACGCGCTACCGATGAAGCACGTGCCGAGGACAATTCCCAGTTTGAAGGAAAAGTGACATTACGGATAGGTACATTGTCCGTGTGTCCCGTAATCACCATCGCATTACGACGGCTGGCTAATTCCTCCGCCATTTTTTCTAACTGAGCTTTGGCTGCCTCTTGCAAGCTGGCACGACCACTTTCAAAGGCTTTGTCGGAACGAAGGGTAATAATAAAATGCTCCGGCGTCTCCTCCACCGAAGCATCCATTTTTTTGATCATGCTTTCAATTTCAGATTTTGTTAGCGGTTTAAGTTCAATCGGATTAATGAGTACATCGCCTTTCTGCTCTGGCATGGGACTACTCTCCTGAGTCCCCCCTTTTGATTTTTCTTTAGCAAAACTATCGGCAAGTGCCTGACGATCGGCAGGATCCATAATCGCAGATAACCACATGACGAGAAAAAAAACCATCAACACCGTCATCAAGTCGGCTAAGGCAATTTTCCATGAACCCCCGTGAGACCCGCCTTCGTCATCATCGTCATGAGCACTCATGCATCACCCACCAACTTATCACGGTATTCTGGCGGCACACGCTGACGACCAATTTCGATGGCGAGGTTAGGAGAAACACCATCCGCATAGGCCGTAATGGCACCTGCTGCCATTTCAAACAACATTTTATCCTGACGTAACATCACTTCAAGCGCATGAGTGAAAGGACCAACCACGGCAAAAGCGAAGAAAATGCCATAAAAAGTTCCCGTTAATGCCGCACCAATAAATTTCGCGGTAATTTCAACAGGCCCACCCACGGTCGTCATGGTTAAAATCACTCCCATAATGGCCGCCATAATACCGAAACCCGGCAACCAATCGCCCACTTTACCGGTTAACTTAGGCACCTCAGAAGCCGATTTAAACCACAAACTAATACGCTTTTCCGCCATCTTGTCAATTTCATGGCCTTTCGGAGGATTCATTAACACATAACTAAAACAATCTACGACAAAACTGAGCAGCTCTTTATGCCCAACAACCGCTGGGTATCTTGCAAAAACAGGACTAGAAGCAGGATCAGAAATATGCTTATCTAGAGCCAACACCCCCTGTGCTCTCGACAATTTAAATAAATCTTGCAACAAGCCTAATAATTCACCATAAACCTTAATATTGGCCTTATCGCTTTGAAAATAGCGCAAGGACATAACAAAAGTTCGCCCAACGACAGGGACAGGTGCCGCCAACAAAAAGGCTGCCAGAGCTGCACCTAAAATAACGATTAACTCTGAAGGATGCCACAACTCTCCCAGCGGACCTTGCATAATGGCAAAGCCGCCAATAATGGCGAGCATTAACACTAAGAAACCAACGGGTTTTAACCACATAATCTATTTTGCCTATGTCATACATAATTCAGTTAGCGACGATCATCACCAAAACTTAAACTGAACATCAACTCAGCAAAGGTCATGCCAATCATTTCTCGTCGGCTTGTAAGCGTCCAATGGCACAAGACACCACCGAGCGCACATCGGCTTCAACAGCAGCCAGTCCAGATGTGGTACCACTCAACGGGTAGCCTAGTCTTTTTAAGCGAGCCAAGATAGTTTGAGCTTGCTCAGCATCGGCTTCGACTCGCACCACACCTTGCTCAATGTCCACCTGCACATCAGTAACTCCGGTTAAGTCCAATAGCTGCTGGCGAATACGACCAGCACAGCCACCGCATTTAAGGTTATCGACTTTCCATTCCATCATATCTATTGACCTCTAAAAACATCTATTTACTCAAGAAGCTTATGGATGGGTTCGGCTTTATGGAAGTGCCACCCTTGCGCATAATCAATGTCAATGGCTGTTAATGCCTGAGCAATATCGCCTGTTTCAACAAATTCAGCAATCGTCATCATCCCTAGTGCTTGTGCAATCTCCTGCATGCCTCGAACCAAAGCCTCGTTAGTCTTATAGGCTAACATGGACTTAACAAAACTACCATCAATTTTAAGATAATCAACCGGCAATTGTTTTAAATAACGGAACGAGGATTGACCAGAACCAAAATCATCGAGCGCAAACTGACAGCCTAAGGCTTTAAGCGCAACAATAAACTGATGTGCTTGATCTAACTGCGTAACGGCTGCTGTTTCCGTAATCTCAAAACACAATTTATGACCAGGGAATTGGGTACGATGAATCAAGTCTTTAACGAAATCCACTAAGTCAGGCTGAGAAAAGGAAGCTCCCGACAAATTAATACCACACACCGCAATACGATTGAGCAAGTCGGGATGTTCAGTTAAGAAAGTTAGGGTATGCTTAATCACCCAACGATCAATCAAGTGCATTAGCCCATATCTTTCCGCCGCACCGATAAACAAATCAGGCGCAATGGCTTGTCCACTTTGATCTTTCCAACGCAACAAAATTTCCAAATGCAGTTGATCATCCTTATGCTGCAACGGAATGATTCGTTGCGCATTTAACTCGAAGCGATCAAATTCCAGCGCTGTATGTAACTCACTGACAATGCGCATTTCTTCTTGTTGACCACGCAAATAGGCATCTGTAGTTTGATACAACCAAACGTGATTTCGACCCGCATTTTTAGCGGCATAACATGCAGCATCAGCCATTGCCATCAGCATTTTGGCGTCTTGCTCAGAACCGATATCGGGTACAACACCAATACTGGCACCAATCTGATAATGCCGTTCCAGATAAATAAAATGAAACTCAGCCAACATAGCGCGAATACTTTCAGCAATCGTCATCGCCTGTTGCGCATCACCAATCATCAAGACGGCAAACTCGTCACCGCCCATACGCGCCAGCACCATCTCTTTCGGTAATAAGCTGGCTAAGCGGTGCGCTACTTGTTTTAACAATTCATCACCAGCCATATGCCCCGATGTATCATTAATGAGCTTAAACTGGTCCAGATCAATATACAGCAGTGCGTAAGCATGTAGCGAATGTTTAGGCAACTCAGCCAGTCTCTGCTCAAAAGCCGTCCGGCTTAACAAGCCCGTTAAGGCATCGTGATTCGCTTGCCAGCGCAAGCGTTGCTCCAGTTGATGATTTTCTGTCACATCTTGATAGAGCCACAAGCGACCGACAAAAACGCCTGATCGTTCGTCACGCATGGGAATCACATCTTGCAACAACCAACGCCCATCTTGCATAGCAAACAATTGGCGATGCGATGCTTGTGATAGCGCTGCCGCTGACTGCACCTGTCGCATAAACTCGGTAGGGTCGGCAAAGAGCAAGCGTGTATCCATCATCAAGGTTTCACCTCGATGACCAACCAACTGTTTCGGCGTTAAGGCAATTTTGAAAAAATCACAATAGAGTTGATTCGAGAAAACCACCTTGGCATTGGCATCTTCTAACAACACTGCCAAAGGCAAGGTATTTAATAAATTTTTTAACCAAATTAAGCGCCGCTCATTTTCGTCACCTACCTGACGCAATGCCTGTTGTTGTTCCTGCTGACGCGCTCGATTGTCCTGTAACGCCGCTCGCATTTGCTCCATCGACAGAGAAAGCTGTAATACCTCTGCACTGCCGCCGATGCGGATGGGATCAGTCAAACTTCCAGAACCGATACGTTTAGCATCATCTGAAAGTGACTCAATTTGATTAATGATCGGGCGAGTCATGATCTCAATAATGAACACCAAAATGGTCACTACCCCTGCCAACAACAATAGCCAGTACAACATTAAATACCAGAGATTATTAATGGTTGCGTTACTATCTCCCTCTATGCGCAGCTCGCCATAATTTTTACCAAACCAGTCTACTTGCTGACTGACACTCAGTTCTGCATGGGAAAATAACCCCTTAAACCAATCAGGCACTGCCAAAGGAACGTTTGCTTGAGCTTCTAGAGGTTTTTGTCCATCCGCACTCCAGTAAATGCGTTTAATAAAGCTCTGCTTAACGTAACGCTGAAATCGCTGATCCAGACGCGCATAATCATCGGTAATATTAGCAATGACAATATCTTGCGTAATCAAGTCCGCCACTTCACTGATACGCTTTTCCGTATCTTGAGCCACATAACCGCGCGCCAACCACACCAATAGCGAAAAGCTTGTGACAATAATGACCAACAGCAAAGCACTCAAAAATACATATAAACGTGTTTTCAAACCCATGAATTAAGGCTCCATTGTTTTAACCGCACTCAGGCGCTGATAACTTTCTATGGCGAATTGATAGTCTTGCTCTGATGCGACCTTCCAGCCTTTCCATTGAATACCGGGGCGCTGATTGCTACGTTCCAATATGGCCTGCCCTTCTGCATCCTGCGCCATATCTATAAATGCTTGTTGCACCCGCTTCACCACGTCATCTGGAACAACATCTGCACGCACAGCTAGAGGATAATTCATTAGTGGAGGAGACTCCCACAACACACGGTAAGGATGGTTATTCTTGCCCATAATCCGTTTAAACGCACCTAGATTAACTGCAACCGCTTGGTATTTACCCAATTTGAACTCGGTAACGAGCGATTCTTGATTGCCGACTGCTAGCGGCTTAACCCTAACACCCTCATCAAGCAACAACGACATAGGCACCACGTTAGCCATAAAAATACCGCGCCTACCCATAGCAACCTCATGCCCATTCAAATCTGCCAATTTTTGATAAGGGGAATGATATTGCACAATGATAGCGCTTTTTGCTTGCCCCTCTAAGGCTGCGATCACCTTGTAACTTAGAGATTGTCGAATCATTGATTGCAACGAAGGAAAGCCGATATAAAAATCATATTCACCACGCGCAAGGTGGCGTTGCATATCGTCGAAGTTATAACCCGATTTCATGACCAATTCAACGCCCGCGCGCTGACCTACCCATTTCAAAATGGGGTTTAACTGAGCGGCCATACTTAAATTAGCTTGAAAATTGGCCACTCCAACGGTGTAAACTCGCTCTTGTGCTGCAGTGGCAAAACTTAAGCAGCCAAGCAGACAGAACCATATGACTTGCGCGGTTTTTTTCATGAGTAATGTTCTATTGTTAGTATTTCTATTATTATGTTCTTTTATTTTCCAGAAGTTTACCACGATTTTCATTTCGGCTCTAAAAGGAATTTGCTATGCCCAATCGCAACCTAGCTGACATTCGCATTCACTATCAAAAAGACGCCCTTGATTGGGATAAGTTAGCGGCCGATCCCTTGCTGAGTTTACAACAATGGATTAACGATGCGATTGCGGAAAAACTTTATGAGCCCACGGCAATGATGCTGGCTACAGTCGATGCTGAGCAACAGCCTCATGCACGTATTGTGTTATTGAAAGACTTGGACTCTGGCTTAGTGTTTTACACCCATTATACAGGTCCCAAGGGACAAGAATTGGCACACAACCCTAAAGCAGCACTGACCTTCTTTTGGCCTGAAATGGAACGGCAAGTACGTGTCGAAGGGATGGTGGAAAAAGTCAGCACTGAACAATCTGATCGCTACTTTGCTAGTCGCCCCAGAGACAGCCAACTGGGTGCTTGCGCCTCGGCACAGGGACAAGTGGTTGCTAATCGAGCTGAATTAGAAGCCCACTTTGCTGATGTGGCCGCCGAATTTGCTGGCAAAGCAGTACAACGACCAGACCATTGGGGTGGCTACCGCTTAGTCCCCCAACGCTTTGAGTTTTGGCAAGGCAGACCGAACCGTTTACACGATCGACTGGTATTTAAGCGCCAAGCAGACGGAGTCTGGGCAACAGAGCGACTCGCTCCATGAGTGAGATCCAATTATCAGCTTCATGGCTGGAACAGTTACGCAACGAGTTTGAACAAGACTATATGAAGCAACTTAAAGCCTTTCTGCAACACGAAAAAGCACAAGGAAAGTTAATTCTGCCTGCTGCGAGTCAATGGTTTGCCGCACTCAACGCTACCCCCTTTGATCAGGTAAAAGTCGTCATTATTGGACAAGACCCCTATCCTACACCTGGTCATGCGCATGGACTGTGTTTTTCTGTACAACCCCAAGTAAGACCCTTACCCAAATCACTCATTAATATTTACCAAGAATTGGCCGATGATGTGGGCGTTCATAATCAGTCTGGTTATTTAATGCCTTGGGCAGAACAAGGGGTCTTGTTACTCAACGCCGTCTTAACAGTCGAAGCGGGTAATGCCAACAGCCATCAGGGTAAAGGATGGGAACGATTTACGGATGCTGCTATTCAAGCGCTCAATAAACGCGATACGCACTGCGTGTTTGTATTATGGGGTGCTTACGCACAGAAAAAAGGGGCTTTAATCAATCGCCAACGCCACACCGTCATTAGCAGCGCTCACCCTTCTCCGTTATCAGCCTATCGCGGTTTTTTTGGTAGCAAACCCTTTTCACAAATTAACCAGGCACTGGTTGAGCATCAGCAGTCGCCCATCGAATGGCAGTTGCCTGAATAGTAGGGTCGTTTATGCTTAATTAAGACGATCATTACGCGAATGAGGTGGCGTTTTTTCTACCCACTCTCCTTCGATAATGGTGCTACTGGTACGTGTATAACCTGACGCACTTGTACTATCGTCGTTGGCCTTCGATGCAGCGGAATTCGATGGCGTTTTGCGACCACGTAATACTTTTTGACGCAAACTAGGCAACCACAACAACACCGCTACCACATCACTGAGTACACCAGGTATGAAAAACAAGATACCGACTAACAACAGCCATGGGGTTTCTTTAATGGCTTCAACGCGTTCTGATGGTGTGGCGAAAATGCCTCCTAAACTTTTCAAGGTATCGCCAGCATCTAAAATAACCAACACCCCTAAGATCATCGCGCCCAGCACCCATGCCAGACTCCACCAAGCACCAATCGCATCCGCCAACACAAACAGACTAAATAGGTCTGCAATGAACACAAACAACACCCAACCGAGCGACAATCTAAACATAGAGTTCCTCTTGTAAAAGTAGCGTCTTACACGCATAATCATGCGCTAATGATAACAACAAAGTCGAAGCCATAGCAAAGAAACAACAAAAGGATCAAGCTCATGAAACATCTCCTACTCTGGTTCATGCTATTCATGATCAGCCTAACCAGCTTATCGGGCAAAGCAAACGAAGAAGAATTTCTCGACCCTGAAGTGGCCTTCTCGGTCAGTGCATCAATGAAAGACGCCAATACCCTTTCAGCGCATTTCAAGATTGCCCCCAAATACTACCTCTATCAAGAAAGATTAGGTTTTAGCATTAGCACTGGTGACGTCCAATTGGGCAAACCCGAATTACCCAAAGCGATCTTAAAAAACGATCCCAATTTTGGCGATGTGCTTATTTACAAAGAGAATTTCAGCGTTGACATTCCCGTACAGGGTTCTGGTAAATTCGATTTACTGGTTAAATTCCAAGGCTGTGCCGACGCTGGCTTATGCTACCCGCCTCAAAAACAGACCATCACATTAACAGCAGAAGCAGGTAGCGTCAGCCAAAACAACAGTGTCGATCGTTTTATTCAGCAAGCGAAACAACAATCGGCGGCAGCCGTCGATCAACGAGTCAATACTGCCACTCCTGTGAAGGATTTTGATATAGCGGCACAAGAAGACCTTTCCGAAAGTGATCGTATTGCCGGCATGCTCACGGGGGGCAACATTGGTTTAACCCTACTTTTCTTCTTTGGCGTTGGCTTACTACTTGCCTTTACGCCTTGCGTCTTCCCGATGATTCCTATTTTGTCATCCATTATTGTCGGGCAAGGACAAGGGCTCACTACGCGTCGCGCTTTCACTTTGTCGTTAGTTTATGTGCTAGCAATGGCCTCTACCTATACCATTGCTGGTGTGCTAGCCGGGCTGTTTGGCGCTAATCTGCAGGCGGCTTTCCAAAATCCGTGGATATTAGCGGCTTTCAGCATTGTTTTTGTTGTGTTAGCACTGTCTATGTTTGGCTTTTTTGAACTACAACTACCAGCAAGCGTGCAAGCTAAACTAGCCGACATTTCTAACAAGCAACAAGGCGGAACACTGGCTGGTGTTGCGGTAATGGGCTTTTTGTCGGCACTCATTGTCGGGCCATGTGTGGCGCCCCCACTAGCAGGTGCCCTCATTTATATCGGTCAAACGGGCGATGCCTTCTTAGGTGGTGCCGCTTTGTTTGCGCTGAGCATGGGTATGGGCTTGCCGCTGTTGGCTGTCGGCACGGCTGCAGGTAAATATATGCCACGCGCAGGTGGATGGATGGATGCGGTGAAAGCGGTATTTGGTGTCGCCCTGTTGGCTGTCGCCATTTGGATGCTGTCACGCATTCTGCCAGAGCCCATAAGTCTATTGCTGTGGGCAGCCTTGGCGATCAGTTCAGCCATCTACTTAGGTGCTTTCGATGCGGTCAACAGTGGCTGGCAGAAATTATGGAAAAGTCTGGGGGTATTACTGTTCGCATGGGGGATCTTTTTACTCATCGCCGTTGCCAGTGGCGGTAAAAGCAGTCTAACACCACTAGCGCATCTGGTTGGCAGCTCATCATCGAGTGGCAATACTGCGATCAATGCGCATGACCTTTTTCAGCGAGTCAACTCTGCAGCTGAGTTGGATGCAGTGTTAAGCGAAGCGAAATCAAAGCAACAGGTGGTGATGCTCGATTTTTACGCAGATTGGTGCGTTTCCTGTAAAGAAATGGAGCAGTTCACCTTCACGGATGCTCGCGTGGCCAGTCAGATGCAACAAATGAAACTGGTACAAATTGACCTGACTGACAATACGGCTGAGCATCAAGCATTGCTGAAACGCTTTGGTCTCGTTGGACCACCCGCCATTCTGTTTTTCGACACTCAAGGTAATGAACGTCGTGGTTTGCGCGTGGTTGGCTTTATGAAAGCGGATCCTTTTGCGCAACAATTGTCAAAAGCATTAGCGCCTTAATGGTTATTCTATGACTATCTCGGCTATAATTAATCAACTTACTTAGACGTGAACATCAACATGGCAAACATATTGGTACTAAATGGTCCTAATCTCAATTTATTAGGTCGTCGCGAGCCAGGCCACTATGGCACCCGAACTCTGGCCGACATCGTACAAGAACTAGAACAGTTAGCCGATGAATTTGAGGTTCGCTTGTACCATTTTCAAAGTAATTCAGAAGCCGAATTGATCAACCGCGTCCACCAAGCTGTTGAAGATGAGATTAGCTTCATCATTATCAACCCAGCCGCTTTTACTCACACCAGCGTTGCGTTACGTGATGCCTTGGCGGGTGTTGCCATTCCGTTCATCGAAGTCCACCTTTCTAATGTGCATAAACGAGAGGCTTTTCGTCATCATTCGTACTTTTCCGATATCGCTGTCGGCACCATTGTTGGGCTAGGACCGATTGGTTACGCCTTAGCACTGCAAGCTGCCTTAGATCATTTAGACATTTAGAACAACACACAATTCACTTATTCAATTTATTCAGAGAGAACCCCTTATGGACATGCAGGACATCCGCAAATTATTTGAGTTAGCCGACAAATACCAAGTCGCTGAAGTGGAATTCAATAATGATGAAGTCAGCTTAAGAATCACCCGCGCTCATCCAGTAGAAGGCGGGGTGATGATGCAAGCGCCCATGATGTCTGCAGCTCCCGCTGCTGCAACAACGGCAACCTTACCGAGTGCTACCGCTACACCAGCTGCTCCCGCTGCAGACACCCTGCCAGCAGGAACACAAGTTAAGTCTCCTATGGTGGGTAGCTTCTATGCTGCACCGGCTCCTGGTGCAAAAAACTTTGTTGAAGTCGGTCAAAACGTCAAAGTCGGCGATACACTATGTATTATCGAAGCCATGAAAATCATGAACCCAATTAAGTCAGAAGTGAGCGGTAAAGTAGTCAGTATTCTCGTGGAAAATGCCGATCCTGTCGAATACGGTCAACCCTTGTTCATTATTGGGTAAGTAATGGGCATCTCTAAAAAACCACTTCGTGGCATTTTTAGAGCTCCCAAGTTGATTTAATTTCTGGAGGAAGGGCATTTAATTAAGTGGTTACATGCTACTATCATCAATCCCTTCCCCCAGCCCCCCTTCCCATTAGGGTTTTTAGAGGTCACCTAACAATATGATCAAAAAACTGCTCATTGCCAATCGTGGCGAGATTGCTTTACGTATTTTGCGTGCCTGTCGCGAACTGGGCATTAAGACCGTTGCTGTTTATTCGGAAGCTGACCGCTCACTCAAGCATGTTGGTCTAGCCGATGAAGCTGTGTGTATTGGCCCTGGTCCCTCTGCCAAAAGTTATTTGAGTGCAACGGCCATTCTCTCAGCCGCAGAAATTACTGGAGCTGATGCCATTCACCCCGGCTATGGCTTCTTGTCTGAAAACCCTGATTTTGCCGAGCGCGTTGAGGCAAGTGGCTTTATCTTTGTTGGCCCTCGTGCTGATTCTATTCGCTTGATGGGTGACAAGGTTTCTGCTATTCGCACCATGATGGCGGCAGGCGTACCGACCGTTCCTGGTTCTGGCAAGCCACTAGATGATAATGCTGAAGAAAACTACGCTATTGCCGAACGCATCGGTTATCCGGTGATCATCAAGGCTGCTGGCGGTGGCGGTGGTCGCGGCATGCGTGTTGTCTATGACAAAGAAATGTTGTTAGAATCGATTGCATTGACCAAAAACGAAGCGGGTGTTGCCTTCAATAATCCAGAAGTCTACATGGAAAAGTTTTTACAAACACCACGCCACATCGAAATTCAGGTATTGTCAGATGGACAGGGTAATGCCGTACACTTAGGTGAACGTGACTGCTCAATGCAACGCCGTCACCAAAAAGTCGTGGAAGAAGCGCCAGCACCGGGTATTACCGAAGCCGAGCGTGAGTTTATTGGCAATCAATGCGCCAAGGCCTGTATCGAAATGAATTATCGTGGTGCAGGCACCTTCGAATTCCTTTACGAAAAAGGTCACTTCTACTTTATTGAAATGAATACGCGTATTCAGGTAGAGCATCCAGTGACAGAAATGGTGACGGGTATTGATTTGGTACGCACGCAAATTCAAATCGCCGCAGGCATACCGTTGCCTTTCACCCAGGGCGATGTTCAACTACGTGGCCACGCCATTGAATGCCGCGTGAACGCTGAAGACCCTACGCATAACTTTATGCCGAGTCCCGGCAAAATTACGCGTGCACACGTGCCCGGTGGCATAGGAGTGCGTTGGGACTCGCATATTTACATGGGGTATAGTGTGCCACCCACTTACGATTCGATGATCGGCAAACTGATTGTCCATGGCGATACACGTGAAAGTGCCTTAGCACGCATGGAAAATGCCTTGTCCGAAATGGTCATTGAAGGCATCAAAACCAATATTGGCTTACAAAAAGAAATTATTAGTGATGATGGCTTCCGTAAAGGCGGCGTCAACATTCATTACCTAGAGAAAAAACTAGGAATGCACTAATTGGCCTGGATTCAAATTTATACCGAAGTCCCTAAGCGTTATGCTGAGGCCTTATCGGATGCGTTGGAGGCAATGGGGAGTTTAGCGGTGACGCTGACTGATGCGGCGGACAGCCCTATCTTTGAGCCCCCTATTGGCTCTACGCCAATTTGGCCAGACACCCGTGTTACCGGCTTATTTGAAGCCAGTCGAGACACCGATGCATTATTGAATCTCTTAGCTTCCCGTTGGCCACAAGTTGCTCAATTTCCTGTGCGTGTGGAAGCCCTAGAAGATAAAGATTGGGTGCGCGAATGGATGGATCAGTTTAAACCCGTTCGCTTTGGCGAACGCTTGTGGGTCGTTCCCAGTTGGTTAGCTCCACCTGAACCAGACGCTATTCATCTACTGCTTGACCCCGGTTTGGCTTTTGGTACTGGTGATCACCCCACCACAGCGCTCTGCTTAACTTGGCTATCGAATCATGATCTGAGCGGTAAAACGGTAATTGATTTTGGCTGCGGTTCAGGCATTTTAGCTTGTGCTGCGGCTAAACTCGGTGCAAAACGCGTTATTGGCACCGATATCGATCCTCAAGCGATGCATGCTTCCGCACAAAATGCGCAACAAAATAAGGTAGAGCTAGAACTTTATTTACCTGATCAAATGCCGGCCCTAAAAGCAGAGATCATCGTTGCCAATATTTTGTTTAATCCACTGAAATCACTGGCACCGCAACTCTTGACACTGCTCGCACCGAATGGCTTGTTGGTGATGTCAGGTATTTTAATTGAACAAGTCGAACCTTTGATCGAACATTATCAAGCACTTGGCACAAAACTTGTTAGCTCAACAGAACAAGGCGATTGGGCACAAGTGGTGCTCGCTAATGCAGAAGGATAGGATTATGAAAGCGCGTTGGATGATGATTTGGGCAGTACTATTATGTACTCAAATGCCTGCTTGGGCAGATGCACCGAAAATGGATTTAATTCCAGAACTCAAAGACATTGAAAAAATAGCGGCTGAGCAGGAAGCTGCCATTCGCGCGCAATCTGAAGCGTTACAAAAAGCGCAGTTAGAGAAAGAACAGGCTGAAAAAGCCGCCAAAGAGGCAATTGATAAGCAAAGAGCGGCCGCTACACCACCAGCAGCAACCACAGAAGAAAGCAGCAAACCAGAACGTAAAGTGGCTACAACGCAAGCAAAAGCTGCCCCTAAACCCGTTAAAAAAACACCGGCAGAGCCTATTGAGAAAACCAATCCTTGGTTAGCACAAGAACGTCGTTATAGCTTTCCGTAATGACGCTATTGCGTTATACAAATAGCGAAACAGCGCCAATCGGCGCTGTTATTGTATTAAGACAGCAAAAATACACTGAGTTTACAGCCTTATTAGGCTCCCCATACATCCTGCGTAATGCTGCTGTACCAACCCTTGGCATATACCGCTTCCATGGCACGGAAATCTGCATCCGCTTTGGCAGGCGAAACACCACCCGACCCCTTAATTTCGCCAATTTTTCCATCTTGCACACTATAAACACCAACAATCGAAATAGCGTACTTATCTGACACTAACGAATAGCAAGTGTTTGCATTAATGGTCGAAAAAGCCGTCTTTCCTGTTAAGGCATTCACCACGGCGGCGGCCGTCATCTTCGCATGTGAAACCGCACTATGGGCAGATTTCGGCATGGCACCAGCAATGGCAGCATCACCAATCACGTAAATGTCTTTCTTTAAAGTCGATTCAAAAGTCGTTGGATTAACAGGGCAAAAACCCGTTTCATTAGTCAAACCCGCTGTGAAAGCCAACGCACCCGCTTTTTGTGGCGGAATGGCGTTAATCACATCGGCCTTAATCACACCGGCTTCAGCATAAACAGTCATACTATTAACGTCGACTTTGGAGACCTTGCCACCATCATTAACGCCAGTCCATTCGACCATATCGCCGTATAAATCTTGCCAAGCCTCAACAAACAGACCTTGTTTAGAGAATTTGTCTTTAGGATCTAACACAATAATCTTGGCTTTAGGGTTGTGCTTTTTGAAATACTGAGCCACCATGCCAACGCGTTCATAAGGCCCCGGTGGACAACGATAAGGATTGGGAGGCGCAATCATGACAAAGGTACCGCCCTGCTTCATTGTCTCGATTTGCTTTTTCAACAACAGGGTTTGTGAACCAGCTTGCCATGCATGAGGTATTTTTTCTGCATTTGCTTGTGTCACGCCCTCAATTACTCCCCACTTAAAGTCAATACCTGGGGAAACAACCAACTTGCTATAGCTCAACTTTTGACCGCCCGCTAGAGTCACTTGGTGCGCTTTGTCATCAATGGCTGTCACGCTATCGTGAATGACCTGAATGCCACGCTTTTTTAACCCCTCATAATTAAAGGTAATTTGCTCCATACTGACCAAATCGGCAAAGTGCCAATTAGAACCAGGACAAGTGACATAGGACGTTTTAGGTTCAATTAAGGTTACGCTGAGCGATGGTTGATATTTTTTCAAATATTTAGCAACGGCACTGCCCCCAAAACCACCACCGATCACCACGACATGTTGAGAGTCTGGTTTGGTCGAACATCCCACTAAGGGTAATAACGCCACGCTACCTGCAGCGGCTACAAATTGACGACGATTCATACTCATACCATTACTGTCCTTGAATGCCAATATATTTTGCTAATTGAGCGATGTCTTCATCGCTGTAACCCTTGGCGTGGCGATTCATGACCGTACTCACGCGACCACCATCACGAAACGCCTTCATTTGTGACACAATCGCTGAAGCGGGATACTGACTGAGGTTAATAATAGTGGCATGTTGATCCACACCCGCATGACAAGACAAACAGCTATC
>NCFI01000028.1 GCA_002281095.1 Thiotrichales bacterium 35-46-9 | reverse complement strand
TCTGGGTTTTTTATTTCCTTTTATTCTTGCTTTTCGTTTAAAATAACAAAGCTAATCGGTTTTTTAATTCAGAAACCATTCTCTTCAAAACACACTCGTTCAATAAGGATATCCAGCGCTTATGGAACACAATATTCCCTTGATTACCACCATTGCAACTGGTTTTGGTTTTGCGCTCATTTTTGGCTTTATCGCTGAACGTTTTAAAATACCGGCTTTGGTAGGCTACTTAGCTGCGGGTATTTTGATTGGGCCAGCAACGCCAGGTTTTGTTGCCGATATGTCTATTGCATCTGAATTGGCTGAAATTGGTGTGATGCTGCTCATGTTTGGTGTTGGACTGCATTTTTCTTTCAAAGACTTATTGGCGGTGAAAAAAATAGCCGTGCCGGGTGCGGTCGTGCAGATGAGTATTGCCACTGTTTTGGGGATGATGTTGGCCATGTCTTGGGGATGGACATGGGGACAAGCGCTGGTGTTGGGGCTTTCCTTATCCTGTGCAAGTACGGTTGTGTTGTTAAAGGCATTGGAAAAACGCGGTGCCCTAGAAACAATGAACGGACAGATCGCGGTGGGATGGTTAGTGGTAGAAGACCTGGCAACGGTATTGATTTTGGTGATATTGCCACCTTTGGCCGGTGTACTGGGTGGCAGTTTATTAACAGAGGCTAGCGCTGAAGGGACGGGAGAGCTTTGGTTAACGCTCGGTCAAACCTTGTTGCAAATTGTTGCTTTCGTTGTGTTAATGCTGGTGGTGGGGCGTCGTTTAATTCCTTGGTTATTATGGCAAGTGACGAAAACAGGTTCTAGAGAGCTGTTCACGCTGCTCATTATTGCGGCTGCGATTGGTATTGCTTTCGGCGCTTCGGCCTTGTTCAATGTCTCTTTTGCTTTAGGCGCCTTCTTTGCTGGTATGGTGATGAAAGAGTCAGAGTTTAGCCATCGGGCAGCTGAAGAGTCTTTGCCTTTACGTGATGCGTTTTCGGTACTCTTCTTCGTTTCCGTTGGTATGTTGTTTGAACCGACTATTTTATTTAACGAGCCATTAAAAGTACTGGCAGTCGTTGCGATTATTGTATTGGGTAAATCGTTGGCAGCCTTAATGTTGGTGTTGGTCATGAAGTACCCGCTCAATACGGCACTGATTATTTCTGTTAGCTTGGCACAAATTGGTGAGTTCTCTTTTATCTTGGCAGGCTTGGGGTTGACTTTAGGCGTATTGCCTGCAGAGGGGATGAGCTTGGTATTGGCCGCAGCACTTATCTCTATTGTGTTGAATCCGCTACTATTCGCAGCTATTAGCCCTTTAAATAACTGGCTATTGGCACGCTCGGAGTTAGCGCGTCGTTTAAGTCGCCGTCAGGAGCCAATGCGTCATTTACCCGAAGCAGCGGTGGATGAGCAGAAACCTGCTAAAGTGATTATTATTGGTTACGGTCGTGTTGGTAAGCGTATCGCTGATCATTTAGATGAGCAAAGCATTCCTTATGTGGTGATTGAACAGCGCAAACAGTTGGTACAACTCTTGGTGGATGCCAATAAGCCAGTCATTCATGGGACTGCCAGCGAAGCGGAAGCATTGGAGCAAGCGGGCATTCATGAAGCCAATTTATTGGTGGTAGCAACGCCTGATCCGATTAACTTACGTCAAGTAGTCAATACGGCTTTGTTGCTCAATCCATCTATTCAACTGGTGTTGAGAACACACAGTGAAGAGGAATGTGCGTTCTTGAAAGAGGAAGCAGGCGCTGCTGTATTCTTTGGTGAAGCTGAGTTGGCGCAGGGAATGTCGCGCTATGTGGTCAATCGGTTAAAGCCGGTTTAGCGCGATTTCCAAACCATTAATAGCAAGCCTAGGGCAACTAAGCTAATTTGCTGCCATTGTGCCAATACAAAACTGGGTGGCAGTAACAGGCCAATTAATACCAGTGATAGCCCTAAAGCAAGACGCTGCTGACTGCGCCGTGTTGTTGCTTGTTCTTGTGCCATGCGATTTAACAGTTCACTTTGTAAAGGCAATTGGGCGCTCAAGGTCTTCATCATTGCTTGGTGCTGAGCAGGCAACTGTGGTAGGTTTTCCATTAGGAAAGGCAGTTGTTCTTTCACGCCACGCACAAAACCTTTTGGTCCTAATCGTTCATTCATCCATTCTTGTAAGAAAGGCTTGGCTGTTTTCCACAAGTCCAGCTCGTCGTTCAATTGACGACCCAAACCTTCGATGTTCAGCAGTGTTTTTTGTAGCAGTACCAGTTGCGGTTGTACTTCCATTTTGAAGCGACGCGCCACTTGGAAGAGTCTTAACAGCACCAAACCAAAAGAAATATCTTTTAGTGGTCGGTCGAAAATGGGTTCACACACGGAACGAATGGCGGCTTCTAACTCATTAACGCGCGTATCTGCACCCACCCAGTTAGAGTCGATGTGCAATTGAGCGACACGCCAGTAATCACGATTAAAGAACGCCAGGAAGTTTTCCGCCAGATAGCGCTGATCTTCCGGTGTCAGTGTACCCATAATGCCAAAATCAATGGCAGCATAACGACCATCTGGCAAGACAAAAATATTGCCGGGGTGCATATCAGCATGGAAAAAGTTGTGTTTGAATACCTGCGTAAAGAAGATAATGACACCATTTTCCGATAATTTTTCAATCGAAACACCTTGCGCACGTAAGGCGTCCACATCGGAAACGGGGCTGCCAAAAATGCGTTCCATGGTCATCACTTGGGTCGCGGTATGGGACCAGTAAATTTCCGGAACATAAAGCAGGGGAGAATGATCGAAATTGCGTTTTAATAAGGCAGCGTTAGCAGCTTCGCGCATTAAATCTAACTCGTCTAAAATAGTTTTTTCAAACTCAGCCACCACCTCGACAGGGTGCAGGCGTCGGGTGAAGGGAATGAGCGTTTCGGTAATGCGTGCTAGGGTACGTAAAATACCAGTATCCAGTTTAATGACCGGCAAAATGTCTGGACGTACCACCTTAACCACGACATCGGTACCATCGTGCAATTGTGCGGTGTGAACTTGGGCAATGGAGGCAGAGGCAAGAGGAGCGGCATCAAAGTGACGATACAACTCACTAATCGGTTTATCCAGTTGGCTTTCGATCAGCTTCATCGCTTGTTCGCTGTCAAACGGAGGAACCTTATCTTGCAGTTTAATGAGTTCTTGCGCAATGTCAGGCGGTAGTAAATCAAGGCGTGTCGATAGTGCCTGACCGAATTTAATGAAAATCGGGCCGAGTGTTTCTAAAGCCAAACGAATGGCTTCACCGCGTTCACCATCGAATCGGCTTTGCCAAGTCCAAGGTGCAAGCCATTGTAACGGCAATAAAAAAGCGACAGGGCTTTCAGCTAATAACTGTTGATCTAGTTTGTATTTATGCAGCGTACGATGAATAAACAACAATCGTTTGAGGTGTTGGTAAGAGCGAATCATAATCTAGGGACTCGTCGATTCATTGCGTCGCCAAAAATCAACACTCTGACTGAGGCTCTGTTTAGCTTGTTGCAGTTGTTCAATCGCAAGTTGTCCGACAGCCGTAAGCTGATAGGCGAGCGCATCGGGCATGATCTGTGCCAGTTGGCTTTCCCAGTCGGCATGATGGCAGCGTAAGAACTGTAACAGTGTCTTTACTGCTTGATCATCGCCTATCAGTTGCATATGACCTTCTTCCAGAGCTTGCTGTGTTTGTCCCGCATCGGCTAATGAACCTAAGTAACGACAACGCGTAATCAATCTCACATCGGCTTGTGTGTAGGGCGCTAAACAATGCACATCGGTTGGTCCAAATTGAATGACACGCTTAAAGCCCAAGTCAATCAGTTCAATATAGAGGTGTAGTCCATTGAGTTGTGCCAGCTGTTCACGCCAAAAAGGATCCAATCTAACGATGGCGCGTAATTTGGCTTCCAACGCACCATTAGCCAGTGTATTGATGAGAGGAGGCATCATGATGCTGTTTTCCAGCCTTTATGAATCGCTACCACGCCTGCGGTTAGGTTTTCATAGCTGACCTTGATCAGTCCGGCTTGTCGGAACATATCGGCCAGCGTTTCTTGGTCGGGATGCATACGAATACTTTCGGCTAGGTATTGATAGCTATCACGGTCATTAGCCACTAATTGCCCCAAGTGAGGCAAGACATTAAACGAGTAAAAGTCGTAACCTTTGGCTAATAGTGGGTCAATCACCTTAGAGAACTCAACGACCATGAGCAAGCCATTGGGTTTAAGGACACGATGCAGTTCATTCAGTGCTTGCTGTTTGTCCGTCACATTGCGCAGCCCAAAAGCCATGGTGATGCGATCAAAACTGTTATCAGCAAAGGGTAGTGATTCAGCATTGGCAACCGCATATTCAGCGCGGAGATGACCCGCATCAATCATGCGCTGCTTGCCAATATTTAGCATCGACTCGTTAATGTCTGATAAGGTAATTTTGCCTTGATCGTTCAATAAAGGTGCTATACGCAAGGCTAAATCGCCTGTTCCGCTAGCTAGGTCCAGGACTTGATGATGGGGCAATAAGCCCAAAGTATCAATGGCATGACGCTTCCATAAGCGATGAATGCCCATCGACATGAGATCATTCATCAGGTCGTATTTCGGCGCAACGGAATCGAATACCCCTTTGACACGCTGTGCTTTTTCGGTCCAGTCTACTTGTTGGAATCCAAAATCGATTTTCGCCATGTTACTAACCTACTACAGAGCTATCTTGCGTTGTTACTTCGGTGCTCAGAATGGTCATGTATTATTTATACACTCCCATTCTTGCGCGTCTCGTTGCCTCGCAATTTTAGCTCTTCGTAACGGTTTTTATTCCGATGGGGTAGAGCTATCTTGCGTTATCTTTGTCGTTACAAAATGTACTGTGTTAAGTCGGTTTTGGTCACCAACTCACCTAAGCGACTATCGACATAAGCACGGTCAATACTGATGTTTTCGCCACTGCTATCCGCTTGGAAAGACAATTCTTCGAGTACTTTTTCCATGACAGTGTGCAATCGACGTGCGCCAATATTTTCTAGCTGATCGTTCACTTGATGCGCATATTCGGCAATGGCACGAACACCACAGTCAGTAAACTGAATGTGAATGCCTTCTGTGGAAAGCAGTGCCTCTGCTTGGCGTGTCAGTGCCGCTTTGGGCTCAGTCAAAATACGGACAAAATCTTCCACTGTCAGCGAAGTAAGCTCGACGCGAATCGGTAGACGACCCTGAAGTTCAGCAATCAAATCAGATGGTTTGGTGAGGTGGAAAGCACCTGAGCAGATAAAGAGGATATGGTCGGTTTTGACCATGCCGTATTTTGTTGATACGGTTGTGCCTTCAATGAGCGGCAGTAGGTCACGTTGTACACCTTCACGCGAAACTTCACCACCACGGCTGCCTTCGCGTACGCAGACCTTGTCGATTTCATCAATGAAAACGATGCCTTGTTGCTCTACTTTTTCTAGCGCAACACGGCGTGTGTCTTCTTCATTAATGAGACGTGAGGCTTCTTCGTCCAACAGTTTTTTGTAGGCTTTAGCGACGGTCATGCGACGATTGGTTTTTTTGTCGCGAGCGATACCTTCAAACATTTCTTGGATTTGACTGGTAAAGTCTTCCATGCCAGAAGGGCCTAAAATTTCCATTTGCGGTTTGGGTGAAGATAGGTCAATGTCAATTTCGGTGTTATCCAGCTTGCCGTCGCGTAGTCGCTGGCGGAATTTCTCGCGTGTTTCCAAGCTGCTGGGTTCGGGTTGTGCATCACGCGGTGGTGGCAACAAGGCATCTAAAATGCGTTCTTCAGCGGCAGCTTGCGCTTTAGGTCGAGCCTGCTCGATGGCGCGAGCACGCAACATCTTCACCGAGTTCTCCATCAGGTCTTTGATGATGCTCTCGACATCACGACCGACATAACCCACTTCGGTGAATTTAGTCGCTTCAATTTTAAGGAAGGGCGCATCGGCTAACTGAGCCAAACGACGGGCGATTTCGGTTTTACCCACACCCGTTGGACCAATCATTAAAATGTTTTTGGGCGTAATCTCGGTACGCAAGTCATCACCGACTTGCAGTCGACGCCAACGGTTTCTTAACGCAATAGCCACAGCACGCTTAGCAGCGGCTTGACCAACAATGTGTGCATCCAGTTCTTGTACGATCTGTTGCGGAGTAAGGGCAGGAGTATTGAGTGTCTTCATAGTCTTTTATTGTAGCTGAAAATTGAGTGTCGTGACATATTGCACGTTATAATAAGCCTATTACAGTGAATAATTGGGATGCAAGCTGCGTGTTATGGCCAGTTTAACTTTTTTCAAAATGCATGGCTTAGGTAATGACTTTATGGTGTTTGACGCCATTCATCAGAACGTTCAACTGTCGCCAGAGCAGATTCGTCGCTGGGCGAATCGTTACACCGGTGTCGGCTTTGACCAGCTGTTGTTGGTGGAAAGTGCTCAGCAGGCGGGCGTTGACTTTCGCTATCGGATTTTCAATGCCGACGGTTCAGAAGTGGCGCAGTGTGGCAACGGAGCGCGTTGTTTTGCTCGTTTTGTGCGTGAACAGGGCTTGTCGGATAAAGACGAGTTAGTCGTTGAAACAGCTTCAGGCATCATTAAACTCTATCATGAAGCCAATGGTGTGCGCGTCAATATGGGCGCTCCGCGTTTTGAGTCACAAGATATTCCCCTAACACTCATTCGTGCGCCGCATTATTTGTTGTCTTTAGGCGATGACGTGGTGACTTTCTATGCTGTGTCTATGGGTAATCCGCATGCGGTGATTGAAGTAGACAACATTGATGAAGCGGATGTGTCTGGTATTGGTGCTGCCTTGCAGGCCAGAGCAGATATTTTCCCCGAAAGCGTCAATGTCGGTTTTGTTCAGATTGTCGGTCGTGAAGAGGTGCGTTTGCGTGTTTACGAGCGGGGTTCAGGTGAAACTCAGGCTTGTGGCACGGGTGCATCGGCAGCGATGGCGGCATTACGTTCTGCTGATCTGGTTGACGAGCATGTTAGAGTCAGCTTGTTGGGCGGTGATTTGATGATTCGTTGGTCGGGTGATGAAAGCGAACCCCTGTGGATGACTGGACCAGCTGAAACGGTATTCAAAGGCACGATTGACGCATGAGTGAATCAGCATCAACTCAGCTAAGTTCGGCGAAAGTGGTTTCATTTGTTGATAAGCAGTTGCACTTAACGCAACAGCGTCAAGCACAGCTTGAAGCTTCATTGTCGGAAATGATGGAAGCCATTGAGGATAATGCGCGTTTACAACTGAATTTGCACGACTTGACGCTAGAAGTGATGCAAGCCCAAACGCTAGAGCAGGCGATTGCACTGATTCAACAAGGCTTAAAGCAGCGTTTTGAATTGCGCGACGTGCAACTTTGGGGACAGCCGAATGCTTTGTTGGCTAAAGCCGTGCCGACTGAAGCCATGGGATATTTTTTGGCACACATGCAAATCAACGCGCTAGCGTTTGGTGCTGTTTCGGCTTTTCCGACCGAAGTCTGGGGTGCAACCGGTGTCTTATCGGGCTGTGCGTTTCGCCTGAGTGCTTTCGGACAAGCTTACGGAGTGCTGGTACTGGGACGCGGAGACAGTTTGTTTAATGAGGCAGCTGACACCTTGTTTTTACAGCAGTTTGTGGATGTGATGGGGATTTGGCTGGCGCGTTTAGGTGCGCTGAAACAGCCTTTAATTGATTAAGAGGAAACCGTTTGAATGAGTAGTATTGAAATGCATTCAACCACGATTTTGTGTGTACGCAAAGGCAATATGCTGGCGATGGGGGGTGACGGTCAAGTTACCCTAGGACATGTGGTGATGAAAGGCAATGCACGTAAAGTGCGACGCCTAAATCAAGGTAAGGTGTTAGCAGGGTTTGCAGGCGCAACGGCGGATGCTTTCACCTTATTCGAGCGTTTTGAAGCCAAATTACAAGCACATTCTGGCCAGTTATTGCGTGCAGCCGTCGAAATGGCGAAAGATTGGCGTACCGACCGCGCTTTACGTCGTTTGGAAGCCATGCTGATTGTGGCTGATTTAAGCGGTATGTTGGTGATTTCGGGTAATGGCGATGTCATTGAACCAGAAAAATCCCTAGTGGCGATTGGTAGTGGCGGTAGTTACGCTACTTCTGCAGCGACCGCTTTGTGGGAAAACACCGACTTAACGGCGGCTGAAATTGTCGAAAAAAGTTTGAAAATTGCGGGTGATATTTGCATTTACACCAATCATCACCTAACCTTAGAGACCATGTTAGAGGAGAACACATAAATGCACAATCCATCCCTATTTGAGCGCGCGTTTGAAGGCGCATTGTGGCGCAGCCGTTTAGTCGTTTATGCCGCGGTTATTTGTTCGATGCTGGCAGCTTTTGCTCTGTTTTACGTCACGGTAATTGATGTTTACTACACCTTAGCGCATTTAACCCATTATGCAGGACTCGATGATGTTGCGCGTGCTGAATTGCGTGCGAATACGGTGGCGCATATTGTCGGCTCGGTAGATGGATTCTTACTGGCCATTGTGTTGCTGATTTTTGCTTTTGGTATTTACGAGCTGTTTATTTCTGATATTGACTGTGCTCAGAATGAGCGATCAAGTAAAGTCTTAATTATTGAATCACTTGATGACTTAAAAAGTCGCTTGGCAAGTGTTATCTTAATGATTTTAGTGGTTATTTTCTTTGAGCATGCCATTCATTTTCAACCTCACGGCATTATGGACTTGGTGTATTTTGCCATCAGTATTGCGCTAATTTCATTGGCTTTGTATTTGTTACATAAAAGTCATGAACACCCTGATCATGGCGATTCAAATCATGGCGATAGCCATGATGAAGCCAAGGCTCATTAAATGAGCCAGCGTCCGCCTAAGGTAGTCGCACAACAACAAATGGCGCAATCGCGCCATTTTTGTATTGAACAACAACAGCTGATATTTAGTAATGGCGCCGAACGGACTTATGAGCGTCTGGTCACGCGCGGTCATGGAGCGGTATTGGTGGTACCCTTGCTGGATGATGACCACTTTTTACTCATTCGAGAGTGGGGCACGGGTACGGGACGTTATGAGTTGGGTTTTCCCAAGGGTAAAATTGACGCAGGCGAAACGCCGTTAGAAGCGGCTTTGCGTGAGTGTATGGAAGAGGTCGGCTATGCCGCACAATCGCTTACGCCGCTTCATGTTCCGCTCACCCTCGCGCCTGCCTATATGACGCATCGCATTCATGTGGTGTTAGCCGACGGGCTTTATCCTGCGAGTGCCGAAGGTGACGAGCCTGAACCCTTGGAAGTGATCGCTTGGCGTTGGGATAATCTGGATGCACTGATGATGCGCGATGATTTCACTGAAGCGCGTTCTATTGCCGCTCTGTGGTTAGCGAAACGTCATTTAGCCAGTCGGTCAGCAACATGACCTTGGATAGCATGGCATTGTTATCGTCGGTAGAGCAGATTGCTGTGCGAGCGGGTGAGGTCATCATGCCTTACTTTAGTGCAGCCGTTCACTTTGATGCCAAAGCCGACGGTTCTCCGGTAACGCAAGCAGACAAAGCTGCTGATGCCTTGATTCAGGAAGCCTTGGCTGAATTAACGCCCGATATTCTTGTGTTAAGTGAAGAAATGGAACAACAACTGCCAGCATCTGAGCGTTTGCGGTTCAGGCGTTTATGGCTGGTTGATCCCTTGGATGGTACGCGGCAATTCATTCGTGGTGATTCTGGGTTTTCGGTTAATATTGCCTTGATTGTGGATCATCAACCGGTGTTGGGCGTGGTTTATTCTCCAGTGGAAGCCGTGGGTTACAGCGCGGTTTTGGGGCAGGGTGCTTGGCGTTGGCAATCTGGGCAACGTCAACCGATTCAAGTGGCACCTATTGCGCATCCCATGCGCGTGTTGACCGGTTTTTCTGCCACACGACGTGGTGAAAAAACACGCACCTTTTTAGCCCATTTGCCCGACTACCAATTAAGTGAATTAGGTAGCTCACTAAAAATTTGTCGCATTGCGGAGGGCATGGCGGATGTGTACCCCCGATTCGGCTTAACCAGTGAGTGGGACACAGCCGCAGCGCAAGTGATTTTGTCGGAAGCGGGCGGGTTATTGTGCGGTTTAGATGGACAAACGCTAAGTTACAACGCGCGTGATACGTTGGAAAATCCGCCTTTTATCGCCGTGGGTGATCCAGCTTATGCTTGGCCTTTATCGGTCATCAGGTCATTATGATTGAAGCTTTGGCAATTGTATTCTTAGGGCTATTAGTGGCTTGGCTGGTGGTGCCAGCCTTAAAGATCATTCGCTGGTTACTCGCGTTGCTTCTGGTTTTGGTATTACTGAGTTTGGCTCTGCCTTGGTTAATGCTTAACTTCATGTGATCTCTATAAACCTATAGGGTTGGGGGTTCTGGGGGAAGGGTTGTATTTTAGTTGCATGTAGCTACATGATTAATACCCTTCCACCAGCCAAAAAAACAAACTAGGGACTCTAAAAAATAGCGAAGCGAAGTTTTTAGCCGTTCCTAGATGCACTCTAGATTACGCTGATTGTTTTTTCCGTGCTGTTCTGGCGAGCATTTGCTCGGCATGAGCAAGAGTTTCTTGACTAGCCTCTTGCGTGCCCACCATACGAGATAACTCCTCGACGCGTTGAGCTGGGTTCAAGGTTTTCACCTGGGTTAGTGTCTGTTCACCGTCGGTTTGTTTAGCAATATGCCAATGCTGATCGCCCCACGCAGCGACTTGCGCTTGGTGGGTGATGCACAGCACCTGTTTGTGTTGGGCAATTTTGGCCAATTTCTGACCAATACTATCGGCAATACCGCCACCAACACCGACATCGACTTCATCGAAAATCAACGTCGGTAAGGCAATTTGTTCGGCAACACATACCTCAATCGCTAAACTAATGCGTGCCAGTTCACCACCGGAAGCCACTTTGCTCATCGGATAGAGCGTTTGACCGGGATTGGCAGAGAAGACAATTTCGCACTGATCTAGCCCATGACTATGAGGTTGCGTGAGTGCATTAAAACGCCATTCTAAACGACTGTGTGTCATGCCCAATTGGTGCAGTTCTTGCATGACCAGATTGGCCAATTGCGGTGCGGCTGCTTGGCGCTGTTCGCTGAGTTGTTGTGCCAACTGCTGATAGTGCGTTAAGGCCTGCTCGCAGGCTTCTGCTAAGGAATCTCTGTTGGCATCTTGAGCAGTGATCTGATCCAGTTCACTCATGATGTCGGCTTTTTTACGCCATAATTCATCAGCCGCAACAAAATATTTTTTGCTTAGGCGGTGTAATTCTGAGAGTTGACTCTCTAATTCGGCTAATCGATGATCATCGACTAAGGTATGTCGTGCGCGGTGATGCAATTGGTCTTGAATGTCACCTAGCTCCACCATACTGGCTTGAAATTGTTCAATTAAGGGGGTCAAACTGGCATCATGCGCTTGGATGCTTTCGAGTAAGCGTAGCCCTTGATTGAGTTGCCCCAGAATGCCTTGGCGGTCGTGCTCGAATAGTGACAAGGTTTGCTGCAGGTGTTGTGTTATGTCGGCAGCATGGGCAAGACGAGCATGTTCGCTGGTTAGGGTTTCGTAGTCACCTTCCTCAAGATTCATGTCTTTCAGTTCATCGGCTTGAAAACGCAACAGAGTTAGGCGCTCTTGGCGTTGTTGTTCGCTGGTCAGTAGTTGTTGTTGCTGTTGATAAAGCTCATGCCATGCTTGCCATGCCTGTTTGACTTGTTTGCGCATGGCATGGTTTTGACTCCAAGTATCAATGAGCGCCAGCTGACGCTGTGCTGTGAGCAAGGCATGATGTTCGTGTTGACTGTGTAGCTCGATCAGCATTTCTGCCAGCTGACGCAATTGACCTAGTGTCACGCTGGTACCGTTAATATAGGCTTTGCTGCGTCCATCATTGTTAATGACGCGTCTGAGTAGACACTGATCATCATCGGCTAATTCTTGTTCTGCCAACCAGTGTTGTGCGCTAGGCAATTCTGAGACATTAAATTCGGCACTGACTTCGGCTTTATCGCAGCCCGGACGCACCCAAAATGGTTGCGCTTTATCGCCCAACACAGCTCCGAGCGCATCAAGCAGTAAAGATTTACCTGCTCCCGTTTCACCCGTTAAAACCGTTAATCCCGCTTCAACGTTGAGTTGTGCTTCATCAACCAAAACAAAATTACGAATGTGGAGTGATAATAACATGTGAAGACCTCTAAAACCCTAATGGGATGGGGGACTGGGGGAAGGGATGCAAACTAATTGCGTGTAACCTATTAATTGAATCCCTTCCACCAGAAGTTAAACAAATTCAGGATCTCTAAAAATGCCATGAAGTGGGGTTTTTAGAGGATTCCATGTTATAACTTTTCTCCCCAATGTAATTTTTGGCGCAGCATTAAGAAATGATCGTGTGGGCGAGGATGAACCATTGAAACGACGTGACTATGTCGCTCAATAAAAATACGGTCAGATGCCATTAAATCGAATTTAACATGGCCATCGCAGGTGATTTGTGCCGGTTCTTTGCGTTGATCGCCAGAATGAATTTCGATGCGACTGGTGCTGGCCACCACAATGGGGCGATTGCTCATCGAATGGGGATTAATCGACACCAGTGTTAAGGCTTCAAGTGATGGCTGTAAAATAGGACCACCGGCAGATAAGGCATAGGCTGTTGAACCAGTCGGTGTGGCAATAATCAAGCCATCTGAGCGTTGTGATTGTACAAAGCGGTTATCAATCATCACTTCAAACTCAATCATGTGCTCCATATGCACTTTGTGCAGTACCACATCATTTAGGGCCAGCTGATCGTAAAGCGTTTCGCCATCGCGTTCTATACGTACACGTAACATCAAACGTTGTTCGATTTCAAATTGTCCAGCCAGTACCGACACGACCATCTCTTCCATTTGCGCAGCGGGAATGTCGGTTAAAAAGCCTAAGCGTCCGAGGTTGATGCCCAAAATAGGGCGCTGCCAGTTGACGATATTTCGTGCGGTTTCGAGGAAAGTGCCATCACCCCCAACCACAATAACCAAATCAACGGCCTGCGCTAACAAATGACGCGGTAGGCTAGGTGGCTGATCGTCCATTGCAGGATTACTGGTTGCACTGTCTTCGTCTAGTTGAACGCTACATCCTTGCTTACGCAGTAGTTGCGTTAACACGCCGACCATCTGCCATGCCGCAGCAGAATTTCGTTTTGCAATAATACCAATACGGGCAAAATGCATGACCAATCGCCATCCTTATTAATGAGTGTGCTTAGGTTAACATGAGCGATGAAAAAATAACAGATAGAACGAATGTTCTTTTTTGGATTTTTAACTCAGACGCTTTGGCGAGTGTTTTATTTGACTGTTATTTGGAAATACATCTGGACTGGATAACTGTCAATAAGGCTTGTAGGAAGTGATGAGTGCAGCGCAGACGGCTGTTAAACGTAAGCTGGAGTTCAAACAATAAATAAAAAGCCTGACCAAGGCCAGGCTAAACCCACAAATTAACCAGAGGAAAACTGGTAAAAATGGTAAACGCTCACAACACCATCGCAAAAGATTGATCTCAATCTAGTGCTAAGGTGTATAAATCATATTACTGGATTCTTATATTGTCAAGCGCTGAAATAAGAAAAATTATCAGTCACGAAAATTATTGAATTGCAAGGGGCGTTCTAGCTCATCCATAGCGCGTAACATGGCAATGGCTTCTTGAAGATCATCACGTTTTTTACCCGTTACGCGTACCGTTTCACCTTGAATGGCCGCCTGTACTTTTAGTTTTTTATCTTTAATGGCTTTGGTGATTTTTTTCGCTAAGGTAGCATCAATACCTTGATGAATAATGACGTTTTGCTTGGCGGTTTTCAGTTGAATATCCGCATCTTTACGTTCGATAGCACGGGTATCAATACCGCGCTTCACCAGCTTGGCGGTGAGCACGTCGTACATTTGATCAAGTTGAAATTCGGATTCAGTTAACAGCTTAACGACCATTTCTTTATCATCTAGCGTGAAGTTGGAGTTGGTACCCTTGAAGTCGAAACGTGAAGTCACTTCTTTGTTGGCTTGATCAACCGCATTGGCTAATTCGTGTTTATCGACTTCCGAAACAATATCAAATGAAGGCATAACTAACTCCTAAAAAATAGCGATAAAATTAACGATTGCGATAGAATAACGGTTCAATCATTAAATTTCCAGCCAATAGGACCCCATGCCAACTTCTATAACCGCTTTAACCAGTGAACATCTCTACACGCACACCAGCCCAGAAGGCGTGGCTTCCATTGAGCCTGCTTTAACGGGTATTTCTGTTTTACATCCACGAGCAACGTCAGCGTTAACCGCTTTTTTGCGTTCGCGTCGGCAAAAGCATGTGATGGTGATGGATGAAGGCATCGAAGCTTGGCGTGATTGGCTGGTTGCTGAAATTGAAGCGCTCGCTTCGAGTCAATACTTGTTGACTGGTCGTACCATGCCAGTGGTTTATGAGCCTTCGATTTCTTTGGCGCAGCTTTTAGGAACGGCGGTAGGTAACCATGTGCGTGAGGGTGTGCTGCATCGTGCTGATGGTGGCTTTCTGATTATTCGCGTTGCTTCGTTGTTGCAAGTGACCGGCTTATGGCAGGTGATTAAAGGGGTTTTGCAAACGGGTAGATTGTCTGCGGATGATTGGTATGCGGTGCAGGGGCATCGTCTGAGTGACAGCTTGCCACTGGTTAATGATTGGTCTTTGCGTGTGCGTTTGGTTTTGGTCGGTGAAGCCCATCATTTTTTTGCTTTGGAAGAAGCCGATACGGATGTCGTGGGTCTATTCGAGCGTTTAATAGAGTTTGAAGATTTTGCACCGCGTACGCCTGAAATGGAGCAGGCACTCATGTCGGTATTATTGGCGCGTTGTCAATCTGAAATGGTGATGAATGTTTCCGCCGAAGCCTTGGCGCTCTGTTGTGATTATGCATCGCGCTTGGCCGAGGATGCGACACGCTTGGCGCTTCGCATGGATCAGCTTGAGGCATTGTTGTTGCGAGCACAAGATGAGGCTATTCACTTGGGCCATGAATTGATTGATGTACCAGCCTTGACGCTGGCCATGCATAATGATCGTTACGAGGCGGGTCGGCTGGAAGCTGAGTATCGTCAAGCGATTACGGCTGGTTGGTTGTCCATTGCGACTAAGGGAGAGGCAGTCGGTCAGGTAAATGCGTTGACGGTGTACGAAGTAGGTCGTATGGCTTTTGGTCAGCCGGTTAAAATTAGTGCACAAACCTCGCCCGGTAACGATGGCTTGGTCGATATTGAGAAAGAAGTCGATTTGGCGGGCCCCATTCATAGTAAAGGCATGCTCATTGTGCAAGGCTACTTGCGTGGTAGATTTATGCGCTCGCGTAGTATGGCTCTGACTGCCAGCGTCGTGATGGAGCAAACCTATGAGGGCGTGGAAGGCGACAGTGCTTCGGCGGCTGAAACTTTGGCGTTGTTGTCGTCGATTGCGCAAATTCCGCTGCGTCAAGACATTGCCGTGACGGGAGCGATTAATCAGTTTGGTGATGTGCAAGCGGTGGGCGGTATTAATGAAAAAATCGAAGGTTTTTTCCGTCTGTGCGCCATGCGTGGCTTAACCGGTTCGCAAGGCGTGCTGATTCCAGTCGTGAATTGTCAATCGTTAATGTTGGCTGAAGACGTTCGTCGTGCTTGTGAAGTGGGGCAGTTTCATGTTTATCCGGTCGCGCATTTAGATGAAGCCCTTGCTATGATGACTGGCGTGCCAGCGGAGCAGGTGAATGAGCGGGTATTGCAAGCCTTAGAGCAAATGAACCCTTTGCCTGTTGAACACGATGACGAGTCGCTCAGCGCTTGATGAGCTAGCCGCTTTCCGCCGCTACCGTCCGTGGGTGCTTTGGCTGGCGCTGGCGATGACCGCCAGTGCCATTGGTTTGGCGCAATTAAGCGAAACGCCCGAACCCATCTGGCGTTTACTCTGGCTAGGCATGGGGTTGTTATCGCTAAGCTTATGGTTTAAAACAACGCAGCGCGTCATCGCTTATGTGTTGTTAGGCGTCGCATTAGGTGGCGGACTGATGCACGAACGTATGTTGCACTGGCAGGCGCAGAGCATTCCATCCATTTGGCTGAATACGACTTTTCCCGCCCAAGTGGTGGTAGATGGTATTGCTAAACCTACCGCGTCGGGTTGGTCGGTGCTAACGCGATTGGTGGATTCTCCTTCTCCTGCATTAACTCATGCTCAAGTCTTATTAACCTTTCCCAATGGCAGAGAACCGCTGGCCGGTGAGGAGTGGTCGGTTGAGCTACGGTTGCGCGAAACGCAGGGGCGTTATAACCCCGCCGGTATCGACTTTGCCGCTTGGCTGTTTGCGCAAAATATTCAAGCAACTGGTTCGGTAGTCCGATTGACGGCTTCAGAACGCAGTGAAAGCAGCTGGCATTGGCAGTCGTGGCGTTGGTTGGCCATGCAAAAGCTGTTATCGGTCTTGCCTGCCGATAGTGATTTTACGGGTTTGTCGGTTGCTTTGGTGTTGGGTGAAGTGAGTGCCGTCAGCGACGAGCAGTGGCGCGTATTACGTGATACTGGCACCCTGCACATGGTGGTGGTGTCGGGTACACATATTACCCTCGTGGCAGGCTTGGCGTGGTTTTTAGGACTAGCTCTGTGGAAATTAGCACCTTCACAGCGTTATCCAGCCGTGTTAGTGGCATCGCTGGTTGCCTTATTTGCTGCGGTGAGTTTTGCCTTTTTGGCGGGCATGAATGTGCCCGTTCAACGCGCTTTGATTATGTTTGTCATGCTGATGATGGCGGTGTGGCTAAAACGTTCCTTGCATCCTGTGCTTACTCTGTCTTGGGCGTTAATTGCGGTACTGTTTTGGGATGTGGGCGCGGTGATGCAAGTCGGTTTTTGGTTGTCATTTATTGCCACGGCTATCTTATTGTGGATGTTGACGCTAGAGAGTGGGCGACTTCAGCGTTTATTATTGTTGCATTTGGGCATGAGCCTATTATTAGCTCCCTTCTTGCTGCTTTTCTTTCAACAGATTCCGACTTATTCCGCTTTAGCCAATTTGCTTACCTCGCCGATTATTGAATGGTTGCTGGTTCCTTTGCTGTTAATCATCGCTTTGCTGGCTTGGATAGCTCCTAGTTTAGCAACGCTGTTAAGCCAACTGACCGAGCAGTTATGGGCGTTAGTCTGGGCGATGCTCAGTGAAATCGCCACTTGGCCAATGGCTGTTTTGTTGCTCTCGCCAACGGCTTGGTGGCAGGGTTTACCCGATGAAGCACAGCGATTGACTGTGCTCGATATGGGTCGTCATGAAGTGGTAGCAGTGTGGCAAACGCCACAAGGCGATTGGTTAATGGGTACGGGCAGTCAGCAAGGCAAGTCGCACAGCATGGAAACCATTATTTTGCCCAGTTTAACGGCCTTGGGCGTACAGCGTTTAGCTGGTGTGGTGATGAGCGATAACAGCGAAGCAGGGCAAAAAGGGCTAAATTTGCTCAAGCAACGCATGAGTGTCGAGCAGACACTATCGAGCGAGTCTTGCTTACAGGGGGAAATGGCATCGGCAACCAGTGCCTTACCGATACAAGGTTGGTGGTCGGAGCATGGGCAGTGTTGGTTAATGATGAATACTCAGGATCGCTTAACAGCCTTTGCGCTGAGTTGGCAAACGCCTAAAGCGAATGACTGGCCGTATCAGATGCCCATTATTGCTCCCGCACTTAGCGCAAAACCCAGCGCGGATTCTAGCAAGGTGGATTTATGGATCAGTGCAGGTAGTCCTGTTCGTTCGGGTTGGGCGCAACAGCCTTATGGCACGCAACAGCAGGGTGCGATGACGTGGCAAATCAGTGAGCAAGGGTTTTCACTGTTCAAGGCTTATAAGCCGGCTAATCAGCGGTTTTATCATCCGCAGGATTAATGAGATTGGGTGAAAACTATTCCGAGCCATTTATACTGCGTTAAAAATGTACTCAAAACGCATTTACTCCGTGTAAACTTGCCTTTTGAAGGTTCGCTTTGCTCCCTTACAAAATGCGCCGTGCATTTTTGCCTTGTCTAAGTGTCTCTCATCACGTTTTCACACAATCTCAGCTAGGCTGTTTTCAGAGATTCCTAAAAC
>NCFI01000027.1 GCA_002281095.1 Thiotrichales bacterium 35-46-9 | reverse complement strand
CACCACACTTGCAACTGAATCGTTTGTTCTGTCCAGCTTAACAATTCAATGGCATAAAAGTGAATCGCTCTGGCAGCACGTTCGACCACAATGCCCTCTCGCGCTAACTCGTACAAAGGTCGACCCTGTTGTTTCAAGGCAGAGTACATCGGCGGCGTTTGTGAAAAAGCACCACGGAATCGAGCAATAACCGACTCTAATAAGGATGCCGATAGGTGTGGCACTGATTGACGCTCAATAACCTCACCTTCAGCATCGCCGGTTGCTGTAGTCTCACCTAATTTAAGTGTTGCAACATAACGCTTGTGGGCGTCTAACAAATAAGGTAAGGCTTTTGTTCCTTGCCCCAGCCCAATAGGTAAAAGCCCTGTGGCCATCGGATCTAGCGTACCACTATGCCCCGCTTTGCTGGCATTGAGCATATAACGTACTTTTTGCAAGGCACCATTAGAACTGATACCGCTGGGTTTATCCAACAACAGGATACCGTCAACCTGTGCCATCAATCAGCCTTGCACTGTTGGTACTTCGTCGTCACCAACCTCTTTAGAAATATCGGCAGCACGTTTTAAAAGCGCATCCACTTTTTGCGCTTCTGCTTCAACCGAATCAAAGTAAAAACGCAATTGTGGCGTTAAACGTAACATCATGCGTTTACCCAGCTCACTACGGAAAAAGCCCGCTGCTTGATTGAGCACCTTCATGATATCCGCTGCTTCACTCTCACTTTTACCCAATACGCCAACATAAACGCTGGCAATCGATAAATCGGGTGATAAACGCACATCCACCGGCGTTACCCAAGTTAAGCGTTGATCTTTGGCTTCAAACCTTAACAGCTGCGCTAACTCACGTAAAATTTGTTGCTCGATTCGTCGAGCACGGGAAAATTCTTTTGCCATCTGAGCCATTTCCTTTCATAAACAAAAAGGTGCTGATGAGCGTTACAAACAACGCCCAACAACACCTTACTTTATATTATTGAATGATTACAGGGTACGTTTAACCTGTACGCGCTCATAAACTTCGATTTGATCGCCTGGTCGAACGTCATTGTAGTTTTTGACACCAACACCACATTCAAAGCCTTGACGCACTTCAGCAGCATCGTCTTTGAAGCGACGTAACGACTCCAGTTCACCTTCATAAATAACCACGTTATCACGTAATACACGGATCGGATTGTTGCGCTTAATGACGCCATCCACAACCATACAACCAGCAATCGCACCAAACTTCGGCGAGCGGAAAACATCACGCACTTCAGCGATACCAATGATTTCCTCTTTAAACTCTGGCTCCAGTTTACCCAACATAGCGTTTTTAACTTCATCAACCACTTCATAAATGATGCTATGGTAATGCAAATCTACGCCTTCTTGTTCGATACGACGCTTAGCACTGGCATCAGCACGTACGTTAAAGCCGAACATAATCGCATTCGCAGAAATCGCCAAATCAACGTCAGATTCAGTAATACCACCGACACCAGAGAAAATAACTTTCACTTTCACTTCATCGGTCGAAAGTTTTTCCAATGAACCAATTAAGGCTTCAACTGAACCTTGTACGTCTGCTTTAATGACCAAGTTAACGACTTTAACATCACCTTCTGTCATGCCTTTAAACATGTCTTCAAGTTTCGCTTTTTGCTGAGCCGCTTCTTTCAGGTTCTTAGCACGATTCTGGCGGAACATAGCCACTTCACGCGCTTTACGCTCATCTGGAACAACCGACAACTCATCGCCCGCATTAGGAACACCTGATAGACCTAAGACTTCTGCTGGTATACCAGGACCAGCTTCTTCCATGGTACGACCATTTTCATTGACCAAGGCACGTACACGACCATACTCCATACCACAGACAACGATATCGCCTTTGCGCAAGGTACCTTGCTGTACCAACACCGTGGCTACGGGACCACGACCTTTATCAAGACGTGACTCTAGCACTGAACCATGTGCTGGTGCATCCTTAACGGCTTGTAACTCTAGTACTTCCGACTGAATCAAAATAGCATCTAACAAACCATCCAAATTCAAGCCTTGTTTAGCAGAAACCTTAACGAATTGAACGTCACCGCCCCATTCTTCCGCCACCACCTCATAGCCAGACAATTCTTGCATAACGCGATCAGGATTGGCTTCCGGCTTATCAATTTTGTTCACTGCGACGACAATCGCTACGCCTGCCGCCTTGGCATGTTGAATGGCTTCAACCGTCTGCGGCATAACGCCATCATCAGCAGCCACCACTAACACAACAATATCCGTTACCTTAGCACCACGTGCACGCATCGCCGTAAAGGCTTGGTGACCAGGTGTATCGATAAAAGTAATACCGCCATGACCTGTTTCAACATGGTAAGCACCAATATGCTGCGTGATACCACCCGCTTCACCATGCGCTACCTTGGCACGACGAATCGCATCAAGCAATGACGTTTTACCATGGTCAACGTGACCCATGATGGTTACAACGGGCGAGCGTGTAACCAGATCACCTTCACCTGCACTCGCTAACAGCGCTTCTTCAATGGCGTTTTCGTTGATGATTTTAGGTGTATGGCCCATTTCCTCGACCACCAAGACCGCCGTTTCTTGGTCGATTGTTTGGTTAATGGTCACCATACTGCCTAGGCTCACCATCATGAACTTAATCACTTCAGAAGCTTTAACGGACATTTTGTCCGCCAGTTCTGCAACCGTGATGGTTTCACCAATGGCGACTTCACGCACAATCGGAGCGGCTGGCTTTTTAAAACCATGCTGATTGTCTTCCATTGGCTTCTTGCCGCCTTTGTGAGGTGCTTTTTTGGCACCGCGACTAAAGCGTTCTTCATTCTGATTCGCTTTAGGTGAAGACTTGTTCGCCTGTTTCAGAGCACCACCATGCTTCACCATTTTTTTCTTATCGCCTGGCTCGACCGCATCATTCGAAGGAGCAGTTTCAACAATGATTTGTTTACTCCCGATCACTTCTACTTTAGGTTCTGGTGCTGCTTTGACAGGCTTTCTATCAGCTGATTTTTCTTTGATCGGTTCTGGAGCTACATCAACCTTAGCTGGAGCTACACTAACCTTTTCAACCACAGGAAGGGTTGGTGCTGGCGTTGGTTTTTCGGTAACTTCAGGAGTCGGTGCTACAGCAACCTCAACTTCTTTTTTAACGTAAGTGCGCTTCTTCTTAACTTCTACATCAACTGTGCGAGCGGCACCACGGCTACCACTCGCATTGGTTGCCACATTAACCGTTTGCACTGTTTTACGAGTCAAGGTCACCTTAGTTGGAGAGGACTCTTCAGCGTGACCATGCTTGCGCTGCAAATAAGTGAGCAAGGCTTTCTTTTCTTCTTCAGTAACAATGTCGTTCAAGCGTTTTTTACCCACACCCGCCGCAACAAACTGATCCACTAACTGTTCAACTGAGCGATTTAAACTCTGCGCAAATTGTACAACTGTCATATCGGCCATAGTCTGACCTCCTTATCTCTTCAAGCAAACCAAGGCGCGCGCGCCGCCATAATCAAAGCAGATGCTTTGCTTTCGGACATTGGTAATAATTCTAATAATTCATCGACGCCTAACTCCGCCAACAACTCTTGCGAAGTGACGCCGTTTTCAGCCAGCGTCTGCGCCATTTCTTCATTCATGCCTTCCAACGCTAACAAGTCAGCATCGGGCTGGACAGCTTCTTTACGCTCTTCTAATTCAATCGCTTTGGTGAGCAAGTAATCCTTGGCACGCTCACGCAATAGGTTGACTAACTCTTCATCAAAGCCTTCGATTTCTAACATCTCAGCAACAGGAACATAGGCAACTTCTTCTACGCTGGTGAAACCTTCCATGACCAACACCTGTGCCAGATCTTCATCCACACCCAACGCATTCACAAACAGATTAATTTGTGTTGCCGACTCAGCATAAGCTTTAGCTTCCATGTCGCTTTGCGTCATCACGTTGAGTTCCCAACCCGTCAATTCACTGGCTAAGCGAACGTTCTGACCACGAATACCAATGGCTTTTGCCAAGCCATCATCAGGCACTGCTAAATCCATGCTGTGCAAGTCTTCATCCATGGCAATTTTAACAATTTCTGCCGGCGCCATCGCATTAATGACACACTGAACAGGGTCCTCGTTCCACAAGACCACGTCAATACGCTCACCGCCTAACTCATTGGTAATCGCTTGCACACGCGCTCCACGCATACCAATACACGCACCAATCGGATCAATACGTTTATCGTTAGCGCGCACACCAACCTTAGCTCGAATACCAGGATCACGTGCAGCACCCATAATGTCGATCATCTCATCGCCCACTTCAGGCACTTCGATTTTGAATAGCTCAATCAACATTTCAGGCACTGTGCGGGACATGAACAACTGCGGACCGCGAGGCATAAATTTCACTTCACGCAACAAACCACGCACACGCTCACCCATACGGAAATTATCGTTTGGCAGTTGATCTTGCTTCATTAAGACTGCTTCAACGTTCTCGCCCAAATCTAAATACAGCATGCCCTTATCAATACGCTTTACGACACCCGTAATCAATTTACCTTGACGACTTGAATATTCTTCAACCACCTTGGCGCGTTCGACTTCACGCAGCTTTTGCAAAATGACTTGCTTAGCCGTTTGTGCACCGATGCGACCAAAATCAATCGATTCCATAGGCTGCTCAACAAAGTCACCTACTTGCACGCCCGCATCTAACTTGCGTGCATCTTCCAACAACATTTGAATAGAACCGTCAATCATGTCATCGTCGGTGGCCACCACTTCCCAACAACGGAAAGTTTCATACTCACCTGTTTTGCGATCAATGGCGACACGCACTTCGCAAGCATCATCATGACGCTTACGGGTTGCCATTGCTAAGGCCTCTTCAATCGCCTGAAAAATCGCTTCTTTTGGTACGCGCTTTTCGTTTGCAATACCTTCAACAACCAGCAAAACTTCTTTGCTCACGTTACTCGCCCTCAATCATCAAATCGAACAATTAGTGATGCTTTATCAACATCACTCCAAGGAAACACCAATAGCTGACCCGTTTCATCTTCAAGTGTCAACTGACCGTCAGCATGCTGACGTAAAAAACCGGTAAAATTACGTTTCTTTCCCTTACCCAGAGAATGTATGCGAAGTTTAATTTCTGCATCGATATAATCAGCCAACTGATCGTAGCTAAAAAACGAGCGCTCCAACCCAGGCGAAGACACTTCCAAACGATAAGGCACATCAATGGGATCTTCCACATCCATTAAAGCGCTGACTTGACGAGAAACACGGGCGCAATCATCAACTGTAATACCACCAGCGCGGTCAATGTAAATACGCAGGGTCGCCGACTGCGCATGACGCGCGAATTCAATGCCCCACAATACGTAATTTAATCCTGTCACGACAGGACGCAATAATTGATCGAGTTTCTCGAGTAAAGTCACTTGTTTCTCCGGTAAATGAAAAAACCCCGTTAGACGGGGTTTTATATTATTGCCTCATTCTAACCAGTGTTAGCGCCAGTGTCAACAGCGATCGCACAAGTAGCAAAGGCATTCGTTAGCGTTTAAGTACGGTCATCGCTTTAAGCAAATTAAATGCTTCATACAACTCGTAGTCTTTCATCACCAAAGACTCCTCTTCTTTTTCTTTCGTTTCCGAAGTTGAGGCAGCATCGACTTTATTTTTATCTGTTCCCTTAGCTGGCTTGTCGTCTTTAGTTTTAGCATTGCTCAAATGGCGATTGAGATCCGCCTCTTTAACGCGCTCTAACGCTTTATCCATCAAGTCCACTTTAAGCTGTTCAATTTTCACATCTGGCACAATCCCTTCTGCTTGAATAGAACGACCGCTAGGAGTGAAGTAACGCGCTGTAGTCAGCTTAATGGCCGCCCCGTTATTTAACGGAATTACGCTTTGCACGGAGCCCTTACCAAAACTGGTACGACCCGCAATCACCGCACGACCGTTATCTTGTAACGCACCAGCGACAATTTCAGAGGCAGAAGCTGATCCTTCATTAATCAGAACCACTACAGGGACACCATTCAAAACATCACCTCGTGTCGCACTAAAACGCATTTCAGCATCTTTTACGCGACCTTCAGTGTAAACAATTAATCCTTTTTCTAGCAACGCATCAGAAACTTCCACTGCTGCATTCAAAACACCACCAGGGTTATTACGCAAATCTAACACCAACCCTTTTAATGGATTAGCATTTTCTTTGGTTAGCTTTTCGACAGCTTCAACCATCTGACTACCTGTTTTGACTTGGAACTGACTAATGCGCACATAGCCATAGTTAGGTGCGAGTAAGCGATGCTTAACACTATTCACCTTAATAATGGCTCGTGTCAACTTAATAATAATGGGCTTGTCTTCTGATTTGCGCATAATGGTTAACTGAACATCTGTGCCCACTTTTCCGCGCAGTTTTTCAACTGCCTGCTGCAGACTCAGGCCCTTAACAGGGGTGTCGTCAATGCGAACCACCAAATCACCTGCCTTAACGCCCGCTTTAAATGCTGGCGTGTCATCAATTGGGGCAACCACTTTAACAAAGCCATCTTCCATGCCCACTTCCATACCGACACCACCAAACTCACCTTTGGTGCTTTCTTCCATATCCTTAAAAGAATCGGGTTTAAGATAAGCTGAATGTGGATCTAAATTAGACAACATGCCATCAATAGCATTCTCTAATAGGGCTTTGTCATCAACCGTTTCCACATAGTCTTTACCAATGCGCTCAAATACTTCGGCAAAAGCGCGCAACTCATTTAATGGCAAACCATTCGGTGTGGTTTCAGAAGCTTTGTTTTTATCTGCCAGCACGCTTGCCGAACCCGCGATAACCACACCAACACTAAAACCTAGTGCGATCCATAGACTTTTTTTGCCCGTCATTTACTTTTCTTTCCTAAACTAGACAATCGTTAAATGAACATTATCATAACCGATAATGCCAACGAACAGTTGCGCAGAATCAATAAAATATTATGTGTAGAGTAAAGGAGTTTCGAGTCATATTGCTTTATGCTAATATTAGAAGCTAAAAAACAGTGAGTGACTAATCGCGATGCATTTTTCACCGCCACATAAATAAAAGAGGACAATTCATGAGTGGTTTTTTAGATGCCGTTCCTTTCGATGGCAGAGAAGACAATATCAATAAAGCAGCAACCGCACTTAAAGCCATGGCTCATCCGCTTCGCTTGAAAATTTTATGTGTCATTGGTAATGAAGAAGTTCCAGTTATGGACATTGTTGAACAAGTTGGAACGACGCAAAGCAATGTTTCACAACACATTGATATTTTAAGAGAGAAAGGAATTATTGTTTCTCGTCGCGAAGGGAATAAAATGCTGTGCCGCATTAAAGATGCTGAATTGCTCGCGTTGATGGATGCAATGCAACAGACTTTCTGCCGAATTGATTGACTCCTTATGATCACCGTTCGCTCACTGAGTAGCTTTATAACCTTACTGCTTTCCCTGTCGATCACAGCCTGTGCCACAGACACTCCCAAAACAAACACTATGGTGAGTACGACTAGCAACTCGACTGCAACACTGATACCGGCGACGAATGCAACAGATGAGACGCAAGCAACACCCAGCTTTGATCGTTGGCTAGAACAGCTGATTACAGACGTTCGTCGTCAAGGCATTCAAGAAACAACGCTAACCAGCATTAAGCCTTATCTACGCTTAAATCAACGCGTAATTGAACTGGATCAACAGCAACCCGAATTTACACAAACTTTTTGGACTTACATCGACAAACGTCTTTCTGAAATTCGTGTACAAGCAGGAAAACTGCAAGGCTTCCGTTATGAATCCATGCTCAAGAAAATTGAGCAAGAACACGGATTGCCAGCGGAAATTTTGCTTGCTTTTTGGGGACTAGAAACCAACTATGGTACCTATTTGGGTAATTTTAATACCTTAGAAGCCTTGACAACCCTCGCCTATGATCCGCGACGCAGTAGTTTTTTTCGCAAAGAGCTCTTAGCCGCCATCAAAATTATTGATCAAGGCCATATTAGTGCCGGTGAAATGAAAGGCTCTTGGGCTGGAGCAGTTGGTCAAATGCAATTTATGCCCAGCGTGTTTTTAAAACACGCAACGGATGCCGATGGCGATCAAAAAGCCGATTTATGGAAAAGCACTGAAGATGCATTGACATCAGCAGCTATTTACCTAAAACGCGCTGGCTGGCAAGCGGGACAACCTTGGCTACAAGAAGTGATTTTACCTCGCTCATTTGATTATGCACTAGCCGATGGCAAACAAGACTTCAAACGTGACGACTTAGCCAAACTGGGCATCACAACGCTTGCGAATCAAAGCTGGCGAGGACAAGCTCAAGATACGGTTAACTTAGTGTTACCAGCCGGTTATGAGGGACCCGCATTTATTGTATGGCCAAACTTCAAAGTGATTAAACGCTGGAACAACTCAAACAACTACGCTTTATCGGTTGGTCTATTGGCACAGAAACTTTCCGGACAAGCAAGTATGCAAGCCAAAACACCCGCTAATGCAAAACCCTGGCCTAAAACATTTATTGCTCAACTCCAGCAAACTCTGACCGATAAAGGCTATGATACGGGCGGTGTTGACGGTTGGTTTGGCAGTAGAAGTACACAAGCCTTGCGTCAATTTCAAAAAGAGAATAACCTACCAGCCGATGGTTATCCTAATCAAGCCACCTTACAAAAACTACAATTAACCCCCTAGCCCAGTGACGGCTGCGCAGCGCGTTGGAGATCCAAAACTTATGTTCAATGCACCGGATATTCGTATTAAGCAAATCATTCACGCGCTACCCGATGCCATCATCGTTGCGGATACACAAGGCAAGATTAAATTCCTCAATCCGACTGCAGAGTCAACGCTATCTTACACAGCCCATGAAGCCATAGACCAACCCTTATCTGACATCCTTTGCTTGGTTGACGAAACGAATGACGAAGCCATTCCATGCCTTGGTTTAAAAGCCATTCAATCAGGTCAAGAAGAAAATGCAGGTAGCAATGCCCTATTGATTGGTCGAGATGGACTGAGTGAATTACCAGTTGAAGTTAGCGCTATCCCACTGCGCTCACAAGGTGAAATTAATGGCGTCTTACTCACCATACACGATGTTCGCTTAGCCCGTTTTTCACGAAAACAGTTATCATGGAATGCCAGTCATGATGCTTTGACAGGGGTTTTTAATCGTTTCGAATTCGATCAACAGTGTCATCGACTTATGCTCACTGCCAAGCGTGATCATAGTCAACATGCCTTATTGCTGATTGACATTGACCATTTCCGACAACTGAACGAGTTGGCTGGTAATCATTGCGGTGACGAGTTATTGGTCCAGGTAGCGCAACTACTAAAGAGTCTGCTCCGTGCTACGGATCACTTATCTCGCAATCATGCCGATCAATTTCTGATTTTACTGTCGCACTGTCAATTAGATAGAGCGGAACAAATCGCAGACAATTTAAGACAACAAATCGAGCAAATCAGTTTAGATATTGATCACGGACAATGGCCAGTCACCTGTTCTGTGGGGATTACCGTCATTGATGATCATTGTCCTGATAATGTCAGCGAATTATTGCATCAGGTCGAAAGTGCCACCTATCATGCTAAACGCGCTGGACGTAATGCGTGCGCCGTCTTTAATCATCAGGCTTATCAAAACTTCAATCGTGAACTGGTTGCATTGCAAAGTGCCATGCACAATCATGATTTTCAGCTCTACTATCAAACTATTGAATCAACGCAAGGATTGGCACCTGTGTGCGAAATTTTGTTGCGCTATCGTGATGAGCAGGGTCAAGAACAGGAACCAGCTAGCTTTTTACCCATTTTTGAAAAAAGCGGACTGGTGGTACAGCTGGATTTATGGGTCATACAAAACCTGCTCGAAAAATTGGTTGACCATCCGCAGCTAATGGTTAGCTTTGCGCGCATTCATGTCAATCTGTCGGCTTATTCTTTTGCCAGTCAATATTTTCTTGATTCAGTCGAAGCCTTGCTCACTAATTATGCCTTACCGCCAGGTTTGTTGTGTTTTGAAGTGAGTGAAAGCTCAATCATGAGCAATTTAACGCATACTGATAAGGTAATGAATCGACTGGTTAAGTTAGGCTGTTTATTTGCCGTAGATGATGTCGATGCGGATCTAAGCGCTTTTGAACGCTTGGCAAAATTGCCCATTAGTATTGCTAAGATTGACGGCAAGCTGATTCAAGCAATCAAAGACTCTGCTTATGGTGTGATTTTGGTCAAAGCCATTCAAGCTATGGCACAAGAAGCCAATATGCAAACCATTGCCCAACAAGTCGAAGATTTTTTTATTTACGATTGGCTGCAACATCACGAAATTGATTATGTACAGGGTTTCATCTTACACGCACCCAGAATGCTTGACGAGTTTGCGAGTTGAGCCTCTTTTTCGCTAAAATAACAACCTAACTAAGGCATCAAAACGCCATCTCTCTCTTATTGCAAAGGACCGCGCACTCGTGATCGATGAAAATGGCTATCGACTCAATGTTGGCATCATATTGGTCAACCGACAGAACCAACTGTTTTTGGGTCGCCGTATCGGTCATGACGATGCTTGGCAGTTCCCGCAAGGAGGTATTCGTGCACATGAAACGCCGCAACAAGCCTTGTTTCGTGAATTAAAAGAAGAAATAGGCTTAGAGCCACGTCACGTACGCATTCTTGGCAAAACCCAAGACTGGCTATGCTATAACCTACCACGACGCTTAATTCGTCATAATGCCTCACCGATTTGCATTGGTCAAAAACAACGCTGGTTTATGTTAGGATTGGTGGGCGACGAACAAGCGATTAATCTAAAAGCCTCGGACTCGCCTGAATTTGAAGAATGGCGCTGGGTTCCCTATTGGCAACCCGTACATGAAGTAGTCAGTTTCAAAAAAGACGTCTATCAACAAGCGCTGGTCGAGCTAGAACAATCGCTCATTCGTTACTGGCAACCGCATCAAGAACATGTTTAGCTTCTGACAGATCATCAAGTTTTACGCATTGATGCCGATAAAAAGACATAGTTTTCAATGCGGACACCATCATGTTAAAGCCCCTGTTTAGTTTAGTCTTATTGCTACCTAACCTAGCCTGGACAGCAACAGCTTCAGACTTCTCTCTCCTAGGCTTAAAAGTTAGTGAACTGTCGCAAACCGAGATTCGTCAAGCCTTGTATAAATGGGACGGGGTCATGAAACCTCAAGCGTCGTTGCACAGTAAACAAATGGATCGGTTTTATCCGGCCAATATTCTCAGAGAAACTTACCGCGTCGATTTTCGCTATGAACTCGACGGTAGTTTTTCCAGTTTACAAATTCGCTATCGTCCCTATCATAGCGAATACAAAAACAGCAGTTTACCTCTGAGTATAAAAGACGTGCGAACACAATTAGAACCGACAATTGGCAGTCCTACCAGTCGAGTCAGACGAACCGAATCAGTATTGCAAAGCTACGAAAGTTATCGTTGGGAAGATGAGCAAGTCAGCATTACACTCGATTTTGAAGATCAACAACCGGGTCGCCCCATTGTGTTACAGTTGCGCAAGAAAAATACCACCTTAGCGAGTAACTACCGCAGCTGAAGAACGAAAGAACTGAGTATAGACGCGCCAACCTAAGCCAATGGCTGCTATGCTCAATCCAATAACAAAACTCAACCAAAAGCCAGTAATACCCAACCACACCCCAGAATCGGTGCTCCAAGCGCCATAGCACAAATAAAAACCTACAGGCAAGCCAATGCCCCAATAGCTGACCAATGTCACCCACATGACCGAGGTGGTATCACCAATTCCCCGCAATGCACCCGCACAAGCCACTTGCAAGGCATCCGATATTTGGTAGAGTGCAGCCATCCACAGTAAGGTAACAGCAATCAACACAACCTGACTATCTTGCGTATAAAGCGCGACAATTTCCTGCGCAAACAACCAAGTCAACACCGCAACCAGTGCACCTAGCGCAACAGATATCCACAAGGCTGATGCAATCGCCATGCGTACTTGTGCCGATTCTCCAGCACCCGTTAACTGCCCCACACGAATCGTCAGCGCCATGGCTAAAGACAAAGGCAACATAAAGATCAGTGCCGTAAAACTAATGGCTACTTGATGTGCTGCCAAAGCATCCGTGCCCAAAGGGGTTACCAGAAAGGCAATAAAGGTAAACAACCCCACTTCAAACAAAATTGCCCATCCAATCGGTACGCCGACACGCAATAATTGCGATATGCCTAGCCATTCAGGCAAACGCCATAATTTCGCCTCTTGACGATAAGCTTGATAACGCGGATGTGCCCAGTACAACCACCACCCCACCAATGCCATGGCCAAATAAACTAAACTGGTTGCAAAACCACACCCCACTCCGCCCAACGCAGGAATCGGTCCATAACCATAAACAAAGAGCGCATTTAAGGGGATATTTAACAAAAAGCCGATGAGTGATAACACCATGGTGATTTTGGTTAAACCATGCGCCTCATGAAAGAAACGAACCACCTGAAATAATAGTGCAGGCAAAGCTCCCCACGCCAAAGCTTGAATATAGTCCACCGCAATATCATAAACCGCTGCTTCTAGCGTAAAAAAGCGCATCCACCAAGATGAGGATAATAAAATCATCAGCGTAAGCACTGTCAGCAACAAAGCCAACCAAATACCTTGCATCACGGAAGCTTTGACTGCCGATCTATCTTGCTTACCAACCGCTTGAGCAATACGAGGCGTTAGCGCCAGCAACACACCACTCATGAATAAAAATGTCGGTAGCCAAACAGCCGAACCCAAAGCGACACCCGCTAAGTCTAGCTTACTGACGCTACCCGCCATCATGGTATCCACCACACCCATGCCTGTTTGTGCCAACTGACCCGCCACCAGGGGTAAGCTCAACACAAGCAATAGCTTAATTTCTGACCAATTAAGCTTCATCTTCAACCTGTGCGCTTGGCTCAATAACCAGCTGACCTAAAGCGCAGCTGAATAAGCGCACCACGCCCATCCATATAATCGACCCCACTAGGCCCATGGCAAATAAAATGGGTAAACCGAGCAGTAAATCAATCAATTGCAACTGACCAGTGTCTGCATAGCTAGCAAAGTCTCTAACAATAAAAACATAAAATAACCATGCCAACAATACTAACAAGGCACCCCAACGCTCTAAGCGCCACCAAAAGCCTTGCGCTCGACCGAAACGCCACAACTCTTTAGTGCAGGGCATTATCATTCCTCGTCGGCTTTTCATACCAATGGTGATCAGCAGATGATAAAACAGCAGGAACCCGCTTCGTTACACCACACAGTAATTCATAACTGATGGTATTCGCTGCTTGAGCTAAGCGCTCAATAGGTAATCCCTTACCCCAAAGCACCACGGGATCACCGACATCAACCGCATCAAGGTGAGACACATCAACACTAATCATGTCCATAGATACCCTACCGACAATCGGCGCTTGACGACCATTCACCAACACCAAGGTACCCGATGGAATATGACGCGGATAACCGTCACCGTAACCGGCAGCAATAATAGCCAATTGCGTAGATTGGGTCGCCTGCCAACTGCCACCATATCCCACAGACTCACCCGCAGACACCTGCTTCACCGCTATGACGCGCGTTACTAAGGTCATCACGGGTTTTAAATCCAGTTCTTCAATATTGGCTTGCGAAGGGCTAACGCCATACATCATCAAACCGGGTCTAACCCAATCACCATGACTTTCGGGTAAGTGAATAATGGCGGCAGAATTAGATAGACTAATGGCTAGCGGATCAGGTAAATAAGCCAGTAACTGTTTGAATTGCTCCAACTGAGTTGCATTGGCTGGAGCATTAGGTTCGTCTGAACTGGCAAAATGCGTCATTAATCGCAATGGTTGCGCTAAACAACTTAACCCCTGCAACTGATGCCAAACTCGCGCTACCTCACTAGGAGCAAAACCTAAACGATGCATGCCCGTATCGACCTTAATCCATATCACAAGGTTATGACAGCCACGATGCGTTTTAAGCATGGCAATTTGTTCATCCGAATGAACCACGAGTTCTAAACGCTGTTCAACAACATCAGTCAATTCACTGGCACAAAAGATACCCTCAAGCAACACAATCGGATGTGTAACCCCTAAATGACGCAAGGCTAACGCCTCATCCACCGATGCCACCGCAAAAGCGTCGGCCTCTGATAAGCAAGGAGCCATCAGCTCAATACCATGCCCATAAGCATTGGCTTTGACCACTGCCATAATCTTGGTTTCTGGCGCCATAGCTCGAATACGTTGCAAATTATGACGCGCTGCTTCACAGTCGATCAGCGCACAAATCGGTCTAGCCACTATTCATCCACCCAACCGCTACCCTGAGCAAAGTTCTCAAAGCGCGTAAACTCACCCATAAAGGTCAACAACACTTTACCAATAGGACCATTACGCTGTTTCCCAATAATCACTTCAGCGACCCCTTTTTGATCCGTATCAGGGTGATAAACTTCATCACGATAAATAAACAAAATAATATCCGCATCCTGCTCAATGGCGCCTGATTCGCGCAAATCCGACATTTTAGGTCGTTTATCGGGACGTTGCTCCAAACTACGATTAAGCTGAGACAAGGCAATAACTGGTACTTCAAGTTCTTTTGCCAGTGCTTTCAAAGAACGCGAGATTTCTGAAATTTCCTCGGTACGATTATTATTCGGCGAATTACCCCGCATTAACTGTAAATAGTCGATGACAATTAAACCAATATCATGCTCTCGCTTTAGCCGTCGTGCTCTCGCACGTAATTCTAAAGGAGAAAGGCCGGCCGTTTCATCGACATAAATAGGCGCATCCGTTAAACGCGCAATCGCCGAAGTTAAGCCAGACCAGTCTTGTTGTGATAATTGCCCTGTGCGTAATTTCTGTGCTTCAATGCGACCCACGGAAGAAATCATACGCATCATTAACTGCTCGCCGGGCATCTCTAAACTGAATACGGCTACGCCTTTTTTGCCCTTAATGGCGACATTTTCCGCGACATTCATGGCAAAGGTGGTTTTACCCATCGAGGGACGCCCAGCAACAATCACTAAGTCACCTTTCTGCAGGCCGGCTGTTTTAGCATCAAAATCCTCATAAAAGGTCTGAATACCGGTTACCTGATTGGGATTTTCATAGAGATCACTGATGCGCTCAACACAAAGCTTGAGCAAATCTTTACTACTGGCATAGCTTTTTTTACCCGACTGCCCCTGTTGTGCCACGTCAAAAATCAGCTTTTCGGCCGTATCAATCACATCCAGCGCACTTCTACCTTCGGGTAAAAACGCCATATTAACCGCTTCGGTACCCGCTGTGATCAACTTACGCAATAGCGCCTTCTCGCGCACAATCTGTGCATAAACACGTATATTCGCTGCACTGGGTGTTGAACTTTCCAAAGAAGCAAGATAGGCAATACCGCCAGTTTCTTCAAGCAAGTTATGGCTTTTAAGCACATCGGCAAGCGTGACTAAATCAAAAGAAATGGACTTTTGCGCCAACTGAAACATGGTACGCCAAATCAACTGATGGGCATGACGGAAAAAATCAGCTTCGGTTAAGGTTTCAGCAACATGATCCCAACTGCTGTTATCAATTAACAAACCACCCAATACCGACTGCTCTGCTTCAATCGCATGGGGTGGCGTTTTTAACTGTTCAGACAATTGCGTCAAAGGTGTATCAGTAGCTTGTACTTTGGCCATATAAAAAAGAGTTCACTTATTGTTAGGCGACCAGTTCAATGCAAAAACAGGTCAAAAATAATATTGCTATTATAGCTGTTTGCAGCTGAAATGCTTAACCAAAGAAAAAAGAAAAGGGCCTTTCGGCCCTTTTCTTTCAATCAATGTAATGCGAGCGAATTAAGCTGCTTTAACATCAACCGTAATGGTCGCGTTCACGTCAGCGTGTAACGCCAAAGTCAATTCAAAAGTACCAACAACGCGAATCGCACCATCTGGCATTTGAACTTGACGACGCTCAACAGTGAAGCCTTGAGTTGCCAAAGCGTCAACCACGTCTTGCGTGCCGACTGAACCGAATAACTTACCTTCGTCACCCGCTTTCGCTTCAATGACCACCACCAAACCTTGCATTTTTTCATGCAACGCTTGTGCATCCGCTAACGCTTGAGCTGCAGCAGCTTCAAGTTCAGCACGACGCGCTTCGAAAACTTCTACGTTAGCCGCAGTTGCCATCTTAGCTTTACCATTAGGAATCAGGAAGTTACGTGCATAACCACCTTTAACGGACACCACATCACCCATGGCGCCCAATCCTTTAACTTTTTCCATCAGAATGACATTCATTGTCTGTTCCTCTATCTAGGATTGTGAATCCGACGCGATTTTATCGCGCCAGTTTATCCAATTTTCTAACCAACCAAGCGTTGCCACCATCATCATCATCTGCGGTAACACGCCCAATAATACATAAATCAGTATTAACCAACCCTTGCTGACTTGTTTCACCCTTTGCCAAAAATGAATCAGCGCCAAGCCTTGCAACATAAACACCAAGCTCAATACACCTAAGGCATCTTGAATCAGTAGCTGCTCTGGCATAAACAACACCAGTAATAACATCAACGCCATCAACCCAGCCAAAGCATTACCTAAGGCAATACCTTGAAATTCTGCTGAAAAAGGCGTCATGTCATACAAGCGCGTTTGCCACCAACGTGCTAGCAATACCATACTGATCCATACCATTAACAGTCCCATCGCCACTAACATCGTTAGCACGGCCGGCAACTGCTCGATCAGTAAACTGGCAGCTTGTGGTTCAATCGCTAATCCTTGCGCTTGCCAACCTTCTAGCAACCGTCGCATGGTTTCAAGCCAGAAAGCCTCAGGAGAGCCTACCCAGAGATAGGTCAACACTAACGCTAACAACATCAGCCCTGTCGCAACTTGCAACATGCGTGACAAGGATGCCGATGCACCCAAAACCACAGACAAAGCAAATGCGGGCAACCAGAACTCCAGCAAAGCTAGACCAAATGCAGACCACTGATCGGTAAACACCGCCAATAAAGCCGCACCAGCTAAACTCGCTAATAACACTCTACTACCCGGCACTAAGCCAGCCGCCAAGGTTACTAAAGCAATTGCTGCACCCGAAAGTACGCCAAAAGGTGAAAGAACAAGGGTTGCTGCACCTAGCATCGCTGACCACACAAGTGCCTGTTGCGGCGACTTCATGATGGCGTTAGCTAAAAACAGCATAATCAATTAATACTTAATTAAACAGATATTATTTGTGCTGATCAGAAAACGGCAACAAGGCTAAGTAGCGCGCACGTTTGATGGCAGAAGCCAACTGACGCTGATAGCGAGCACTTGTACCCGTAATACGACTTGGAACAATTTTACCTGTCTCGGTAATATAGCCCTTTAACAAAGAAACATCTTTGTAGTCGATTTCTTTAGTTGCATCTGAACTAAATTTACAAACTTTTTTACGATAAAAACGTGCCATCTTGATTACTCCTCACTACCGCGACGTTCTGAATCACGCTCACGACGTTCGCCGCGCTCGCTGCTTTCACGACGCATCATCGGAGATTCTTCCGTGATAGCTTCATCGCGTTGCATAATCATGTTACGCAATACTGCATCGTTGTAATAGAAAGCATTATCAAGCTCTGCCACGACTTCTGGAGTCGCTTCGATATTCATCAGAATATAGTGCGCTTTGTAAGCTTTCTTGATTGGGTAAGCCAATTGACGACGACCCCAATCTTCTAAACGGTGAATCTTACCGCCCTTGCCTTCAATAACGGCACGGTAACGGTCTACCATAGAGGTTACTTGCTCGCTCTGATCAGGGTGAACAAGAAACACAATTTCATAATGACGCATGAATGCTCCTTATGGATCAATGTATTAATTTACATGAGTCAACACCAAAAACCTCTGTTGACAAGGAGGATGTACTCCCAAAAAGTACAAGCGTAAGATTTTAACACGCCAGTCCCGCTTTAAGCAAGCAAATAAGCGGCTTAGGTCATTGACTTAGTATTTAATTAGCGTTAAAATACTTCAATAAATTGACCGAGGTACCCCATGAAAATTCTATCTTCTTTGAAATCTGCTAAAACGCGTCATAAAGACTGTCAAGTTGTTCGTCGCCGTGGTAAGGTTTATGTAATTTGCAAAACCAACCCTAAATTCAAGGCACGTCAACGTTAATTCCTGACGACGTAGAATGCAAAAAGCGACCAATTGGTCGCT
>NCFI01000026.1 GCA_002281095.1 Thiotrichales bacterium 35-46-9 | reverse complement strand
AACTTCGATGACATCCCCGCCATGCTGGATTATGCCATTGAAAAAGGCGCTTACTTGCGTTTTATCGAAACTATGCCTATTGGTTCTGCTGGTATCAGCGTCATGGATGAGCATGTCTCGGCTGAACGCATTTTAGCTAAAGTGAAAGCCCATCTAGGCAAAGAGCTTATCCCCTTTGTTGACAATAAAGAAGCTGGACCAGCACGTGTGTTCAAAGTAGCACATAGCGACGCCAAAATTGGTGTCATTTCGGCCGTTTCACAACATTTTTGCGAAACCTGTAACCGCGTGCGCTTAACCGCACGTGGCGTGTTAGCACTTTGCTTGGGTCAAGAAGACTCGGTTGATTTACGTGCGCCTTTGCGTGCAGGTGCCAGTGATGATGACATGAAAGCAATTATTTTAGCCGCCATTGAGAAAAAACCAGAGCGCCATCATTTCAACGAGAACCGACACAATATCCAGTTCCGTCAAATGGTTAGCTTGGGAGGCTAGTAGGTTGCTGGTACGTTATTTTGCCTCACTGCGCGAACAATTAGGCTGTGACTCCGAACAGATCAACTCCTCTGCAACCTCTGTCGAGCAACTCATTACCGAACTCTCACAACGCGGTGAGCTCTGGCAACAGTTACTTGCCAACAACAATCGTCTGCAAATTGCCGTCAATCAAGCTATTGCTCGACGCAGTAGTCCGTTGCAGCCAGAAGATGAAGTGGCCTTCTTCCCTCCTGTTACTGGAGGTTAAGTGTCGACTCCAGTAACCATTCGCATACAAGCTGAAGACTTTGATGTCTCTACAGAGCTCAAACAGCTGAGCACCCATGATCGTACCATCGGCGCTTTGGTTTCCTTTGTTGGGTTGGTTCGCGACATCAACGAAGGACAAAGCATCCAAGCCATGGCGCTAGAACACTATCCAGGCATGACAGAAAAAGCGCTACACGAAATTGCTCAAGAAGCACAACAACGCTGGCCGCTTCAGGGCATCACCATCATTCACCGTATTGGCGACTTAATGCCGAGCGATCAAATCGTATTGGTTATCACCGCCAGTCGCCATCGTCATGCTGCTTTCGAGTCTGCTGACTTTCTGATGGATTTTTTAAAGTCAAAAGCGCCGTTTTGGAAAAAAGAAAATACACCTGAAGGTTCACGCTGGGTCGATGCGCGTGAAAGCGATGAAATTGCCTTAGCTCGTTGGAACAACTCGCACACACTTTAGTACAGTGTAAGCAGAAAGCACACTCTTTTCATCAGTCTTATCCCTTATAATGCTCACCAGATTCTGGGCAAACAAGGCAAGGTACTGCTAAAAAGCCCACTTCGTGGAATTTTTAGAGTCCCCAAATTTTTTGCCTCTGGTGGAAGGGATTAAATAAAAAAGTTATGTGAAATTGTCTTTCTACCCTTCCCCCAGCTCCCCATCCCGTTAAGGTTTTTAGAGGTGACCGTAACTTTTGATGCAACCAACTATTCTTTCTGTTGAACAAGCACAACAACAACTGCTCAATCAGTTAACCGCCATCGCTACGAGCGAAATATGTTCCTTGCATGTAGCCACTTGGCGCGTATTAGCAGAGCCAATTATCAGCACTGTTGGCATCCCCATTAATCATTTATCCATGATGGATGGCTATGCCGTTAACAGCCAACAAACTCAATTTGATCAACCGCTAAAGGTTAGCCAACGCATTGCCGCAGGGGAAGTACCCACAGAACCTCTAGCGATGGGTACAGCTGCCCGCATTTTTACCGGTGCCATGTTGCCCGAAGGTGCTGACGCCATCGTCATGCAAGAACAGACACAATGTGATTCCGACGGAAACCTGATCATTAAACAAATTCCCCAAATGGGGCAGCACATTCGACCAGCTCATTCCGAAATTCATCCCGGACAACAGCTACTAGCTGCTGGGACGCGACTGAGCCCTCAAGCCATTGCCTTGTGCGCGAGCGTAGGCATCAACCAAATTAGCGTCTACCGACCCTTGACAGTCGGCCTGCTTGTCACTGGCAGCGAACTCGTTGAGCCTGGACAGCCACTAACGGCTGGTAAAACCTATAACGCCAATCTGTATTTAATCGAATCGCTGCTACGCTCTTATGGTTATGAAGTGACCAGTTTAGGCGTTGTCGCCGATGACCTAGCCACAACGAAACAACGCTTACTGGATGCGGCCAGCTTTGATGCAATTATTACCACGGGAGGCGTATCAGTCGGCGAAGAGGATCATGTCCGTCAAGCAGTCAGTGAGCTGGGTCAAATTGATGCTTGGAAAGTGCGCATGAAACCGGGGAAACCCTTTGCTTTTGGTCAAGTCAAACAAACACCCTATTTTGGCTTACCCGGCAACCCAGTTTCGGCATTTGCAACTTTCCATTTATTTGTTTTGCCCGCGTTACGCCGTTTGCAAGGACTCCCCGATATGCTCATTGAACCAGAACTCATCCCCGCTGACTTTAACATTCAAATCGGTGATCGACGAGAGTATCTTCGCGCTAAGGTAGTTAACCATGCAGGCGTGCGCCGTTTACACCTTCATCCGAATCAAAATTCATCCGTATTAGCTTCTACCGTATGGGCCGATGGTTTTGCCGTTGTACCAGAAAGTACGCAAGTGAATACCGGTGATATGATTCCGTTTATTCCTTTTCATCTTTACCGTCAATAGAGAAACAGCATGAGCCACCAAACCCTAACCCATTTAAATGACCAAGGCGAAGCCCATATGGTCGATGTTGGCGATAAAGCCATTACCAGCCGAGAAGCTACCGCTCAGGCTTGGGTATACATGCAACACACAACACTAGAGGCCATCTTATCAGCACAACTTAAAAAAGGAGATGTGCTTGCCACCGCGCGCATTGCTGGCATCCAGGCGGCCAAAAAGACTTGGGAGCTAATCCCACTCTGTCATCCTCTCATGATTACCAAAGTGACTATAGAATTGCTTCCGCATCCAGATCTATGCGCCATTGAAATTATCGGCACGTGCAGAGTGGTCGGACAGACAGGCATTGAAATGGAAGCCCTCACCGCAGTCAGTGTCGCAGCGCTAACCATTTATGATATGTGCAAAGCTATGGATAGGGGAATGACGATCAAGGATATCCAACTACGTGAAAAGAAAGGCGGAAAATCCGGACATTGGCAAGCACAGCCCTAAAAGCCGTAAATCCAAGTATTTCGTGCGGCTAAAAAAAACTGATTGGATGGGAAAGTGTTGAAATTGGATGGGAAAGTGTTGAAACTTAATAACCTCTAATTGCTAAATTCGACACCTTTCCACCAGCTAAAATAAACTAGGAACGCTGAATACTGAGCGAAACGTAATTATTAGCATCCCTCAACGATTGATCGCAACAACTCGCCCGCTAACATGGTACCAAATAAGGCTGGCATATAGCTGATGGTGCCATTGACCGCACGCATTCTGCCCTCGCCAGCTGGCTCTAATGGACCAGTAGCACGAGGCAGCTCATCCGACATCACTACCGTAACACCGTTACCAACACCTGCTTTTCGCAAACGCTGACGTACCACTCTGGCTAATGCACAACCCGATGTTTGCATTAAATCACAGACACGTACAGCACGCACATCCAAACGTCTCCCCGCTCCCATGCTACTAAAAGTGGGAAGTGACAATTGATGTGCGGCAAGTAGCAAAGCCACCTTGCAGTTCACACTGTCAATGGCATCTACTAAATAATCGGGTCGAATCTGTTGCAGTAGAGCATAAGCGTCATGACAAACCATTTGAGCAAATACCTCAACCTGACAGTCTGGGTTAATCGCCAAAATACGATCACGCATCACCTCAGCCTTTGACAAACCAATCGTGGACTGCAAAGCAACTAACTGGCGATTCAGGTTAGATAAGGCCACGCGATCCATGTCAATCAAGGTAATACGTCCGATGCCTGCTCTCGCTAGTGCTTCAGCAACGTGGCCACCGACACCGCCAACACCCGCCAAAAGAACATGAGTTGCTTGTAATTTGGCCACGCACACATCACCCACCAATAGTCGCGTGCGTACTAACCAATCCTGATCACTCATCGTTCAACCTCCATAAATGACACCAATTAACATAAAGTTGATGAGACAAGCTCTCTGTAGATACGTCCAAGACGCTTGCAAGCACCGTTAAATAAGGCAATAAATCATTAGGGCTAGCTAGCTGATAACCTGAGCGCACTAAGGGAGCATCAGACTCTAGATGTATCATGCTCACATCCAAAGAGCGCAGTAGCTGAATTCTTTTGTCTGACAACTGAGTTAACAACCGTGGTCCAATACCCAAATGGAAACCTAATGCCTGCCATCGCTGCGCCTGCACCAACGAGCCAGAAAAAGCATGCACAAAACCACCTTTAAGCCCCCGCATTGTGCGAATCAAGCGGTAACAATGCTCTCTATCGTTTACACAATGCAAACTTAATAAGCGGCCATATTCATACGCATAATGCAACTGTCGTTGAAAAACAGCTAACTGATCAAACTCCGACGGAAGACTATGCGAACCATCTAACCCAACTTCTCCAATGACAATTCGATGATCTTGACCTAACAAGCTTTCGAACGCAGACCAATCCACCACAACATCAGCAAACCAAGGATGCACTCCTAGAGCCAGACGCCAAGCATCGGATAAATGAGATAACCTGTGCAAGCACAAAAACCAATCATTGGGTTGTGTTGTAACCGCCAGTCCGCCAGCCAACGCCTGATTAGGCAACCAATCTGGAGCAAGCGCACTCAAATGAAAATGGCTATCGAAGATCATAAGACAGACTATAAGGTATAAAAAAACCGAGCAAATGCTCGGTTTTTCATCTTACATCGACTTATTCAGTCGCTGCTTCTGGACGATCTACCATTTCGATAATCGCCATAGGTGCAGCATCACCAGCACGCTGACCAATTTTCAAAATACGTAGGTAACCACCTGGACGTGTTTTGAAGCGAGGACCGATATCGGTAAATAATTTACCCACAACAGCAGCATCACGAGTGCGAGCAAATGCAATACGACGATTGTGAACAGAGTCCACTTTAGCCAAAGTAATTAATGGCTCAGCATACATACGCAACTCTTTTGCTTTAGGCAAAGTAGTACGGATAACTTCATGCTCCATCAACGCATTGGTTAAATTTTGAAACATCGCTTTACGATGTGAACTGTTGCGGTTAAATTTACGACCGCGATTCATGTGACGCATGTTAAATGCCCCCTAATTATTGCGTGGCTTTTGCAGCCAATGATGCTGGTGGCCAGTTTTCGAGCTTCATACCCAAAGACAACCCGCGTTGAGCTAATACATCTTTGATTTCTTGCAAAGACTTCTTACCCAAGTTAGGCGTTTTTAGTAGCGCGCTTTCTGCACGTTGCACCAAGTCACCAATATAAAAAATATTTTCAGCTTTCAAACAGTTGGCAGAACGAACGGTTAACTCCAAATCGTCCACTGGCTGTAAAAAGACTGGTTCAAACTCGATTTCTTTCACACCCGTTGTTTTAACGTCGGTGTAAGTCATATCGACAAAAGCTGATAACTGAACATGCAAGATAGTAGCAGCCTGACGAATCACTTCTTCAGGATCTAAGGTACCGTTCGTTTCAATGTTAATAATCAACTTATCTAAATCTGTACGGTTTTCAACACGCGTGTTTTCTACCGCATAGCTAACCGATACAACTGGCGAGAATGAAGCATCTAAACGCAACACACCAACTGGTGAGGTCTCACCTTCACGATAGCGCTGATTAGCTGGCGAATAACCACGACCACGTTGCACCTTCAATTGCATAGCCAGCTTAGCACCAGCCTCTAGATGGGCGATCACGTGATCTGGATTAACAATCTCAACATCATGTGACAACTCAATATCACCAGCTGTAACAACACCAGCACCCTGCTTATTCAACGACAAAGTAACTTCATCGCGTGAACCCATCGTCAAGGCAATACCTTTCAGGTTCAACAAGATTTCTAGCACGTCTTCGCGCACGCCATCAATGGTCGAAAACTCATGCAACACATCATCAATTTGCACTTCAACAACGGCACAACCCGTCATAGAAGATAACAAAATACGACGCAACGCATTACCTAAAGTATGACCGAAACCGCGCTCTAGCGGTTCCAGTGTAACTTGACTATGTGTGCTCGACAAACGCACCACATCTACTAAACGTGGCGTCAGCAACTCATTCATCATTTCTCGCTATCCTTGGGATCAACCCTTTTTACGGATTACTTAGAATACAACTCGACAATCAAGTGTTCTTTAATATCAGCAGACAGATCGCTACGATCTGGTAATGACTTAAATACACCTTCAAACTTGCTGTGATCTACTTCTACCCAAGAAGGCATGCCTTTACGAGCAGCCAACTCCATAGCAGTAGCAATACGCTGGTGTGAACGTGCGCGCTCACGAACGCTGACCACGTCACCTGCCTTAACTTGCATTGAAGCAATGCTCGCGGTACGACCATTGATCATGATCAAACGATGCGAAACGATTTGACGCGCTTCTGCACGAGTTGAAGCAAATCCCATACGATAAACAACGTTATCTAAGCGACCTTCCAACAACTGCAACAGATTCTCACCAGTAGAACCTTTAAGACGCGCAGCTTCTTTGAAGTAGCTGGCAAACTGTTTTTCTAATACACCATAAATACGACGAACTTTTTGTTTCTCACGTAACTGAATACGGTATTCAGTTGGCTTAGAAACAGCAGCGCCATGCTGACCTGGTGCTTGTTGTAAATTACATTTACTTTCTAACGGACGTAAAGCACTTTTCAGTTCTAGATCAGTACCTTCGCGACGAGAAAGTTTACATTTTGGACCAATATATCTTGCCATGAAAACTAACCCTGCTTACACACGACGTTTCTTCGGTGGACGGCAACCATTATGAGGAATGGGCGTCACATCGGAGATGTTCAAAATTTTAAAACCGAGCGCATTTAAAGCACGGACAGCTGATTCGCGACCAGGACCTGGTCCTTTAATGCGAACATCCATGTTCTTAACGCCATATTCAAGCGCTACAGTACCAGCACGTTCAGCAGCTACCTGAGCAGCAAAAGGTGTACTCTTACGTGAGCCACGGAAACCACTTCCACCAGCAGTTGCCCAGCTTAGTACGTTACCTTGACGATCAGAAATACTAACAATAGTATTGTTAAAGCTTGCATGCACATGCGCAATCGCGTCATTTACCGTAATTTTAATTTTCTTACGGACGCGTGAATCTTTGGAAGGTCTAGCCATCTTGATTCTCTCTTCCTAATTATTTCTTGATTGCTTTGCGTGGACCCTTACGAGTGCGCGCATTAGTCTTGGTACGTTGACCACGCACAGGCAAGCCACGGCGATGACGAATACCACGGAAACAACCCATGTCCATCAAACGTTTGATGCTCATAGATACTTCACGACGTAAGTCACCTTCGACAGCAAACGTACCAACTTGCGCACGAATAGCTTCTAATTGATCTTCCGTCAATTCACGTACTTTAGTCGCAGGATCAATACCTACGGCAGCACAAATACTTTTAGCACGAGTGGGACCTACGCCATAAATAGCGCGCAATCCAATCACAAGGTGCTTATTGACTGGGATGTTTACACCAGCAATACGGGCCATACCCATCTACTCCTAAATTTTGTATGCCAAAGCGGGAAACTCGCAATTATAACAAGCTAACCCGCTTCATTCAAGCTTATTAACGCATCTGCATTTTTTTCATCATACCTGGGTACTGACCCGACATAATGAAAGATTGCATTTGAGTCATGAAATCCATCACAACTACCACGATGATCAATAATGAAGTGCCACCAAAGTAAAAGGGGACATTCCAGTAAAGAATCAAAAACTCAGGCAACAAACAGACGGCTGTAATGTACAACGCGCCTGCTAAAGTCAACCGACTCATAATGGTATCTAGATAGCGCGCCGTTTGATCACCCGGACGAATACCTGGGATAAAGGCACCCGAACGTCGTAGATTATCGGCTGTATCTTTCGGATTAAATGCAACAGCAGTATAAAAGAACGTAAAGAACAATATCGCTAATGCATATAACCCTACATACAGCGGCTGACCTGGCGACAAGGTTGTCGCAATGTCTTTAAGCCAACCCATATTTTCACTCGCACCAAACCATCCACCCAGCGAAGCAGGAAACAGAATGATACTAGAAGCAAAAATAGGAGGAATAACTCCCGCCATGTTTAATTTGAACGGAATATGCGTAACCTGTTGTTGAAACATCGCACGCGCATTCGTTCTTTGTGAAAAATGAACGGTAATTTTACGCTGTCCACTCTCTACAAATACTACAAAAGCTGTTACCAATAAGATAACAGACAGTAATAGGAAAACGACAAAAACTCCTAGCTCGCCAGTACTAACCAACTCAAGCGTTCCGCCTAAAGCCGAAGGCAGCCCAGCAACAATACCCGCGAAAATAATAATGGAAATTCCATTACCCATTCCACGCTCAGTAATTTGTTCACCTAGCCACATCAAGAAAATTGTACCGGCAACCAAGGTAGAAACGGCAATAATTTTAAAACCCAAACCCGGATCAATAACGACAGAAAGCCCATTAATCTGCTGTGCTTCAAGTGCAATCGCTACACCAATCGCTTGAAAAGTTGCCAAGACAACAGTTCCATAACGCGTATACTGAGTGATCTTACGACGTCCACTTTCTCCTTCTTTTTTCAACTGCTCTAGTGTCGGCGATACAATCGTTAACAACTGAACAATAATCGAAGCAGAAATATAAGGCATAATACCCAAAGCGAGGACAGATAAACGCTCCAAGGCACCACCCGAGAACATGTTAAACATGTCTAAGATAGTGCCTTTTTGCTGGGCGAACATCGCAGCTAAAGCGATGGGATCAATTGATGGAACAGGAATATGAGCCCCTAATCGATAAACGATTAGCGCACCAATAACGAAAAAGATGCGCTGAACCAGCTCTTGAGACCAACTTGTTTGTGCTGATGTCATTGCCGACATGATTAGGCTTCTTTAACCTGACCACCAGCTGCTTCAATCGCAGCCTTAGCCGTTGCTGTTGCTTTGATACCAACCAAAGTAACTGCTTTGTTGATAGTGCCGCTACCCATAACTTTAACAAAGTTATATTTACCGCCAACCAAACCAGCTGCTTTCAGGACAGCAACATCAATCACATCAACATCAATCGCGTTCAACGCGTCCAGACGAAGATCAGTTGTTTTAAGTGCTTTTTGCGACACAAAACCGAACTTAGGCAAACGACGTTGTAAAGGCATTTGACCACCTTCAAAACCAACTTTATGATAGCCGCCCGAACGTGATTTTTGACCTTTATGACCCTTACCGGAAGTTTTACCTAGGTTTGAGCCGATACCACGACCCAAACGTTTAGGCGCTTTTTTCGCACCAAATGCTGGTGCTAGATCGTTTAAACGCATCAAGCCACCTCTTCCACTTTAACTAAGTAGCTAATCGTACGAATCATACCACGCACTTCAGGAGAGTCCTTCAGAACGCGTGAATGATTCACTTTACGTAAGCCCAAGCCCTTAACACAACCAATGTGATTGGGTTTGCGACCGATTGGACTTTTAACCAATGTAACTTTTACTTGTGACATGATTAGTTTCCTAACACTTCAGCTACGGTTTTACCACGCTTAGCTGCGATGTAATCTACCGTATTCATTTCAGTCAAACCCTTAACGGCTGCACGAACAACGTTACCATCATTACGTGAACCGGTAATTTTTGACATGATATTATGAACACCAGCTGCTTCCATTACAGCACGCATCGCACCACCAGCGATAACGCCTGTACCTTCCGATGCTGGAATTAGCGTAATCTTAGTAGCACCAAATTCGGCAATCGTTGGATGAACAATCGTACCGTTAGTCAAAGGCACTTCGCGCATAGTTTGTTTTGCTTTATCCATTGCTTTTTTGATCGCAACAGGCACTTCACGCGCTTTACCAGAACCAAAACCAACACGACCGTTACCATCACCAACCACAGTCAGTGCAGAGAAAGTCATCACGCGACCACCCTTCACTACTTTTGTTACGCGACGGATTGACACCAACTTCTCGATCAACGCATCTTGCTGTTGATCATTTTTGTCTTCAATTTCAACGCTCATTTTGTCAATCCTTAGAATTTGAGACCGGCTTCACGAGCGGCATCAGCTAACGCTTTAACACGACCGTGATACAGGAAACCGGAGCGATCAAATGCGACTGCTTCAACACCCGCTTGTTTTGCACGCTCAGCAATGGTTTTACCAATTACTGCAGCGGCTTCCGCATTACCTGTATATTTGATTCCAGTTGCAATCGCTTTTTCAACAGTCGAAGCGGCTGCAATAACAGAACTACCATCAGCTGAAATCAACTGAGCGTACATATGACGAGGTGTACGCATGATGCTCAAACGTGGCATGCGTAATTCGCGGATTTTCATACGTGTGCGTTTAGCACGACGTAGACGACTGGTCTTTTTATCCATGTCTTAACCCTTATTTCTTCTTCACTTCCTTACGAATGATGATCTCATCCGCATACTTAACACCCTTACCTTTATAAGGCTCAGGAGGACGGTAGCCACGAATTTCTGCAGCCACTTGACCCAACACTTCTTTATTAATACCTTTCAGTACAATTTCAGTTTGTGAAGGAGTTTCAGCAGTAATTCCAGCAGGCAACTGATGTATTACAGGATGTGAAAAACCTAAACTTAGGTTAACAGCATTACCTTGAGCTGCAGCACGATAACCAACGCCAACTAACAATAGTTTACGTTCGAAACCAGCACTAACACCTTGGATCATGTTTGCTAAGTTAGCACGCATTGTACCTGCTTGTGTCCAAGCAGTAGTAGTATCGTTCGCTACGTTAACAACAACATCAGAACCTTCAACAGCCACAGTAACCAATGGATGCACACTACGCGTTAATGAGCCTTTAGCTCCCTTAACTGTAACGCTACCATTAGCAACCGTTAATTCAACGCCCTTAGGAAGCGCAATTGGTTTTTTAGCAATACGAGACATCGCACAACTCCTTAGGCAATCGTACAAATGACTTCGCCACCCATGCCCGCGTTGCGTGCTTGGCTGTCGGTCATAATGCCGCGAGAAGTTGAAACAATAGCAATACCCAAACCGCCCATTACTTTAGGTAATTCATCTTTACCTTTGTACACGCGCAAACCAGGACGGCTAACACGTTTGACAGATTCGATTACAGGCTTGCCCTGAAAATATTTAAGCTCAATCGTTAAATTGGTTAAAGCGCCGTCGCTGGTTTCAGCAAAGTCAGCAATATAACCTTCATTCTTGAGCACAGTTGCAATCGCTTTCTTCATTTTAGAAGAAGGCATTGGCACCGTACGATGGTTTGCACGTTGCGCATTCGAGATGCGAACCAGCATATCACCAATAGGGTCAGACATACTCATGGTCTATGATCCTTCTAGAAATACTTACCAGCTTGCCTTGCGCAAACCGGGAATTTCCCCGCGCATGGTTAGCTCACGCAGCTTGTTACGGCACAAACCGAACTTACGATAAACACCGTGTGGACGACCAGTTAGTCGGCAACGACGTTGTTGACGTGTTGGGGCTGAGTCACGAGGCATTTTATTAAGCGCATCAGCCGCAGCCATACGCTCTTCAAAACTGAGTGAAACATCACGACTTTTTGCACGCAATGCATCACGTTTAGCCTTATAACGCTCAACCAGTTCGGTACGCTTTTTATCGCGTTCAATCATGGAAATTTTAGCCATAACTCACCTTACTTCTTGAACGGGAAATTGAAAGCGGTCAACAAAGCACGACCTTCTTCATTCGTTTGGGCAGTTGTTGTAAAGGTGATATTCATACCACGCATCGCATCAACTTTTTCAAATTCGATTTCTGGGAAAATAATTTGCTCTTTAACGCCAAAATTATAGTTACCCATACCATCAAAACCTTTTGGATCTAGACCACGGAAGTCGCGCACACGCGGAAGCGCCACATTAATCAAGCGATCTAAAAACTCGTACATATGCGCACCGCGCAACGTAACTTTACAGCCAATTGGCCAACCCTCACGAACCTTAAAGCCCGCTACTGATTTCTTAGCCAATGTCTGCACTGGCTTTTGACCAGCAATTTTCTCCATATCGGCAATAGCGTTTGCTAAAACCTTTTTATCTGCCAAGGCTTCACCAACACCCATATTCAGAGTGATTTTGGTGAGACGAGGTACCTGCATAATAGATTTGTAACCAAATTGCGACTGCAATGAAGGTACAACATCTTTGCGGTAAATATCTTTTAAACGTGCCATCTATACACCCGCAAATCAGTCAACGACCTTGCCGGTCGACTTGAAAAAACGCACTTTTTTACCGTCCACAAATTTGTAACCGATACGGTCAGCTTTTTGTGTTTCGGCGTTATAGAGCGCCACATTAGAAGCATGGATAGTCGCTTCTTTTGCAATAATGCCACCTTCTACACCCATAGCTGGATTAGCTTTAACGTGTTTTTTGCGGATATTGACACCTTCAACCACGATGCGATCATTTTTAAGGATAGTAGCAACAACACCGCGCTTACCCTTATCACCACCAGTGATTACAACAACTTCATCGCCTTTGCGAATACGGTTCATACTTAAATGCTCCTTACAGCACTTCTGGCGCTAGTGAAACGATCTTCATGAATTTCTCACCACGAAGCTCACGAGTCACTGGTCCAAAAATACGGGTACCGATTGGCTCCTGCTTATTATTCAGGATCACAGCAGCATTATCGTCAAAACGAATTACGCTACCATCTGGACGACGAACACCTTTAGCTGTACGAACGACAACCGCAGTGTAAACATCACCCTTTTTAACGCGTCCACGTGGCGCAGCGTCTTTGACGCTAACCTTGATCAAATCACCCACGCCAGCATAGCGACGCTTAGATCCACCTAGGACTTTGATACACATTACTCGTTTAGCACCTGAGTTATCAGCCACTTCGAGAACTGTCTGCATCTGAATCATTGCAGCACCCCAAAAGGAATAAAAATAACAATAACACAATTACCGCTTTTATGGTCAGTATCCAAATAACGGACTTAACCAAGAAAGCGGTAAAAACATCTGATTTTTTAAATTATATCAGTCTTGAGCGCGTTCGTCAACAGTAACCAGTGCCCAAGCTTTACGCTTAGATATCGGCTTAGTTTCAGAGATAGTTACCTTGTCACCAATACGACATTCATTGTTCGCATCGTGAGCCATGTACTTATCTGTTTTACGCATTACTTTGTTGTAAAGTGGGTGGCGAACTGAACGCTCTACCGCTACAACAATGGTTTGCGGTGTTTTTTGTGCACTGACAACAACACCCTGCAAGCTACGCTTAGTGCCTACACTCATGCTGCAACCCCTTTCTGTGTCATATAGGTCTTAACACGTGCAATGTTACGACGCACTTTGCGTAATAACGAAGTATCGCGAACCTGACCCAGTTTAGTTTGCATACGTAAGTTGAATTGCTCTTTACGTAGCGCCAACAACTCTTCTTTTAGTTGTTCCATAGTTTTATCTTGCATTGCGTCCATGTTACATCACCGAACGTTTAACAAACACTGTTTTAACAGGTAGTTTGGCGGAAGCAAGTGCGAAAGCTTCACGTGCAGCTTCTTCGCTAACACCTTGGATTTCGTACAAAATCTTACCTGGTTGAATTTGAGCAACCCAGTATTCCACGCTACCCTTACCTTTACCCATACGCACTTCAAGTGGTTTTTGAGTAATTGGTTTATCAGGAAACACACGAATCCAAATTTTACCACCACGCTTAACCGAACGTGTCAACGCACGACGCGCCGATTCGATTTGACGTGAAGTTAGGTTACCACGATCGACTGATTTCAGACCGAACTCGCCAAAGCTGACCGAGCTACCTGTCTGTGCTAGACCACGATTGCGGCCTTTTTGTACCTTACGAAACTTCGTACGCTTAGGTAATAACATAACAGTAACTCCTAATTATTTAGCAGCATTCGCACGAGGGCGACGTTGCTTTGGTGCTTCTGCTTGGCGTTCAACCAGTGCTAACTTACCCAGCATTTCGCCTTTGAAAATCCACACTTTAACACCAATAATACCGTAAGTTGTTAAGGCTTCAGCGAAACCATAATCAACATCAGCACGGAACGTATGTAAGGGTACACGACCTTCACGATACCATTCGGTACGCGCAATTTCAGCACCGTTCAAACGACCAGACACCATGATTTTAATACCCTTGGCACCCGCACGCATTGCATTCGCAACGGCACGTTTCATCGCGCGACGGAACTGAACACGTTTCTCTAATTGTTGAGTAATAGACTCACCCACCAATTGAGCATCAAGTTCTGGCTTACGAATTTCTTCCAAGTTAATTGAAACAGGCACACCCGCCAAAGCAGTAACTTCTTTACGTAGTGCTTCGATGTCTTCGCCTTTACGACCAATAATGTTACCTGGACGTGCAGCGTGCAACGTAACACGCATACCGTTCGCTAAACGATCGATATGAATTTTACTGACGCCATTCGCCATTAATTTTTTCTTCAAAAAGTTGCGAACTTCGAAGTCACCGACCACGAAATCTGCAAAATTTTGGCTGTTAGCATACCAACGTGAGTTCCACTCTTTAGTGATACCCAGTCGAATGCCATTAGGATGGACTTTCTGACCCATTGCTCACTCCTTAACGCTTATCGCCAACAACAACTGTGATGTGGCTTAAACGCTTAACGATGCGATTACCACGACCTTTCGCACGAGCGCTCATGCGCTTCATACGAGGACCTTCATCAACATACACAGCAACAACTTTCAGCGTATCAATATCTGCGCCTTCATTGTTCTCTGCGTTTGCAATAGCAGAATCCAACACTTTTTTAACTAAATCGCCAGCTTTCTTATCAGAGAAAGCCAACATGTTTACAGCAGCTTCCGCTGACTTACCACGAATCAAGTCCGCTACTAAGCGTGCTTTTTGCGGAGAGATGCGGGCATAACGATGCGTTGCACTTACTTGCATGGTTCGCTCCTTACTTCTTCGCTTTCTTGTCGGCCGCGTGTCCGCGGAACGTACGAGTCAACGAGAATTCGCCGAGCTTGTGACCGACCATGTTTTCATTTACATAAACAGGAATATGTTCACGACCGTTATGAACAGCCAATGTCATCCCTACCATTTCTGGCAGAATCATGGAACGGCGCGACCAAGTTTTGATCGGCTTTTTCGAACCAGACTCCTTGACTTCGAGCACCTTTTTCCACAGGTGATGGTCTACAAATGGACCTTTTTTAATCGAACGAGGCATGTCTCAATCCTTATTTCTTAGCTTGGTGACGGCTACGAACAATGAACGAATCGTTCAACTTGCTCTTACGAGTTTTCTTACCCTTAGTCTGAACGCCCCATGGAGTCACAGGATGCTTACCAAAAGTACGACCTTCACCACCACCGTGCGGGTGGTCAACTGGGTTCATTGCAGTACCACGAACCGTAGGACGCACACCGCGCCAACGTGCTGCACCGGCTTTACCCAATTTACGCAGGTTATGTTCAGTATTACCAACTTCACCAATAGTTGCTTTACACTCTGGATTGACACGACGTAGCTCACCAGAACGAAGACGAACTAATACATAAGCGCCATCACGACCAGCAACCTGTATAGACGTACCAGCAGAGCGTGCAATTTGCGCACCCTTACCCGCTTTCATTTCCATTGCATGAACAATAGTACCAACTGGGATGTTGCGCAACGGTAAAGTATTACCTACTTTAATGTCAGCAAAATTAGCTGAAATAATGCTTGCGCCTACTTCAATATTACGTGGCGCTAAAATATAGCGACGTTCACCATCAGCATATTTCAACAATGCCAAATGCGCACTACGATTTGGGTCATATTCTAAACGCTCAACAACCGCTGGAATATCAATCTTGTCACGTTTGAAATCAACAATACGGTAGTGTTGCTTATGACCACCACCTTGATGACGAACGGTAATATGACCATTGTTATTACGGCCACCTTTACGCGACTTGCTTTCTAATAAGCCAGCAAATGGCGCACCTTTATGCAAATTGGGCTCAACGATTTGAACCACAAAACGCTGACCTGGTGAGGTCGGTTTTTTCTTAACGATATTTGCCATGATGATTGTGTCCTTATTCTGCTGACATCAACTCGATCTGTTGACCGGGTTGTAGGCTAACAATCGCTTTACGTAAACCGTTACGACGACCTGAGCGGCCTTTGAACACTTTACGCTTACCAGCAATATTGATCACGTTAACAGCATTGACCGTAACATTGAACAAAGCTTCAATAGCAGTTTTGATTTCCGCTTTAGTTGCTGTTGTATCAACATCAAATACATATTTGCTGTTTTCGGCCATACGCGCACTCTTTTCAGAGATACGAGGCGCACGAATTACGGTGTAAATTCTTTCTTGATTCATGCTAAATGCTCCTCAATTGCCTTGAGTGCATCACGCGTAACAATAATTTTACCGTAACCAATCAGGCTAACAGGATCAATGCTATCGACATCACACACACCACCTGCATACACGTTACGTGAAGCCAAGTATAGGTTTTCGTCTAGCATTTCGGTAACGATCAACGCATCAGAAACACCCAAAGATTTCATTTTAGCAACGAACTCTTTAGTTTTAGGTGTTTCTAAAGTGAAGTTATCTACCACCATTAAACGATCTTGACGATTCAATTCAGCCAAAATGCTACGCATTGCAGCGCGGTACATTTTTTTATTGACCTTTTGATCGAAATTACGTGGAGAAGCAGCAAACGCACGACCACCGCCAACCCAAACTGGGCTTACTGATGAACCAGCACGAGCACGACCTGTACCTTTTTGGTTAAAAGGTTTAGCTTTACCGCCAACTACTTCTGCACGAGTTTTTTGAGCTTTGGTACCAGAACGTGAACGCGCCATAAAAGCAACAACCACTTGGTGAACCAACGCTTCATTGAAATCAGCACCAAAAATGGTGTCGTTAGCAGTTACAGAGCCAGTGTTAGCACCTGTATTGCCATCAAAAAGTTTGATATCCATCTCGTACTTTCCTTAGCCTTTAACCGCTGGCGATACGATGACATCTGAACCTGTCGCACCAGGAACAGCGCCCTGAACTAAGATTAGACCTGTATCAGCATCTACACGAACGATCTTCAAGTTTTGAGTAGTGACTTGTACGCTACCCATATGACCTGGCATCTTTTTACCCTTAAATACGCGACCTGGAGTCTGGTTTTGACCAGTTGAACCCACAACGCGGTGAGAGCGCGAGTTACCATGCGTCATATCTTGTGTACGGAAATTATGACGTTTAACAGCACCGGCAAAACCTTTACCTTTTGAAGTACCTGTTACGTCAACCATTTGACCGTCGCTAAAGAGAGACACTTGAAATTCTTTAGCATCAGCATGCGCACTTGCTTCTTCCGCTGTTAGCGTGAATTCCCACAAACCACGACCTGCTTCGACGCCATGCTTGATGAAATGACCTGCTTCAGGCTTGTTAATACGATTTGCTTTTACAGCACCTGTCGTAACCTGAACAGCAACATATCCATCGGTTTCTTCAGACATGAAGCGCACGACACGATTAGGCTCAACTTCGATAACGGTTACCGGAGTTGATGCACCAGTTGCATCGAAAACACGCGTCATGCCCAGCTTTTTACCTACTAGACCAAGGCACATTGTTTAAACCTCATTGTTATTACAGTTGTCATTACAATTGATGACAGCCAATTAATGGATTAGCGCAGCTCGATCTGCACATCCACACCCGCCGCCAAATCCAGCTTCATCAAGGAATCCACAGTTTTTTCGGTCGGTTCTACAATTTCCAACATGCGTTTATGTGTACGCAATTCATACTGATCGCGTGCATCTTTATTCACATGAGGGGAAATGAGTACGGTAAAACGTTCTTTTTTGCTTGGCATCGGGATTGGACCACGAACCTGAGCACCTGAACGCTTAGCAGTGTCGCTGATTTCGCGCGCCGCTTGATCAATTAAACGATGATCAAAGGCTTTTAGGCGAATACGAATGCTTTGAGTTGCCATTAAAATTCTCCAAAGAACAAGAAATACGACACTATATAGCATCGCGGAATTTAGCATTATAGGCGAGACTTACCTATAATGCAAATAGTTTAAACAAATAATCTACAATAGAAAAAGCCCGTCATTTCTGACGGGCTTTCTTAGCTTGCCGGTTAGGGCTGGGGATTACGCTAATACTTTAGCAACAACACCCGCACCTACCGTACGACCACCTTCAC
>NCFI01000025.1 GCA_002281095.1 Thiotrichales bacterium 35-46-9 | reverse complement strand
CACTTTCATGCCAGGTTTTGAATGGATGGGCGCCGAAGAAAAGGCAGAAATCAACCAAGTGCTCAATCAGGGCTTTATTTTCCGTTACAACTTTGACGGCGTACGTAATAACGTCTGGAAAGCGCGTGAAATGGAAGCCATGTTGTGCGAGCGTATGCAAACTCAGTATGCGCATCTTGTCTCTAGTGGTACGGCGGCCTTGTCGGTGGCTTATCATGCGATGGGAGTCGGGGCAGGCGATGAGGTTATCGTACCTACCTTTACCTTTGTTGCCAGTGTCGAAGCCCTGGTAGCAGCGGGTGCGATTCCTGTTTTTGCCGATGTCGATGATACGCTTTGCTTAAACCCAGCCAGTGTTGAAAGCAAAATTACGCCACGTACTAAAGCCATTAACGTCGTGCAAATGTGTGGCAGTATGGCTGATATGGCTGCCATTATGGCCATTGCTAAGAAACACAATCTGTTGGTCATTGAAGATGCCTGCCAAGCGATTGGCGGCAGCTACAAGGGTAAGCCTTTAGGCAGTATTGGTGATGCGGGTTGTTTTTCGTTCGACTCGGTCAAAACCATTACCTGTGGCGAAGGTGGCGGCATTATTACCAATAATGAAATGATTTATAAAAATGCGCACATGTATTCTGACCACGGACATGACCATATTGGTAATGACCGCGGCGCAGAAGGTCATCCGATTATGGGTCTAAATTACCGCATTTCCGATTTGAATGCGGCGATGGGTGTGGCGCAGTTACGTAAACTGGATGATATGGTCGCGGTTCAGCGCAAAAACAAAGCCAAGTTAAAAAGTGCTTTAAGTCAATTTAGCGAGCTTAGTTTCCGTCGTCTTCCCGACCCAGAGGGCGATCAAGGTAGCTTCTTAACCTTTATGTTGCCCACAGAAGCACGTACAGTAGAAATCAATCAAAAGCTCAAAGATGCTGGTGTTGATGGCTGCTTCTACTGGTATGCTAACAATTGGCATTACATTAAAAATTGGCCGCAAATTCAGAACATGGTCGGCTCCGCTAAGCTACCGATTCATCTGAATAGCGATTTACCCGATTACACTCAGCTAGATACCTCAGCTTCCGATGCGGTGATGAGTCGTAGCATTTCAATGCTCATTAAACTGAATTGGACCGATGCGGATATTGAACAGCGCATCGAAAAACTCAAAAACGTCTTTACAGGAGTATAACCATGTCAGCACCCAAGTTTCGTAATTTCAAATGTGTGCCGCGCATGGTGTTTGGGCGTGGTGCGTTTAATCAGCTAGATGATATTTTGGCAGAACAACGCGATGGCGGTAGTGGCTGGGTGGTATTCGTGGTCGATGACATACACCAAAACCGTGAACTGGCCAAGCGTATTCCTGCTAAAGCGCAAGACTTAATCATTTGGGCGAATGTGGCGAAAGAACCCAGTACCATTCAGGTCGATGCCTTTACCGATAAAGTGAAAGCCCATGCACCAACCCTGCCCGATAGCGTGATTGGCTTAGGGGGCGGTTCGGTTTTAGATTTGGCTAAAGCCGTGTCTTTGATGTTGACCAACCCTGGTGGTTCAGCGAAATACCAAGGTTGGGATTTGATTCAGAACCCTGCTGTACATCATATTGGTATTCCGACCTTATCAGGTACTGGCGCTGAGGCTTCTCGTACAGCGGTGTTAACTGGCCCTGAGCGCAAGTTGGGCTTAAACTCAGATCACACTGTTTACGATCAAATTGTCATGGATCCTGAGTTGATTGCGGGCGTACCCAAAAATCAATGGTTCTACACTGGCATGGATTGCTACATTCATGGCATCGAAGCCTTAAATGGTACCTTTATTAACGAGTTTGCGCGTGCCTTTGGTGATAAATCACTGGCGTTGTGTCGTGAGGTCTATTTAGAAGATCATCCTGAAAGTGATGAAAAATTGATGATGGCCAGCTACATGGGTGGCATGAGCATTGCCTACTCGCAAGTTGGTGCTTGTCACGCCTTATCCTACGGTTTGTCTTATGTGTTTGGCTATCATCATGGTATCGGCAACTGTATCGCCTTTGATGTGCTCGACGGCTATTATGGCGACGGCGTGAAAGAGTTCCGCGAAATGGTGAAGAAACACAATATCGACATCCCCAAAAATCTGGCGGCGACTTGGTCTGAAAATGATATTGACCGTATGATTGCTATTTGTAAAGGGATGAAACCCTTGTGGCAAAACGTCTATGGCGATGATTGGGAACGTGAAGTCACCGATGATAAGTTGCGAGCACTTTATAAGCGGATGTGATATGAAAAAAATCGCTTTTATCCCTGCTCGTTATGGCTCTACTCGTTTTCCCGCAAAGCCCTTAGCGCTGATTGCGGGCAAGCCGCTCATTGTGCATGTTTATGAACGTGTGGCGGCAGCCAAGGGGTTAGATGGTGTTTATGTTGCTACTGATGATGAGCGTATTGCCGAAGCCGTGGCGCATTTGGGGGCGCCCGTGATTTTGACCAAGCTACCAGCACATACGGGTACAGATCGTTTAGCAGAAGCGGCGGCACAAGCTGGCTTATCTGGCGATGATCTGATTATCAATGTACAGGGTGATCAGCCCTTGGTTCATCCGCAGAGCGTGGAAGATGTGATTCGTCCATTTATCGAAAACTATGATGGCAGCTTTGCCATGAGTACCTTGGCTTATGCCATTACCGATCCGCGTGAAATTCATGATCCTAAAGATGTCAAAATGACTTTTGAAGCAAATGGTAACGCTTTGTATTTTTCACGCGCTGCCATTCCCTTTGGGCGCGATCATTGGCAACATCCCGTCTACAAACATTTGGGCGTCTATGCTTACACCAAAGCCTTTGTTGATAGCTTCAATCAGTTCAAACCGGGTGTGTTAGAAGAAGTTGAAAAATTAGAGCAATTACGTGTGTTAGAAAATGGCCAGCGCATTCGGGTAGTGGTAACGGCACATGATTCATTAGAAGTAGATTTGCCCGAAGATATTGTCCGTATTGAGTCGTCATTACTCAGTTGTAAGTAGCTTTTAGTATTTCAATTTTGATACTTCTTACTCGTCTCACTCGACTTATGAGTGATTCTTGATTACAATCAATTAAAATACTTAATAATGCGTACGCTAGGCTACTCATGACACAACCGGTTCCTTTATTTAATGCAAACTGTAACGAATGTGGCTTAAAAAAGCTGTGCTTCCCACTAGGTTTAGAAAAAAGTGAAGTGTTACGCTTAGACGCTTTGGTTAAACGCAAGCCAGCGTTGCAAAAGGGAGATGTTCTTTTTCGTGCGGGACAGCCTTTTCAGGCTGTCTATGCGGTAAAAGCAGGTGGGTTTAAGGTCTTCACTCAACATTCCAGTGGTGAAGATAAATTGATCGGCTTTTATTTACCCGGCGATATTCTGGGTGTTGATGCCTTATCTACAGATGAACATATCTCTACCGCTGTAGCGATTGACACGTCAACCGTGTGCGAAATTCCCTTCAAAGACTTAGAGCGCTTATCTTTGCAGCTACCCACTCTTAATCGGCAGTTGTTGTCGATTATGAGCAAAGAGCTGAGTGATGAGCGTATGCACGCAGAATTATTATCACGTAAGAGTGCCGAAGAACGCATGGCGTTATTTATTTTATGGTTATCGCAGCGCCAGGCAAAGAGAGGATTTAATGACGAGTCTTTCCGTTTGGGGTTGTTACATCGAGATGTCGCACTTTATTTGGGGCTAACGCCAGAAACCGTATCGCGCGTGTTGGCCAAGTTCTCGGATGAGGGGCTAGTTGAGTGGCGTCAAAAACAACTGACGATTCGTCATAGGTCTCGTTTAGATGCCTTGGCTAACCATCAAGAAGAAGGATTATGTGGTCGCATTGCGGGATAGTTACTTCGCTGTTATGCACCACTTAACTGGAGTTGCTAATTAGTGTGAGTCTTTGAAGTAATCGGCTATAAAACTTGATTGTAATCAAGTTGTCTAAGCAAAAACTATGGTCAAATAAGGGTGTGTCAGAAGCGATTGCTTCTTTCCATAATGTAGCCCGCTTAGCCCAACCTAGTTGGGCTTTTTTATATCTACTAATAAGATACTTATTAGTTGCTCATTTGCTGCAAAATGGGCAGTATCTCGTCCGATGAGTTGACACCTAGCTTATGGTAGATGTTTTCACGATGTTTGGAAACGGTACGATCAGAAATGGACAATTTTTCTGCGATTTGCTTACTGGTTAAGTCGTTCAATACCAGTAGTAGAATTTCTTTTTCACGACGAGTCAATTGTTCTGCCAAAGCTTCTGGTAATGACAAATAAACGCCAGAATCATTACGTGATAGCTCTTGCTGAATATCGGGATCAATAAACATCTGTCCTTGAATGACTTGGCGAATACCTTCGACCAGTACATCGGAAGCGACACTTTTTAAGGCAATACCATCGGCACCTAAGGCTAATACTTTTTGCCACGTCTGTTTGATTTGTGAGGCCGTTAAAATAATGACGCGTAAATGGGGATACGCTTTTTTAACGATGGGCAATAATTCGCTACCTGATAATCCGGGTAGTTGTAAATCGAGTATCAGTAAATCGGGTTTTTGGCTGACAACAAGCTCTAGTGCGCTCTTGCCATCGTAACCTACGCCCACGACACGAAAGTCTTTGAATTGAGCCAAAAGTCCAGAAATGGCTTGAGTAACGATGCGGTGGTCGTCGATGATGGCAATGCGCGTTAATTTCATAGTCGGCTCCTAGATGCTTTTAATATGACTTGCTTGCGTTAGTAACTGTTGGCAAGCTGCTTTATCTCGGTTTTGAGCGTGTTGCTCAAGTTGTTCAAGTATCTCGATTAATTGTTTTTGCTGAAATACCATGGCTTGTCCCTTCAATTGGTGTGCTTTGGTCATCAGTTCTGTCATTTTGTTGCCATCAAGCATGTGTTGGCAATAACGAATTCCGTTATGTAGCTCGTTGACAAATTCAGGCCACAAATTGCGTAAATAATCGGGTAGCATATCAATGGCCAGTATGATCTCAACCTCATCACTATTGCTTATTTGCGTACTTTTCGGTGAAAGATCTGGTTTATGCGTATTTAATTCACAGTCATTGGCCAGTAGGATAAGCTCTTTGAGTTGTAGCGGCTTACTTAACCAAGCGTCTAGCGTGCCGTCAAGCAGGGCACTTTCAAAATGCTCGTTGGATTGAGCGGTCAGCATGACCACTCGCGTCTGTTGTTGACGGTCGTGGTGATTGATAAGGTGACGTAATTTTTTAGCGAGCGTCAGTCCATCGCTGTCCGGTAAGCGGTAATCGATCAGTAACAGTTGTGGTTGTTTTTGCTTATACAGCGTTAATGCTTGTTCGGCATTGACTGCGCTATGTACGATAAAAGGTAGCTTTTGAACCATGCCATGAAAGACTTCGTGGTGTAAGCGATCATCATCTACCAACAATACCGAGGTTGTTTTAAGTAGCTCTGGAAGTTGATCGTGGCTGAATTGAGTCAGCAAGGAGGCCTCGTCACCAACCTTGAGTGGCAGGATGATAATAAACTCGCAACCATCGTCAGGTTGGCTGTTCACTAAAATTTCACCTTTCATGAGTTCGATTAAACGACGTGTAATGGCTAAGCCAATACCGACACCTTGTTGATTTAGTGCGCTGGTATTGTGATAGTAAGGTGTAAATAATTGCGAAAGTGCGTCGGTATTAATACCAATGCCTGTATCTTTTACGCTGATACGCAATCCAGCAGTCACTTGATTGAGTGATACCGTGACTTGACCTTGTGGCGGTGTGAATTTAATCGCATTAGAAATGAGATTAATGAGTACCTGTCTCAGTTTGCGTTTATCACCGCGCCAGATGCGAGGGCAATTGGCCTCTATCTGGCAGTCTAGTTGCAGTTGTCCAATTAAGGCTTGTGGTTGTAAACCTTGTTGAATCAATTTGACCAGTTCAAACACATCAATCGCTTCATCGGCGATGCTTACTTTATGATGATTAAGAAGCTCTAGATCAATGATATCATTGATCAGTTCAAGTAAATGTTGGCTTGAAGAACGAATGTGACTTAACCACTCGAGATGACTCGGTTGTTCACACGACTCGCTGAGCATATGCGTAAAGCCTAAAATGCTGTGCAGGGGCGAACGCATTTCATGACCCAATTGAGCCAAATAGGCGGAAACCTGTTCATTAGACAGGGTCTTGTCCATTGCGCTCCTCGCGTGCGTAATTATTAGCTACTTATTCAGTTGTCATTATGCTTAAAGACTTTTACTAATGCAATGATTGGCATGTAATAAAAAAGCCGACACAAGGGTCGGCTTTAAGCAAAGCTTGGTTAGATGCTTGTGCTGCTTTAGAGATCGCGCAGTAATTCGTTAATGCCGACTTTAGAAAGTGTTTTGGCATCCACTTTTTTGACAATAACAGCACAATAAAGACTGTAACTACCATCTTTAGAAGGCAGGTTGCCCGAAACAACGACAGAGCCAGCAGGTACGCGACCGTAATGAATTTCTCCGGTTTCACGATCATAAATACGCGTTGATTGACCAATGTAAACGCCCATTGAAATAACCGAGCCTTCTTCCACAATGACGCCTTCAACGACTTCTGAACGGGCTCCGATAAAGCAATTGTCTTCAATAATGGTAGGTGACGCTTGTAGCGGTTCTAATACACCACCAATGCCAACGCCTCCCGACAGATGGACGTTTTTACCGATTTGAGCACAAGAACCAACGGTTGCCCAAGTATCCACCATAGTGCCGCTATCGACATAAGCGCCAATGTTAACGTATGAGGGCATTAAGATCGCACCGGGTGCAATATAGCTACCACGACGCGCAACCGCTGGAGGTACGACACGTACCCCAGCCGCTTGGAAGTCGGCTTCTGAGTAATTGGCAAATTTAGTAGGCACTTTGTCATAAAATTGCATGCTACCACCCGCTGGCATGACTTTGTTGTCTTCCATGCGGAAAGACAGTAGCACTGCTTTTTTTAACCATTCGTTTACTGTCCATTTGCCTACTGCTTGACGCTCGGCAACACGCATTGCGCCTGTGTCTAGTAGGTGTAGCGCTTCTTCAACGGCGCGTTTGCTTTCAGCGTCAACGTTTTTTGGGTTGATGTCGGCACGACGTTCAAAAGCGGCTTCAATAATGGACTTGAGTTGTTCGCTCATGGAAACTTTCCTTGTTTTTAAAAACGAATAGTGATGATAATTGGCTTATTATACCGAATAATCGGGCGTAACGGAGGTTTGAGATGGTCGTGGGTTTAGATCATGTGAGCGTTTTGGTCAGCGATCTGGCTAAGTCTTTGCATTTTTATCAAGATATACTCGGGTTGTCGGTGCAGGCCAGACCTAACTTGGGTTTCGATGGTGCTTGGTTGGCTGTAGGGCAAAATCAGTCGATTCATTTGCTTTGTCTGACTAATCCTGATGCGCAGCGCATTGCACCAGCACATGTTGGTCGAGACCGTCATTTGGCGCTTAGAGTCACGACGACAGAAGTCATTAAACAGCGCTTAGTCGATGCCAACATTTCGTTTACCTTGAGTCAATCTGGGAGGAATGCTTTGTTTTGTCGCGATCCTGATGGTAATGGGGTTGAGTTGGTGGCGGCTTAATTTGTCCGAATGGTGTTGTAATAAGGTGTGGATCAAAAGTGATTGTTTGGTCTGCTCACCGCGACTCGAACGCAGATCCGAAACTTAGGAGGTTTCTGTTTTATCCTGTTAAACTATGAGCAGTGATTTAAGTGCAGAGCGCCTGAGCTAATGGCAAGGCGCAGACTGCAGAGAAAGGGTTATTTTTGTGCTTCGTAGTAAGCGGCAATATCAGCAATGTCGGCATCAGACAAGCCGGCAGCAAAAGGAGACATTAGGTCGTTTTTACGAGCGCCGCTACGGAATTCTTTTAATGTACTTTCCAAATATACAGCATGTTGACCTGCTAATTTAGGAAAGGTTGGTACTAGGCTCTTACCTTGAGCACCGTGACAGCCAACACAGGCTTGTGTTTTCGCTTCACCAGCTGCTTTATCGCCTGCGAAAACAGGTAGCGCTAATGTCATGGCAACAAGAGGTAACGAAAAACGTTTCATGTGAATTGTGCTCCAGTGTGGTTTTAATGATGTCGCCATTAAACCTTTTTTGTCTTTAGGCGTCAAGTCTGACCCCATAAGCAAAAGGGGAGCCGAAGCTCCCCCTGATTGCTATTTTAGCAAAACCCAATTATTTTTGAGCAGCCAAGAAAGCAGAAATGTTAGCGATGTCAGCATCAGACAAGCCTTTAGCTTGTGGAGACATCATTGGGTTGTTTTTCTTGCCCGATTTGTAGTCATTTAGTGCTGCAACTAGGTAAGCAGCATCTTTACCTGCAAGGCTTGGGAATGCAGGAGAAGCACTTTTACCGTTAGGACCGTGGCAACCCGCGCAAGAAGCGTATTTTGCTTTACCTGCTGCTTCGTCAGCAGCGTGAGCGCCCATTGCTAACACAGATAGTGCTGCTGCAACGATTAATTTTTTCATGGTTAAGCTCCATTAAGGATGTCTAGATTAATAGCCCGGTTTTTCACCGATTGTTGCTTATTACATACAAGTGTTGCGATTCTGTCAAGCAGTATTAGCAAAAAATAATATGTTTTTGCTATCAAGAAGGTGTGCTATGCAGAAGTCTTAAATAATGCTGATAACGATGCAAGGTAATACCTTCTGAGGCAACAGCAGTTTTAATGGCACAGTCAGGCTCGTGATCATGTGTACAATTGTTAAAGCGGCACTGTCCCAGATAAGGACGAAAATCACGCCAGTAACGGTCGGGGTGTTCGATAGCGAACTCGCTCAGTTCTAAGCTGCGAATGCCAGCGGCATCAATAAGCTGTCCGCCAATATTGAGTTCATATAGGGTGGCATTGTTGGTGGTGTGTTGACCTAAACCCGTCGAGCTAGAGAGTTGTTGCGTGCGAATAGCGACGTCTGGAATCAACGCTTGCGTGAGTGATGATTTTCCCACCCCCGAATTGCCTAAAAATACACTGGTTTTGTTGTTGCAGATGTGTTTCAGTGCTTCTAGGCCGATATCGGCTTCTGTGCTGGTTTCTATCCACGTATAGCCCATAGCCGTATAGACGTTGGCTAACTGATCACAGAGTGCTCGATAATCATCAGCCAGCAAATCGACCTTGTTCAGAATAATGACGGCATCCAATCCTTGCCATTCACAGTAGCATAGACTGCGATCGAGTAAGTCTAAATCGATGCCAGGAGCCGGTGCAATGACTACCAGTAGCTGGTCTACGTTAGCGGCAACAGGTTTAATCACGCCCCTAAATCCTGGACGAGAGAGTAAGCTGCGTCTTGGTAATAGGCTTTCAATGACAGGTGGATGTTGCTCATCTAGCGAAATAATGACCTTATCACCAGCAACCACATTAGCCAGGTTAGCGCGTTGGTGGCAGGTAAGTAGGCGACCATCATTAAGTTGCACCGTCGCTTTTTTACCAGAGTTCATCACCACCAGACCTTCAAAGCCTTGACTGTGGTGTTCGCTGCCAGAACGGCGTTGTTCGATGCGTTGCTGCTGCTGTTCTGACAGCCGGCGTTTACTCATACGGGGCGCAACTGATTAATTTTGGCAGCCATAATCATGTCGTTCAAGCTAACGCCTTTAATCGTATGGGTCGTTAGTTTGATCGTTACTTTGTTGTAGCCGTAGCAAATTTCAGGGTGGTGATCTTGTTCATGACTGATAAAAGCAAGCGCATTCAGAAACGCCATTACCTGATAGTGGTTTTTGAACTGAATGCTTCGCTCGATACTATTGTAGTCAAATCCAGCTTGCCAGCCAGGTAATACGCTTAAGTAGCTTTCTACGGTGGGGATAACCATACGCTGACTATTTGGCGTAATGGGTTGGCATGATTGGTTCTGTAACGTGTTAATATCTAGCATAGCAAAAATTCCTGATATGAGCGGTTATGTCCTTAGTAGTCGCATCATTATAGAAGATGTTAATGGTATTTGGTTAAGGAGTCGTTATGCAGAGTGCAGATAATTTAGTGTGGATGGATTTGGAAATGACCGGCTTGTCCGTAGCAACCGAAACCATTATGGAAGTGGCGACAGTCATTACGGATAGTCAATTAAACGTGATTGCCGAAGGACCAGAAATCGCCATTCATCTATCTGATGAGGTGTTAGCGGGCATGGATGAGTGGTGTTTGAAAACGCACGGAGCTTCCGGACTCATTGAACGTTGTCGTCAAAGCACCATTAGTATTGAGCAAGCAACAGAGATGACCTTGGCCTTTGTGCAACAATATGTGCCTGCCAAATCATCGCCTTTGTGTGGTAACAGTATTTGCCAAGACCGTAAATTTATCGAAAAATACATGCCAGCGTTAGATAACTATCTCCATTATCGCCTACTCGATGTCAGTAGCTTCAAAGAGGCCGCACGTCGCTGGAATAAACCCGTTTTTGATGCGGTTCAGAAAAAGGGTACGCATACTGCGTTATCGGATATTCATGAATCCATCGCTGAGATGCGTCATTATCGTCACAATTTTTTAATTGGTGCTTGACTCTAATCTAATAGTTGACCAAAATGGTCAGGTATTATTTTTTTATGAAACATCGTTTGTAATCTTGAATTTGTATTACAATACGCTGTTTTACCCCTAAATATAATTGGGATTGAAGGAGAGTGGCGTGGAGTTGACTGGTGCTCAGATCGTCGTAAAATTTTTAGAGGACGAAGGAGTCGATCACCTTTGGGGTTACCCAGGTGGAGCCGTGCTTCCTATTTATGATGCTTTAGATACAACAGCGACCAAGTTACAACATATTTTGGTTCGACATGAGCAGGCTGCCACCCATGCTGCCGATGCCTATTCACGTGCCACGGGTAAACCAGGACTCGTATTGGTCACGTCTGGGCCAGGTGCGACTAATGCCATTACCGGCTTAGCGACCGCCTATATGGATTCTATTCCGTTGATTGTTATTACCGGTCAAGTGCCTACAGGTCTTATCGGTTTGGATGCATTCCAAGAAGTGGATACCGTCGGTATTAGTCGTCCTATTGTTAAACATAATTTTTTAGTGCGCAATGTGGCTGATTTGGCTTTAACACTGAAAAAGGCTTTCTATATTGCGACAACAGGCCGTCCAGGACCTGTTTTGATTGATATTCCTAAAGACATTCAAAACGCTAAAACAGATTATGTTTATCCTGAGTCAGTTAGTATTCGCTCGTATAATGTGGTCACCAAAGGTCATTCAGGTCAAATTCGTAAAGCGATTGATTTGATGATGACTGCAGAACGCCCCGTATTTTACACGGGTGGTGGTGTGGTTTTGGGCGACGCTTCAGCACAACTAACCGAGCTGGTGCGTACTATGGGGTATCCCATCACACAAACTTTGATGGGGTTAGGGGCTTTCCCAGCAAGTGATGCTCAGTCGATTGGTATGCTGGGTATGCATGGCACCTACGAAGCCAATTTGGCCATGCATCATTGTGACGTTTTGATTGCCATTGGTGCGCGTTTCGATGACCGTGTAACGGGTAACATCGAGAAGTTCTGTCCGACTGCTAAAATCATTCACGTCGATATTGATCCAGCTTCGATTTCTAAAAATGTGAAGGTAGATGTACCGATTGTCGGTCCTGTCGCGCAGGTATTAGACGATATGCTAGATATGCTGCGTCATGAAAAGCGTAAGCCTAACGCGGAATCACTGTCGGCTTGGTGGAAACAAATTGATGAATGGCGCAGTATCAACTGTATGGCTTATCAGCCATCAACCAAAGTAATTAAGCCGCAATCTGTCATTGAGCTGTTGCATAAAATCACCGAGGGTGATGCTTATATCACTTCGGACGTTGGGCAGCATCAAATGTGGGCAGCTCAGTATTACCCATTCGATAAACCACGTCGTTGGATTAATTCAGGCGGATTGGGTACGATGGGTGTCGGTTTGCCTTATGCCATGGGCGTCAAAATGGCCTTTCCCGATGCTGAAGTCGCTTGTGTGACCGGTGAGGGTAGTATTCAGATGAATATCCAGGAGCTGTCTACCTGTTTGCAGTATGGTTTGCCAGTGAAAATTATTTGCTTGAATAACCGCTTCTTGGGTATGGTTCGTCAGTGGCAAGAGTTTTTCTACGATCGCCGTTACTCTATGTCTTATATGGACTCACTACCAGACTTTGTAAAGCTGGTTGAGGCTTATGGACATGTTGGTATGAAAGTCACTGATCCAGCTGAGCTGGAAACGAAGATGCGTGAAGCCTTTGCCATGAAGGATCGTTTGGTATTCATGGATATTCAAACCGATCACACAGAAAACGTTTACCCGATGATTCCGGCTGGTGCGGGTCAAAACGAAATGATTTTGGTATAAGGGGGCTAGGAGATGCGTCATATCATTTCCATGCTGATGGAAAACGAATCAGGAGCCTTGTCGCGTGTTGCAGGCTTGTTTTCAGCGCGTGGCTACAATATTCAAGAGTTAACCGTTGCACCGACGGAAGATGAAACGGTATCGCGTTTGACGCTGGTTACGGAAGGTAACGAGCAGCAAATTGAGCAGATCGTTAAGCATCTTAACCGTTTGGTTGACGTGGTGAAGGTGGTTGATTTAACTAATGGCGAGCACATTGAGCGTGAGCTGTTGCTCATTAAGCTGATGGCGACAGGCGCACATCGTGAAGAGCTTAAGCGTTTGGCAGATATTTTCCGTGCGCAAATCGTTGATGTCAGTGCCACCACTTACACCATTCAATTGGTTGGCAATAAAAGTAAAACTGATGCATTCATTAATGCATTGGACGCGAGTTTAATTTTGGAAACCGTTCGCTCAGGTGCGCTGGGAATTATGCGCGGTGAAAAGCGTTTGCAAATTTAGTCATTTATTTTTTGGTTATTCATTTTTTTAACACATTCATTAGCATTGGGGATATTCAATGAAAGTTTATTATGATAAAGATTGTGATTTATCGATCATCAAAAGCAAAAAAGTAGCGATTATTGGCTTTGGTTCACAAGGTCATGCGCATGCGGCTAACCTAAAAGATTCAGGTGTTGACGTGACTGTTGGTTTACGTGCTGGCTCGCCTTCAATCAAGAAAGCAGAAGGCTATGGCTTAAAAACAGCTGATGTTGCAACAGCGGTTGCAGCGGCTGATGTGGTGATGATTCTAACACCTGATGAGTTCCAATCTAAATTGTACAAACAAGAGATTGAGCCAAACATTAAGAAAGGTGCTACCCTAGCTTTTGCTCATGGTTTCTCAATTATTTACAACCAAATCGAACCACGTGAAGACTTAGACGTCATCATGATTGCACCAAAAGCACCAGGTCATACTGTGCGTTCAGAATTTGTGCGTGGTGGTGGTATTCCTGACTTAATCGCTATTCACCAAGATGCGTCTGGTAATGCTAAGGCAACGGCACTTTCTTACGCTATGGGCGTAGGTGGTGGTCGTACGGGTATCATCGAAACTACTTTCCGTGAAGAGTGTGAAACTGATTTGTTCGGTGAGCAAGCAGTGTTGTGTGGCGGTGCCGTTGAGTTAGTTAAAGCTGGTTTCGATACTTTGGTTGAAGCGGGCTATGCACCAGAAATGGCTTACTTTGAATGTTTGCATGAATTGAAATTGATTGTTGATTTGATGTTCGAAGGCGGTATCGCTAACATGAACTATTCAATTTCTAACAATGCTGAATACGGTGAATATGTAACTGGTCCACGCGTTATCAACGAAGAGTCTCGTAAAGCGATGCGCGAAGCTTTGGCGAACATTCAATCGGGTGAATACGCTAAACAGTTCATCCTAGAAGGTCAGTCTAACTATCCTTCAATGACGGCACGTCGTCGTCAAAATGCAGAGCACGGCATTGAAGTTGTTGGTGCAAAATTACGCGCTATGATGCCTTGGATTGCTGCTAACAAAATCGTTGACAAAGAAAAGAACTAATTTCGATTCTACTTCGATTAAAAACGCCAGCTTAACGCTGGCGTTTTTTGTTTTATCCTATCAAGCCCATTCGTAATAGGTGTGGTAAACCCCATCGATTGTGTTAGCATTAGCACACTAAACATGAATAGAAGGAGCGTCCTGTGCAGACACCAAAACAGGGGATTTATTGGTTGCCCAATATGCTAACAACAGCAGCCTTATTTTGTGGCTTTTACGCCATTATTGCGGGTGTTAATCAGCAATTTGAGCAAGGAGCCATTGCTATCTTTATTGCCATGGTATTCGATGCATTGGATGGTCGCGTAGCTCGTATGGCCAATGCCACCAGTGAGTTTGGTGCAGAGTACGATAGTCTGTCTGATATGGTTTCTTTTGGTATTGCCCCTGCGATGTTGGTTTATAGCTGGGGTTTGAATGAGTTGGGTAAGTTCGGTTGGGTTGCTGCTTTTATTTATGTTGCTGCCGCGGCACTGCGTTTGGCAAGATTTAATACCCAAGTAGGCATTGCTGATAAGCGTTATTTTCAAGGCTTACCCAGCCCAGCCGCAGCTGGTGTGTTGGCGTCTTTTGTCTGGATTATGGGTGATGCGAGTTTTAGTCAAATTACAGTTGTTTTCGTTAGCCTATTAACGATTGCGGCTGGTTTGTTGATGGTCAGTAACTTCCGCTATCACAGTTTCAAAGAGTTTAAGCTGAAGGATCGTGTGCCATTTATTACCATGTTGCTGCTGGTTGGTGTGGCCATCATCATTTTGATTGATCCGGCAACGTTATTGTTTTTAATTCTCTTTGTCTACGCAGCATCGGGTTTAGTTGTGACTATTTGGGGACTAAAAGAGCGTCGTAGTCTGAGACAGAAAACAAAACAAACTGCGGACTCTTCTCAAGATAATAAGAGCCAGTCGGCTCAGGATAAATCTGTACAATTTACTGAATTGCAGTAAGGAACTATTTCATGAAAGATACCTTAATTATTTTTGATACCACCTTGCGTGACGGTGAGCAAAGTCCTGGCGCTTCTATGACGCGTGAAGAAAAAGTTAAAATCGCTAAAGTGTTAGAAAGGTTGCGCGTTGATGTGATTGAGGCTGGTTTTCCAGCAGCGAGTCAAGGTGATTTTGAATCAGTTCAAGCTGTGGCTAAAGCGGTTCAGGAATCGGTTGTGTGTGGTCTTTCTCGTGCTGTTGATCGTGATATTGATTTGGCTGGAGAGGCGGTTAAGCCTGCGGTACGTGGGCGTATTCATACCTTTATTGCTACCTCACCGATTCACATGGAAAAGAAACTACGCATGACTCCCGATGAGGTGGTTGAGCGTGCTGTTTATGCGGTGAAGCGTGCGCGTCAGTATACTGATGATGTTGAGTTCTCGGCAGAAGACGCAGGACGTTCTGATCCTGAATTTTTGTGTCGAGTATTTGATGCCGTCATCAAAGCGGGTGCAACGACGATTAATATCCCCGATACCGTAGGTTACAACTTGCCAGAGCAGTTTGGTGCTTTGTTTAAGTATGTCATCGCTAACACAGCCAATTCTGATAAAGCCATTTTTTCAGCGCATTGTCATAATGATTTAGGCTTGGCGGTGGCTAACTCATTGGCAGCGGTGCAAAATGGCGCACGTCAAATCGAATGTACGATTAATGGCTTGGGTGAGCGCGCGGGCAATACGGCGTTAGAAGAAATCGTCATGGCGATTCGTACGCGTCAGGATTTTTTCTCGTTCGATACGCGTATTAATAGCAAAGAAATTGTACCTGCCTCGCGTATGGTTTCAGCCATTACCGGTTTTGCCGTGCAACCCAACAAAGCAATTGTTGGTGCCAATGCGTTTGCGCACGAATCGGGTATTCATCAGGATGGCGTGTTGAAGCACCGCGAAACTTATGAAATTATGTCGGCTGAAGATGTGGGCTGGTCGGCCAATAAAATGGTGTTAGGTAAGCATTCAGGTCGTAATGCGTTACGCTCACGCTTAGAATCTATCGGCGTTGCTCCGGCGAGTGAAGAGGAATTGAATCGCATTTTTGTTCGTTTCAAAGAACTCGCTGACTTAAAACATGATATTTATGATGAAGATTTGTTGGCGCTTGTCGCGGATGATGCGGTGGAGTTAGAAAGCGATCAATATCGTCTGGTTTCATTGAAAGTGGTTTCTGAAACGGGAGAATTACCTAAAGCTGAAGTGACTTTATGGATTAATGGCGAGGAGCAACGCGCCGAATCGGCTGGTGCGGGTGCTGTCGATGCAACCTTTAAGGCGATTGAAAGCATGGTTAATTCAGGTGCCAATCTGTCATTGTATGCGGTGAGTAATGTTACTAATGGTACCGATTCGCAAGGCGAAACAGCCGTTCGTTTAGAAAAGGGTGGACGCATTGTTAATGGCCAAGGTACGGATACAGATATTATGACGTCATCGGCAAAAGCCTATATTAATGCTTTAAACAAATTGGCGGTTCGTGCTAAACGCTCGCATCCACAATACCAAGGTGGCGTGTGAATTTAGCTGAGGCTTTAGGGTTGATGGTTTGGCGAGATCAGCGGCTGGCTAGCCAAGAGAGCGAGACTATGGAGGTCATAAGTAGTCAGCCACTGCAAGAGCTGTGGTGCTGGTCAGTCGATCTAGACACTTTTTGGGACGATGAGCAAGACCCACGTTGGCGCTTATTACTGTCGATTGCTCAGTCTCTCGGCTTGTCAGCAGAGCAGCTGTTTCCTTGCGATCAACTAGAAGATAAGCCGACTGATTCTGCTGGTATCGCTTTTGGCGAATCAATGACATATATGGTCAGCTTGCCCGCTTTGAACGAATTGCTTACGCAGCCACAGCTTAAGAGGCAAGCGTGGCAAACTTTGTGCCAGCACTTTTTGACCCATGCCTAAACAGGTTGCCGTTATCGGTGCTGGACCTGCGGGGCTCATGGCGGCAGAAGTCCTAGTGGCGCATGGATTGTCGGTGAGTGTTTATGATGCCATGCCTTCAGCAGGTAGGAAGTTTTTGCAAGCAGGTAGAGGTGGTCTGAATATCAGTCACAGTCTTCACATTGACGATTTTCTGCATAATTATTATGAAGCCTCGACATGGTTGGCACCGATGGTTCGCGCCTTTGACGCTACGGCGATTCAATCTTGGATGCGTTCCTTGGGTATCGACAGTTTTGTTGGTTCATCTGGTCGCATTTTCCCTACCGATAAAAAAGCAGCCCCTTTGCTGAGAGCTTGGTTGCACCGACTCAAACAATCGGGTGTGGTGTTTCATATGAAGCATCGTTTTGTTGGATGGCAAGGTCAAGCTTTATTATTAGATACCCCTACAGGACAAAAAACGATTGCATCGGATGCGATGGTGTTGGCCTTGGGTGGAGCTAGTTGGCCACAGTTAGGCTCTAAAGGCGATTGGCTGGATATGTTTTCCCGTTTGGGGGTAGAGGTTGCTCCTTTTAGACCAGCTAATTGCAGCTTCAACGTGGCATGGAGTGAGCATATGCAACAGCAGTATGCAGGTTTTCCTATTAAACCCGTCGCACTAACTTTTCAAGATGCTAATGGACGATCTTATCGTCGTCAAGGGGAGTTAATGGTGTCATCATCTGGGCTGGAAGGTGGCTTAATTTATGGTTATTCAGCTCTGCTCAGAGAAGCCATTGTAGATAATGGCCCTCAAACCATACAGTTGGATTTATTACCCAGTTTGTCTCTCGATCAAGTCAAGCAAAAATTAATACAAGCACCACAACGCTTATCGCTCAGTAATAAATTAACCACAGCGCTCAAATTGTCTGCTGTTAAGGTGGCGTTGATACAAGAAAGTCTAAAGGGTGAAGCTAGCAAGGCATCCCTAAAAATAGTCGCTGAAAGATTAAAGCATTATCCAATTCAATTAACGGGAACGGGGCTTTTGGCGGAAGCGATTAGCAGTGCAGGCGGCGTTAAGGCTGGCGCGCTAGATGAGCAGCTGATGCTAAACGCAAAACCTGGTGTTTTTTGTGTGGGAGAAATGTTGGATTGGGAAGCGCCAACGGGTGGTTATTTGTTAACGGCTAGTCTAGCGACTGCGCGATGGGGTGCGCAAGGAGTGGTTTCGTGGCTGAACCGAGTTTAGCAGCAAAGCTTTATGCGTTTGAGCAACAGGAAAAGGGGTGCTTATGGACGTTACAGCAATTTGAAGATAGCCTAGATAATCCGCTGACGAGCTGTGAAGTTTATTATCAAGAAAGTCAGTTGGCGGGATATCTATTAGCCATGCATTTGGGTGATATGTTCGAAGTGCTACAAATTACCGTGGCTGCAGCTTACCAGCGACGTGGGGTAGCCACTCAGTTAATAGTTGCTTGTTGTTATAAAGCGAAAGCCTTGGGCTGTGACCGTGTGGTGTTAGAAGTGCGCGAAACGAATCTTAAAGCCATCGCGCTTTATCAAAAATTGGGTTTCAAGCAAGATGCTGTACGTAAACATTATTATCGAAATGAAGAGGGCTTCAGTGAAGATGCATTGTTGATGTCGTTAACTTGTTGATTTTATGCTGTGATGACAAAAATATGACAAATAGTGAAAAAAACGCTTGCCAAAAAGGTGAGCAAGTCCCATAATTCACCTTCTCGAAACAACGCATCGCTTCGAGTGAGACGCAGAAATGCTTCAAAAGTCAACA
>NCFI01000024.1 GCA_002281095.1 Thiotrichales bacterium 35-46-9 | reverse complement strand
CGTTCACCAACACAGCGCATAACCTGATTTTGGTGGGTGGAACAGGAACAGGTAAAACCCATTTTGCCACCGCCTTAGGAGTTGCTAGCATCCATGCGAATAAACGAGTGAGATTCTACAATGCACTTGATCTGGTACAACAACTGGAGAAAGAGAGTAAAGCTGGAAAAGCGGGCAATATCGCCAAATCACTCATGCTCATGGATGCGGTCATTATTGATGAATTAGGATACCTGCCTTTTGCACAATCGGGCGGCGCATTACTCTTCCATCTATTGAGTAAACTGTATGAAAAGACATCCCTGATTATCACCACCAATCTGAACTTCGGCGAATGGGTTAAGGTTTTTGGGGATGCCAAGATGACCACCGCACTGTTAGATAGACTAACGCATCATTGCGATATTATCGAAACCGGAAATGATTCTTACCGTTTCAAACACAGGAAGAAGAATACGTAATTTAACTAGCTCATTTTTTAGGGTCTGGGGTGGTCAAATTTCAACGCTGACAACTGGTCAAATTTGGATGCTGATTGACATCGTTAAGATAAGGGTAGGGTAAAGATATGAATAGAGCATTATATGTTGCCAAAACTGGCTTAGAAGCGCAAAACACTCGTTTAGCCACCATTTCCAATAACTTGGCTAATGCCAACACCACGGGTTACAAACAAGGTCGTGCTGAGTTTGAAGACCTGATTTATCAGAATGTGCGCCAACCCGGTGGTTTTACCAACCAGCAAACGACATTGCCTTCTGGTTTGCAGTTGGGCGTGGGTACGAAAGTCGTTGCTATTCAAAAAATGCATACGCAAGGTAGCTTGCAAAACACTGGTAATGAATTGGACGTCGCATTACAGGGTAGAGGATTTTTCCAAGTTCAGCAGCTTGATGGTACCTTGGCTTATACGCGAGATGGTTCTTTTCAGCTTAATCAGTTTGGTGACATGGTAACTTCGGGTGGTTTATTGGTTCAGCCGCAAATTACCGTTCCGCCTAATGCTACTGGTGTCACGATTGGTACCGATGGTACGGTTTCGGCCACCATCCCTGGACAACCAGAACCGCAGCAGTTGGGACAGTTAGAAATCGCTACCTTTATTAATCCCGCAGGGTTAAATGCCAAAGGAGACAATCTGTTTACCGAAACCATTGCCAGTGGTGTACCAGTAGTAGGCGTTGCCGGTGTCGATGGGGTGGGTACGATTATTCAATCTTTCCTAGAAGCCTCTAATGTGAATACGGTCGAAGAACTGATCGGTATGATCGAAGCACAGCGTACTTATGAAATGAATGCTAAAGCGATTAAAGCGGCTGATGGCATGATGCAATACTTGAACAATAACGTCTAAGCTGAATAAGTGAGCGTAATATAATATGAAAACACAATTAATCTTAGTGTTAACGGCAGTTGGTTTTTTGACAGCCTGTTCTAATACACCACAACGTATGGGTAAGTTCGAATATGAGCCGGCTTATCCGACTAATATTCCGCAAGCGGAAACAGCGCGTAATGGCTCTTTGTATCAACCCGGTGCGATGGACTTGTTTAACGACAGTAAAGCGCGTCGTATCGGCGATATTATTACGGTCAACTTGCAAGAGAAAATGAATGCGCAGAAAAAAGCCGCAGCGAATGAGAAGAAAACTAATGCTACTTCCATGGGTGCTCCCACTATTTTAGGAGGTACAGTGGCTGCGGCAGCTGGTGGTATTAACTTCTTGGGCGATACTTCATTTGATTCTTCGCATCAATTTAAGGGGCAAGGTGATGCTTCTCAGAGTAATAGCCTTACCGGTAATATTAGTGTGACGGTAGTTGAAGTCATTCCCAATGGCAACTTAGTGGTGCGTGGTGAGAAATGGGTCACCATTAACCAAGGAGAGGAAGTCATCCGTTTTGCCGGTATTATTCGCCCCGCTGATGTCGGACCAGATAACAGCATTCCCTCCACGAAGGTAGCCGATGCGCGCATTATTTACAGTGGTGATGGCTTAGTGAGTGAAGCAACACAAAAAGGCTGGTTGGCTAGGTTCTTCAGTAACTACTGGCCTTGGTAAACCGGTTGCATCGACATCTCGATAACAATAAACAGCCTTAAAAAGCGGTAAAACACACAAGTATTTGAACACAATAACAATAACCGCTAGCGCCTTAGTCATGCTAAGGCGCTTTTTTATTTTTAATCATTGGCATATCCTTTGCTTGGCATTAAGTGTAGAATAAAACGACACTTGGGAGCATCAAATGAAACGGATCATCTTAGCAGGCTTAGTCGCCTTAATGAGTGTACAGACGGTATGGGCAGAGCGCATCAAAGACTTAGCACAAGTGCAAGGCGTTCGTAGTAACCAACTTATTGGTTATGGGCTGGTTGTCGGTTTAAATGGCACCGGCGACAAAAACCCTTTTACCGATCAAAGTCTTAAATCTATGTTGACTCGTTTTGGCATTAATATGCCTACCGATGTTAGACCCAACTCTAAAAATATTGCGGCTGTAGCTGTGCATGCAGACTTGCCACCTTTTGTGAAGCCAGGTCAAACGATTGATGTGACGGTTTCTTCTTTGGGTAATGCCAAATCTCTAGCAGGTGGTTCTTTATTGCTTACGCCTTTACGCGGTTTAGATGGTAATGTTTATGCCATGGCTCAGGGTTCGTTGGTTGTGGGTGGTCTAGATGCTTCTGGTAAAGACGGTTCTAAAATTACCATTAACTATCCAGGTGGTGGTCATGTGCCTAATGGCGCTATTGTTGAAAAAGGAGTGGATGCTGGCTTTGATGTGGGAAATACTATTACCCTTAATCTGCGTCAAGGAGACTTTACCACGGCAAAATTAATGGTCGATGCCATTAATCAAAAGTTTGGTGCGGACACGGCTCGTGCCTTGGATGCTCAATCCGTAGAAGTAATGGCACCCCGTATGGCATCACATAAAGTCAGTTTCTTGTCTGAAATTGAAAATATCGAAATTACGCCTGCGGAAGCTGCTGCTAAGGTCATCGTTAATGCCAGAACGGGTACGGTTGTGATTGGACAAAATGTACGTATTGGTGCTGCTGCCGTGGCACATGGTAATTTGAGTGTCTCTGTTGGTGAAGGGATGAATGTGAATCAGCCCAATCCTTTCGCTAATGGTCAAACTGCCGTGACGCCTGCTTCTAACGTAGCGGTTAATCAAGAGCCAGCCCGTATGTTTAAGTTCGACAGTGGCGTATCATTAGACGAGTTAGTGAAAACCGTTAATAAAATTGGCGCTTCCCCATCTGATTTGGTGGCCATTTTGGAAGCATTAAAAGCTTCTGGTGCTTTAAAAGCTGAGTTGTTGGTAATTTAATCATGAGTCAAGTTAGCAATATTCAGGTTGCCAACGATGTTGGAGCGGTTAATGGGCTGCGTCGTGTTGCCCAGCAAGATAAAACCGAAGCACTAAAAGCGGTGGCCAAACAGTTTGAAGCAATTATGATGCAACAATTGTTGAAAAGCTCTCGCGAAACTTCATGGGATGATGGTTTCGGCGAGGATGTGCCTGGTGTTGGCTCTATGGATACCTACCGAGAGTGGCGAGATGATCAGCTGGCACAAACACTTTCTGCTAAAGGTTCAATGGGTTTTGCCGATATGTTGGTAAAACAATTATCTCCCGCAATTAATAATAACGCTCAGTATGGTATCGCTAGTGATTTAAAAGATGAGGGTGTTGTGAATAAACCGATTGCGCGTACTCATTCGAGTACCAGCAATATGGGTGGTTGGTGGAAAGTACCGGCTGCGGATATTCCAGAAGTGCCTAAATCAACTTCGGAAGTAGGCCTGCCTTCAACTGAAGAAACCTTATTGTTGCGTAACCTGTTGCAGGGAAAAGTAACCGCTAAGTCCGAACAGGGCTGATTGGGGAAGGATGAAAAAACATGGCTGATTTATTACTGACCGCCAGCTCTGGTCTGAGAGCCTTTCAACAGGCGCTTAATGTTACGGGGCATAATATTGCTAACGTTAATACTGAAGGCTACAATCGCCAGCGTCTTGAAATTAATGCCGGTACGCCTCAATTATCGGCCGGTGGGTATGTGGGTACGGGAGCACGTACTGTCAGTATTAACCGTGTTTATCAAGATTACCTTTCGAACCAACTCAATAATAGCCATACCGCGATAAGTAAATACAATAACATCGACGTTTACTCAACACAGCTGAATGGTACTTTGGGTGATCCTGAAGTCGGTATTAGTGCTGGTATGCAAAATATGTTCGCTACTTGGAACACCATGGCGAATGATCCTACTAATACGTCATCCCCTCGATTTTTACTTGACTCACAAGCGCAGTTGGCCATGCAAGTGGAAAACTATGATAGCTTACGCAACGATTTAATCGAGCAAGTTAACGGTCAATTGAGTTCGTCAGCAACTCAGGTTAATCGCATTACCAAAGAACTGGTTTTTTTGAATGAATCTCTAGGTTCGTTGAATCAGCGTAAAGAACTTCCTGCCAATGATTTGCTCGATAAGCGCGATCAGTTGGTAAAAGAATTAAATAAGTACATGGATACTAAAGTCTTTCAAAATGACGATGGCACCATTGATGTTTATACTTCCGATGGTAAAGTACCACTGATTACCGATAATCGTGCTATGTCTGTATATACCAAAGAAAGCCCGTTTGAAAAATATGATGCCATAAATGGCGCACCCATTAAAAATCAACAGTTAGATCTTTACATCCAAATGCCAGGCACGGGTCGAGAAACGGTTATTAGCGACAGCATTAAAGGTGGTGAAATTGGTGGCGCCTTAGCGTTTCGTAAAGACCAGTTGATGCGTGCCGAAGATGAATTAGGTTTATCTGTAGCGGGTATGGCCATTGCCATGAATGCGCAACATCGTCAAGGTTTTGATGCTGCTGGTGTGCGTGGTGCCGATTTATTCAGTTTGAACGGTAAAGAGCCAGTATTAATGAATACAGCTTCTAATTACAGTAATCCAAGCAATACGGGCACTGGATCAATCACATCAACTGGGACTCCAACTTCGGAGTTTGCTTATAAATTGACTTTCAACGGTTCCAGCTATGATGTTACTGATGCTTACTCTAACAGAATAATTTCAGCCGGTGTAACAACAGCTGCTTTGTCGGCAGGTCTCACGAACTTTAATGGTTCTGGTGTTACTTTGACTTCCGGTGCAGGCACTCCTGCCAAAGGTGATAGTTTTATGGTTTATACCACCACAGACTTCCACAAGAGCTTAGAGCAAACAGCCTACAAAGACACGCGCAATGGTGGCACCTTAACCAACAATGACATCACCATTAATTTAAACAAGTCAGGATTAAGTAGTAACCCGACCGATCTAAGCAATCCAGCAGATTTTGCTCAGGTGCAAAAACAATTGTCGCTGCTACAACCAAGAACCTATTCCATGACGTTTGATGGAAGCAATTACACCATTAGTGATAAACGCACGGGGCAAATCATACCTTTGGATTCTACTACTGCAGCCGCAGGAGTTACTACGCTTCGTTTTGAAGGGTTACAGGTGGATATTGACCAAACAGCTCGCCAAATAAAACCGGGCGATAAGTTTGAATTTCGTTTTTTAGACGATGCTATGTCGCAATTTTCTACCACACAATTAGTTCCTGAACAAGTTGCTTATCGTGGTACAGATAATAGTGGTGTTCCTTTAGCGATAGGTAACAATGTCAATGCGGCTAACATGGCTAGTCTTCAAGACAAAAAAATACTGACTGGTAATCAAAATACCTTTAAGTCGGCTTTTTCTGTTATGGCTGGGAATGTGGGTACTTATCACAGAACTAATGAAGTGAGTATGGAAACACAAGAAGCCGTAAATAGTCAGTTGATTCAATTAAAAGATAGCATGTCTGGTGTAAATTTGGACGAAGAGGCTGCCAATATGCTCAAGTTTCAGCAAGCTTATCAAGCCGCCGCACAAATTATGCAAGCGTCGCAGCGAATGTTCGATACGATCATCGGTGCGTTGAATTAGGAGGTGAATGATGCGTATTTCTACCCCACAAATTAACTTTAATGGTATTCAAGGTGTTCGCAAACACTCCGAGGATTTGTACAAAATTCAAGAGAAGTTATCTAGTGGTCAACGTGTCAATCGTCCCGGGGATGATCCCGTTGCTGCTGCACGCATTTATACAATTGATAAGTCTATCAAACAGCTCGATCAATTCAATGCCAACGGTATGTTTGCGCAAGGTAAATTAGAGCTTGAAGATACCACATTAACGAATTTTACGGACGTTATGCAGCGCATTCGTGAACTCACTATTTATGGTATGAACGATACGCAAAGCACTAATGGACGCCAGGCCATTGCTGCCGAAATGCGAGGTTTATTAGAAAACCTAAAAGCATTAGCCAACACTCAGGACAGTAATGGTGAATATATTTTTTCAGGAGATAAATCAACCACTCCTGCCTATCAAGCGGTTACAGCAGCGAATCTAGAAAGTTTAGGTACCGGAATTCCTAGCGTTTCTGGTCCAGTCACAACAGGTGTTGTTAACCCACCCCTACAGACAACAGCAGAGCCAACCGCTTACTTCACCAAAATAGCCGCTGCAGGAACACCTGTTGAAGTTAGAGCTATTGATGGTAGTACCGTTAATAGCGTGACGACATCGGCCAATCAAATTGTCGATAACTTTAATGGCAAACTCTACACCTTAAACCCAACCACTCAGGCCTACGAAGATGCTCAAGGAGAGCCTTTGTATGCTTACACAGGTTCGCACACAGGGGCAAGGTTTGTACAAGTTTCCCCAGACAATGACCACATAGACAATGGCAATGATATGGGGGATGCTTCTCGGGTGCGTGTGTCAGACATGGGAGCGAGGGTATTTGGTTATTATGATAAAACCTCGTCAACACCATGGAAACCTAGTTATGATGTTAATAAAAATCCCCAGCTTAACTATAATATTTTCGATACCATGCGCGAAATGATTAACCAGTTAGAAAGCGGTCAGTCGGGAGCGGGGGCTGTTGTCGGTAATACGAAGCTAGACGATTATTTGGCAGAAATTGACACCTCGCTAGAGGCTATTCGCAATACGCAAGCCGATGTCGGTACGCGTTTGCAGCGTATTGATATGCAAAACCAAATGAATCAAGATTTTAAAGTGGGTTTAAGTGAAACACTATCTAAACTTCGAGATCAAGATTTAGTTTCTGGTATTGACAGTTACCAAAAGATTCTAACCAGTTTGCAATTGTCACAGCAAACTTTTGCCAAATTGAGTGAAATGTCACTATTTAACTACATTCGTTAATATGGGCTAGGTCTAGTAGATGCGATTGCTAGGGATTGGTCTTGTTGGTGGGTTGGCAATCTTGTCAGCAGGATTGGCAAATGTGGAGACAAACCGGTTTTTGGCTATTGCGAATGGAGTTGCTCAATCTAATTTATTAAATTCGAATCAACCGCCCATTATTCTTCCTGCACCAGCGCCTGAACATGCTGAAAAAAATGCTGAAAAGCCTCGCCAAACGGTTAGTCAATTAACGAATTTTGTAAAAGAGGTCGAAAACTTATGGGCTGATGATGCCCAGTTTTCCTCTCAAACCCAGTTAGTGCAATATTCATCTGATAAGCGTACGCGCTCGTTAATTGATCTTAAAGAGGGCAAGCTTATTATCGAGCATCTGGCATCACCTAATGCTGAATTAGTCATGCATCGAATTTTGACTAACGCTTTACTGACACCAGACGATCCGCGTAAGGTCGATCTATTATCAACGCAACCTGTTTCAGTAGACAATCATCCTTTTCTCTTTGGACAATTGGTCGATAGCTTGGGTAAACCGATTGACACTGTGAGTAAAGCACAAACTTTTGCTGCATGGGCGATTGTGCATAAATCGCAGACAGTGCAAACGCCTTCTGGTCCTGTGCAGCGCGTTGAGTTAGCACTAGATGCCAACCACAAACAAGTTCGTGCTGCCCGTTTTGCACACACTATTGAGGCAGCAGCACGAGAATTTGGCCTGGATGCTAATTTGCTCTATGCCATTATGGAAACAGAAAGCCATTTTAATCCCTTCGCTGTTAGTCGCACCGGTGCGTTAGGGCTTATGCAAATTATGCCAGAACGAGCTGGACGAGATGCGATGAAGTTATTAACGGGAGTGAGCAGAGCACCGACTCAAGCGGAGTTAATCGATCCAAAAACGAATATTCGTTTGGGTGCGGCTTATGTAGCTCTACTTCAACAACATTACTTAAAAGCGATTGAACACCCACGTAGTCGTGAATATGCTGTTATTGCGGCTTACAATGGTGGGGCCAGTCGTGCTATCGCGGTCTTTTCTGATAATCCACCACAAGCTATGCGTAGCATCAATGCATTACCACCTCAAATGGTGTATGATTCAATCAAAAGACGTCATGCCAGCGCAGAGACGCGCGGCTACCTAGAGAAAGTTACCACAGCGAAGCGTCGCTATAGCAATAGGGTGTAAAATGTTTGACGGAAAATCGATTCTGATTACGGGCGGCACGGGTTCGTTCGGCAAAAAATATGTAAAAACACTATTAACCCATTATGCCCCCAAACGACTCATTATTTTTTCACGCGACGAACTGAAGCAGTTCGAGATGCAACAGGAATACAATCATCCGTGTATGCGTTATTTTCTGGGCGATGTGCGCGATAAAGACCGCTTGAAACAAGCGATGCGCGGGGTAGATTATGTCATTCATGCCGCAGCGTTAAAACAAGTTCCCGCTGCAGAATATAATCCGACTGAGTGTATTCGTACCAATATTCATGGCGCTGAAAATGTCATTCATGCTGCGCTAGAAAATGATGTTGAAAAAGTGATTGCCTTATCGACCGATAAAGCGGCCAATCCCATTAATTTATATGGTGCGACTAAGCTAGCCTCTGATAAGCTGTTTGTTGCCGCCAATAATATTGCTGGTGGCCGACGCACTTCATTTAGCGTCGTTCGCTATGGTAATGTGGTGGGTTCGCGCGGTTCAGTTGTGCCTTTTTTCGAAAAGCAAATGGCTGATGGCGTCGATGCCTTGCCCATTACCGATGTTCGCATGACGCGCTTTTGGATTTCATTACAAGAAGGCGTTGATTTCGTATTGAAGAATTTTGTGCGTATGCAAGGCGGTGAAATTTTCGTACCGAAAATTCCTTCCATTCGTATTGTCGATTTGGCCGAAGCTATGGCGCCGGGTATGGCGATCAAAGAGGTGGGTATTCGCCCCGGTGAAAAATTGCACGAAATTATGTGTCCCGCTGATGACTCCCATTTGACCGTAGAATACCCAGACCATTATGTGCTACAACCCACCATTAAATTTCATGGTGCTGATCGCAATTATCATCACAATGCGCTGGGCGAAATAGGGGTTCCTGTGCAGCAGGGGTTTGAGTACCACTCGGGTACCAATCCGCACTTTTTAACGCCCGATGAAATCCGCATTTTTAACGCTCAGGCCATGGCATGATTCCTTACGGTCGCCAATACATCGATCAAGCCGATATTGATGCGGTAACGGCGGTATTAACTTCCGACTTTCTCACACAAGGTCCAGCCGTTCCAGCCTTCGAGCAAGCGGTAGCAAAGTTGGTCGGTGCTAAGCATGGTGTGGCCATGAATAGCGCCACTTCCGCTTTGCACGTCGCTTGTTTGGCCTTAGGTTTGGGCGAGGGTGACACCCTTTGGACCACACCCAATACCTTTGTTGCCTCGGCCAATTGTGCTTTATACCGTGGTGCTTCGGTTGATTTTGTTGATATTGATCCTAATTCATTAAACCTAAGTATAGATGCCTTAGCTGGCAAATTACTTAAATCTGAAAAGACAGGTAAGCTACCTAAAATCGTTGTTGCAGTGGATTTTGCAGGTCGTCCCTGTGATTGGCCAGCTTTACGCCGATTGGCCGACCAGTATGGTTTTTTTCTTGTCGATGATGCATCCCATGCCATTGGTGCTGATTATAACGGCCAAATGTTGGGTGGTGCTGCGTGGGCAGATATCACCATTTTTAGTTTCCATCCCGTCAAAATCATTACCACTGCTGAAGGTGGTATGGCACTGACTAACTCTGAAACATTGGCTAATAAACTGAGATTGTTGCGTAGTCATGGCATTACGCGTGATCCGGCTTGGTTAGAGCAGCCAGATACTGGGCTTTGGTATTACGAGCAACAAGCCTTGGGATATAACTATCGTATGACCGATGTTCAGGCGGCTTTAGGCTTAAGCCAATTAACGCATTTAACCGAATGGATTGCACGACGTAGACAGTTAGCTCATCAGTATCAAACGCAGTTAGCTGAACTTCCGCTCATCTTACCTAATTTCGACATGCTGGCGCATTCAGCTTGGCATTTGTATGTGGTTCAGTTAGACACGGAAAAAACCAGCTTGTCTCGTCGCACTGTATTTGATGCTTTACGTGCTGCCAATATTGGTGTCAATGTGCATTATATTCCCGTTTATTGGCAACCTTATTATCGTCAACTGGGTTTTGAGCGAGGACTTTGCCCTAATGCTGAAAACTATTATCAGCGCGCGATTTCAATTCCGATGTACTCTGGGTTATCGGACGAGGATCAATCGAAAGTAGTTAACCGTTTAGCCACTATTTTGAGTGCTTAGCATGAAAGTGACCTGTGTCTGGCAGTCTGAAAAACACAGCGCTTTTACTGATTTGATTTATTTTGAACACAGTTGGTGGTGTGCCTTTCGTGAAGGCGCGACGCATATGTCGCTGGATGGAGCAATCCGAGTCATGACATCAGTGAATGGAAAAGATTGGCAAACTCAAACGGTATTAACTTGGCAGGGTGGCGATTTACGTGATCCTAAGTTTTCTCTCCGTACCGATGGTAAGCTACTACTAACAGCGGGAATGCGCTGGTCAACGCCGATCAATTCGCGAGAAACGCTTTATTCATTGGGCTTTTTGTACCATGCCGAAACTCAAACATGGCAAGAACCTGTTATTGACGGCATGGGAAAAGCCACTTGGCGCTGGGCGCCGACTTGGCATGACAACAAGGCTTACAGCGTCGGTTATGCCGGAAAAGATAGGCAAGGGTGTTTATATCAATCGCAAGATGGGCTGCGTTGGCTCATGCACAAAGCGCCATTTTTCCCCGATAGTCGGGTGTTCAGTAATGAGTCTTCTCTGGCATTTGATGGCGATCGAGCCTACTGTCTCACGCGTCGAGATGCGGTTGGGGGAGTAAAAGCGGTATTAGGCGTTGCCGAAGCGCCGTTTGAACGCTGGCACTGGAAAACGCTCAACAAAGCGCTAGGTGGTCAAAAGTTGCTGCGCTTATCGAATGGTGAATGGATTGCTGGTTTTAGAAGCATTAACACCAAGCGAGATAGCGCAAAGACCGTTATTCAAAAGCTCGATGTGACAAAAGCCAGACTGAAACCCTGGTTGACCTTACCCAGTGGCGGCGATTGCAGTTATGTTGGCATGGTTGAAAAAGACGGCTTTTTATCTGTCAGCTACTACGCTTCACACGAAGGGGATCAGGCGCACATTTACTTCGCCGTTATCCCCTTAAGGACAAAAAAACGTAGTCGGAGATTTAGATGAAACTCTGTGTTATTCCCGCTCGGGGTGGCAGTAAACGTATTCCTCGAAAAAATATTAGGCCTTTTTTCGGGCAGCCGATGTTGGCTTATCCCATTCAAGCAGCGCTCAAAAGTGGCTTGTTTGATGCGGTGGTGGTGAGTACTGAAGATGAAGAAATTGCCGAAGTGGCCAGAAACTGTGGGGCCTTATCTCTTGCTCGTTCACATCAATTAGCGGATGATTTTACACCGACTGTGCCAGTGATTGCTGATGCCATCCAGCAACTGGCTAATCCTAAGATTCAGCAGGTGTGTTGCATTTATCCCTGTACTCCTTTACTAACGTCGGAAACCTTGATTAAAGCGCATCATTTATTAATGGCAGTGGAGCAGCCTTATGTATTTCCAGTCGTTTCGTTTCCAGCGGCACCCCAATTAGCACTTAAACGCAGTCAATCGGGTAGTATGTCGCCACTATTTAATACAGCAGAGAATGTTCGTACTCAGGATTTAGAGCCAGCTTATTTCGATGCGGGTCAGTTTTACTGGGGTAGGGTGGATGCCTGGCTTCAAGGATTGAATATTCATCAACACGGTTATGGTATGCCAATTGCTTCATCGCAGGCTGTTGATATTGACACCTTGGAAGATTGGCAACAAGCTGAATATCTCTATCAAACGATGACAATGGTAAAGGAAAAGCATGAACACAGGGTATAAAACAGAACAAGAAGCCTTTTGGGCTGGGCAATTCGGTAACGATTATATTGCCCGCAATCAAAGTGAACACTTGTTGGCGGGGAATTTGTCATTCTTTGCCAAAGTGTTAGCGCGTACCGAAGGTGTTGCTTCTATATTGGAAATGGGCGCGAATATTGGTATGAATTTGCGGGCTTTATCGCCCCTAATGCCCGGTGCTCAGCTTCATGCCATTGAAATTAATCCTCAGGCGGCTGAAGTACTACGTGGCTTACCCTTTGTTAATTCGATTTACGAAGGTTCTATTTTGAATTATTCCGTCGAACAGCAATTTGATTTGGTCTTTAGCAAGGGTGTATTAATTCACTTAGCACCAGAAATGCTGCCAGAAGTCTACGATAAAATGGTTGAAGCCTCATCGCGTTATGTGCTGATTGCTGAGTATTACAATCCAAGCCCAGCTGAAATTCCCTATCGTGGTCACAGCAATAAAATGTTTAAGCGAGATTTTTCCGGTGAGTTGATGGATCGTCATCCTAATATGAAACTCATTGACTATGGCTTTCTCTACCGTCGCGATGTCAATTGGCCACAAGATGACATTACCTGGTTTTTAATGGAAAAACGCTAATGCGAATCGCCTTTCGTGTTGATGCTGCTTTAGCGATTGGCACAGGGCACGTCATGCGTTGTTTGACACTGGCGCATGAATTGAGTGAGCTGGGAGCAAACTGCATGTTTGTTTGCCGTCAGCACGAAGGGCATTTGGCACAGTTGATCGAACAAAGAGGGTTTCTCTGTCATTTACTGGCTTTATCTGAAACACCTTATTTACCTCAGTCAGACGATTTGGCTCATGCCGCTTGGTTGGGGGCAACATGGCAGCAAGATGCACAGCAAACACTCGCACTTTTTGCAGAGCCGGTTGATTGGTTGGTTGTTGATCACTATGCGATTGATGCTCGTTGGCAAGCATTGGTTAAAGCGGGTTATCAGCGTTTGCTCGTGATTGATGATTTAGCAGACAGAGAACACCTTGCAGATGTATTGTTAGATCAAACCTATGGTCGTCAAGTTGCTGATTATCAATCACTCGTGCCACAGCACTGTCAACTGCTGTTAGGGTCAACCTATGCGCTTTTAAGACCAGAGTTTGCTCAATGGCGCGAGACGAGCTTGAGCCGTAGAACAGATCAAATGCCGCTTCAAAATATCCTCATCAGCATGGGTGGTGTTGATGCTCAAAATCATACCTCACAAATTTTAGTAGCGATCAATTCACTAAATTTACCCAAGCCTTTACATCTGACAGTTGTTCTGGGTTCAAACGCACCGCATTTGCAACAGGTTCAAGTTTTAGCGAGTACACTGAATTATCCAACACGGGTATTAACCAGTGTTGACAATATGGCAGAACTGATGGTGAATGCGGATTTAGCCATTGGTGCTGCTGGGTCAACAACGTGGGAAAGGGCTTGTTTAGGTTTGCCTAGCTTGTTATTCTGTTTAGCAGATAACCAACGAACGAGTGTTGAATCGGTTTCCAATCAAGGTGCTGCTTGGTTTATGCGCGACATGAAACAGCTCGGCTATGCGCTGAACCTATTAACGACCATGCCAGAACGCTTAGCTCAAATGCAGAGGCTAGCAAGTGAGCTTACGCAAGGATTAGGGGCTGTAAAGGTAGCTCAGAAATTACAGCAGAAACCACTAACCCTCATTCCCGTTTCTTTAGAAGACAGTCAAACACTATTCGAGTGGCGTAACCATCCTTCTATTCGTTCAGTGAGTTTGCACCAAGAGGTCTTGCAATTTGAAGCCCATCAACAGTGGGTAGCATCATCTTTAGTTAATCCCAACCGTGTCATGTGGATGGCTTATTGTGGTGACAGTAAGATAGGTATGATTCGCTTTGATCGCTCGCACGAACTCAGTCGAGAAGCAGAAGTTTCACTTTATCTAGCACCGAATCAACAAGGAAAGGGTTTGGGAAAACAGTTGTTAACGGCGGGTGAGCAAGCCATTGTAAGACAGTGGTCGAACATCGAACGGATTAAGGCGCAAGTATTAGCGACCAATCAAGCATCCGTTAATTTGTTTACTCATGCTCAGTATCAAGCAAATTTGGTCTCATTTCAAAAGCAGGTTAGTTATGAACCCTTTTATTCACATTAGCGGTCGGCCGATTGGTGCTGATTATGAACCCTATGTCATTGCCGAAATGTCGGCCAATCACAATGGCGATATCAGCAATGCTTTTAAGATCATTGAGATGGCGAAAGCATCAGGAGCTGATGCGGTCAAACTGCAAACCTACAAGCCAGATACCATTACATTGAACATAACAACCCCAGATTTTATGATTGAAGGCGGTTTGTGGGGTGGACAAAGTTTGTATCAACTCTATGAAAGTGCCTATATGCCTTGGGAATGGCATAAACCCTTATTTGATTATGCACGAGAAGTAGGGATCACCATTTTTAGTTCGCCATTCGATTCAACCGCGGTAGATTTGCTTGAAGACTTAAATGCACCTGCTTATAAAATTGCCAGCTTTGAAGCGGTCGATTTGCCGTTAATTCGCTACGTTGCCAGCACCAAGAAACCGATGATTATCTCTACGGGCATGGCTAATGCGGAAGAAATCCAAGAAGCCGTCGATGCTGCTAGAAGCGCAGGGTGCGAACAGCTTGTGTTGCTGCACTGCGTTAGTGGTTATCCTGCCCCCAGTGACGATTACAACTTACACACCATCACCGATATGCAGCAGCGGTTTGCTGTTCCCGTTGGTTTGTCGGATCATACCCTAGATAACACCACGGCAATCGCCAGCGTTGCCTTAGGCGCTTGTGTCATTGAAAAACACGTTACTCTAGATCGTTGCGGTGGTGGTCCTGATGACAGCTTTTCATTAGAACCCGCAGAGCTAAAAGCTTTGTGCGATGGCGCGAAAACGGCTTGGCGCGCTTTAGGTCAGGTCAATTACGCTCGTAAGTCGAGCGAACAGGCTAATGTTAAATTTCGTCGCTCTTTGTATGTGGTTAAGCCATTGCAAGCGGGCGAAGCAATTAGCGCAGAGCACATTAAAAGTGTTCGCCCCGGTTATGGGTTAGCACCCAAGTATTGGGATGATGTTCTGGGTAAAGTGGTTGTTAGAGATGTTTTTCCTGGGGAAGCATTAAGTTGTGATATGTTTGTTGAGTTGCACCTACCAGAGTAAAACAATTCGAGATAGGAAGCCTAAATTAGATTTTAACCATACGACTAGCTGCATCAAGCAGCTAGACGATCGATTTGTTCTTTACGCATTTTACGAAACTCTTCTGGCATTTCATCCCACCCTGCTTTAACGGTACGCAATATTTCGGCGGTTTCTTCCAGCATATCGGGCGAATTGTGACGACTCGCTTTGTAAACCTGTTCAATCATAAAACCATACAAGGCTTCAAGATTACTCGCCACGTCACCGCCTTTTTCTAAATCTAACCCAGCACGTAAGGACGATAAAATATCAATCACACGGTTAGTCAATCTGGCCTTGGCTTCGAAATCTTTGCGCATCATCGCACCTTTTGCCTGTGCTATGCGGTCTAAAGCACCTTCGTACAACATTTGCACTAAGCGGTGAGGGGTGGCACTTTCAACGGCGGTTTGTACGTTTGTATTGGTGTATTGTTGTAAAAAACGTTGACGGGTCATTGCGTGCATAATCTTAGCTCCTGATTAGGAAATTCTCTTTCTTGTTAGGGTTATCGGACACTGATGGATTTTCTTTAGTGTTAAAATCGACAGATATCAAAGTCAATAAGTAACATTTGTAAGTCAGCTTGTGGTCTAGCCAGCTTCATGGTTAAATGAATGTCTCTAAATGGCTAACCTCAATTACATTCAGACACTCTATTTTATGTCCATTCCGTATTGTGCCAACTCAGTTAAGTTGGTGTCCAACACAAAGGTAATCACTTTTTTATGAAACAACTTACTTGGAAAATGTCACCTTTAGGTGAAGCCTACATTGATGAGATTAATAATGGCGTTTTTGAACATCATTACGCAAAAGACATCTTTAATCGTTACTTACCCAAAGATTTCAGCAAAAAAAACTTCATAACGATAGTGGCTGGCAGCGATAGTGGCTTACTACTTTCTTATTTGAATGAGCTTGCAGAAGACTTGCACAGTTATTTCATTTGTGTCGAATTACCCGAAGTGGTAGAAGCGATTAAACAACAAGGTTGGCAAGACTCCGATCAAGTGAGACTGGTAGACAGTAACTTTACTTTAGGCAGCATTGCTACTGAGGAGCAATTCGGCGCTTTTTTTCTAAGACAAGCCATTCAGGTATTGCCTTCTATTTCCGTGATCGACAAGCATCCTGAATATCATCAACTTTGGGAAGACACACGCCAGAGTTTCACAGCTGCGACCATTGCTTTTAACACGGCGCATTCAGCTCAGTTCATTGATCGCCACCTAACCAATATGACCGAGCTCTTGTTCCCGATTAGCCAATTTGAACAGGCACTAAAGGGTAAAACAGCCGTTTTACTAGGTGGTGGTCCTTCGGTTTCATTGTTACTAGATTGGGTTAAAAGACATCGGGATAAGATTGTCGTTTTTGCCGCCAATCGACTGAGTGCGCGTTTGGCTAAGGAAGGTATTGCTCCCGATTTTTTTGTTGCAGTAGATCCGCAACCCGCCCTGTTAGACTACTGTAAGGAAATGTTTGCTTTTGCTGACCGTAGCATCTTGCTTTGTGCATCTGCTGTTTCATCCAACGTATTGTTGCAGTGGTCGGGAAAAATTATTTATGCCGACGAAGCGTCACCTTTCGATGATTATGTCTCTGAAGAAGAACAAACACTTAATTTATCAACTACGGGCCCAACCGTAATGAATTTTGCCTTGCAGAGCGCGTGGTTTATGGGGTGTCGAGAGATTGTTATGGCGGGTGTCGATTTATGTTATAGCCCCGATGGACACTCTCATGAAAGTAGTAGCCTAGAGGCACAGTTGGGTAAGTTTCTCAAAGCCGGTGGTGCTAAAGTCAAAACCTATTTAGGTGATATGGCCAATACCGATCCGCAAATGGCCTTGGCACTAGAAACACTGAGTAAACAAGCCGATTATTACCACACCATCACACCCGAAATAAGGCTTTATCAAGTCAACCCTAACGCAGCCTATGTAGAAAAAGTGAGTTTGTGTGAGGTTACTCATCTGCCTATTCCCGATACGCTTGCCACAGAGACAATCAACCGTCTTTCGCAACAAGTGACTTGGCAATCAGACATGGCGATCAACTGGCTAAACAAACTACATCAACAAGTTGAAAAACGCCTTAAATTATACGAACGATTATTAAAACCAATAGCATCGGTATTGGCTCAGGTGCGTGTATTGACTCGGTTGTCACCACCTGAAATTATTCGTTTAAGCAGACAAATTACCCGTGTTAAAAAGCGTTTTGAGACTAACTTGGGTGATGAGCGATTTTTGCTTTTTGACTATGCCTATGTGGATTACGTTAAAGTGATTGCGCCCATGGAATCTGAGCAAGAGCAAAGTCTGGCAGAAATTCAACAAGTGTTTACCGATTTTTTTAAGGCGGCTTATCGCTCTTTGTTAACCTTTAGTACGCGTTTGCGTGAGGTGGAGCAGCGTATTGCTTTAAGGATTAAAGAAGCACATGGTGAATTAGACCAAACAATGCTGGACCAGTGGTTGGCACTGAACGAACCAGGAAGGGGACAGGTATGGCAAGCGCACAATCTGCAAATAGAAAAAACAGCAGAACAGCGTTTGCTATTAGAACAAGCGCAACAGGCTTTTATCGAATTATTAACCCATAAAGCGCCGAGCTTCAAAGATAAGTTCACCGACAGAACCTTTAGAATGACTTCATTATGGCAACAAGTGGAAGGGGCTTTACAACACAAGGATTCTGAGCGGTTAATAACCTTATCTGAACATCTGCTTTCGCAACAAGATGACGATGAAATGATGCAGTTGGGACACTATGCCTCGATAGCAAGCGACTATTTATTGCAAGATTGGACTTCAGTGATTGAGAAGTCTTCAGCAATAGCATTGAACAGACTCATTTTGCCTAAGCACAAACTGTTGACACAGGCTTATCTGTCATTGGGCGAGCTGAACAATGCTCTAGAGAGCTTGGAAGCCATGTGTCGATATAGCAATGATTATTTTATTGTTTATGCACAATTGGCTAGTTTAATGGAGCTGTGGGATGTGGCAGAATTTGCCTACCGAATCGCTGTACAAACCCATGTGGAAGACGAGTTGACCAAGCAAAAAGCATTACGTTGGGCGCAACAGCACCAACGTGAAAGCCTTATATGCTGGCTATCTGAGTTGGTATGACGCCATTTTGAATGGTGATTAAAAAAAGTTTAGGTAAGTACTTTAGTTTTTTTTGAGTGTGTCGATAACCTGTTT
>NCFI01000023.1 GCA_002281095.1 Thiotrichales bacterium 35-46-9 | reverse complement strand
AGTTTTTTGGAGGTGGGTTCTTCGCTCTTTTCTTGACCGTCTGCGTTTTCAGCCATGTTATTCGCTCAACTTAAACTGATGCACAAAGTCAAAAGATTGGTTCATAAACCATTGGAACTGCACGACCACTTGAGGCAACAACCACCAAAGCAACAATAAACCACCAACAATAGTAATGACAAAGCCAATAGAAAAAACGTTTAACGTGGGCGCAGCACGGCTGATCAAACCCAATGCCATATTGGCTAGCAACAATGCGGTTACTGCCGGCAAAGAAATAATCATTGCCCAACTGAATATATTACTGCCCCAATTCACTAATGCTTTAATGGTAAAGGTCGATAAGAAATGACCATTCAGTGGCATTTGCACGAAACTATCAATTAGCATTTGCACCACCATTAAATGCCCGTTCAGCGAGACAAATAATAACGAAATCATGATGGTGTACAACTGAGCAATCACAGGAGAATTCATCCCCGTTCCTGGATCAACCATCGAAGCAAAACCCAACCCCATGGCGTTGGCAACCATCTGCCCTGCTAGCGTAAAAGCTTGAAAGACCACCACAAACACCAATCCCATGGCCAGCCCAATACCGGCTTGTTCAACGGCCATCCATACGCCTTCATTGGTAAATGGATCTATTGGTCTGGTTAATTCGACACTAGGGGCAATCGCAGCGGTAAGCATCAGCGTGATAATCAATTTAAACCGCATAGAAACCGTTTTGGCGGATAATACAGGCATGATAAACATGAGAGCGCCAATTCGAACAAGCGGCCAAAAAAAATTACCCCACCATTGTAAAAAGGCTTCGTAAGTAAAAGTTCCATCCATTGGCATCAACCAATGTATTCAGGAATCGATAGAATGAGTTCGCGTGAGAAATCGACCAACAAGTTAAGCAACCAAGGACCAAAAAAAACCAATACAACAACAATCGCGACTAATTTCGGAATAAAACTCAGTGTCATTTCGTTAATTTGTGTTGCTGCTTGAAACATACCCACTAATAGCCCGATGATGAGCGTGGGGATCAATAAAGGAATGGATAGTAATACCACCACTTCCAGCATTTTTTGTCCGATCGTTAAAATGGTTTCTGAAGTCACAGCAACACCTCACTAAACCCCACCAGGAACGACAAAACTATTGGCTAAGGTACCCATAATTAATGCCCAGCCATCAATCAATACAAATAGCATCAGTTTAAAAGGCATGGAAATAATCATGGGGGACAGCATCATCATACCCATCGACATCAGCAGGGATGCTACCACCAAATCAATAATCAAGAACGGAATAAACAGCAAAAAGCCAATTTGAAAGGCCGTTTTTAATTCACTGGTAATGAAAGAAGGAATGAGCACCCGAAAAGGAACAGAATCAGGCTCATCTAGTTTTACATTAGCCATCTCAGCAAACATAGCCAAATCATCTTCTCGCGTCTGTTGCATCATGAATTGTCGCATCGGACCAGAACCTGCTTCTATTGCTTGCATCACATTAAGCTGTTCATTCAAATAGGGTTCGATCGCATTCTCGTTAATCTTATCGAAAATAGGTGCCATTATGAATAATGTCATAAATAAAGCCAAACCAATCAGCACTTGATTTGAAGGCGTCTGCATCGTACCTAATGCCTGACGGAGAATGGACAAAACAATCACAATCCGCAAAAAAGAAGTCATGGTCATTAAAGCGGCTGGCAACAGCGTTAACCCTGTCATTAATAACAATATTTGTAGGGTCAGTGTGTATTCTTGCTGACCCTCTGCATTCGTTTGTACCGAAAACGCCGGAATACCGGGTTCAGCCAATGCCCACAAAGGTAATGAAACACCAATAAGTAACGATAATAGCGCCAGCATTCTCATGGTGCTGTATCCTTAGCTTGTCGTCTGGTAATTGCTTGGTTCAATTTTTGTGCAAAGGAATCACTTAAAGCAGAGGTCGTTTTATGCACAGGATGACCATCTACGACTATCGGTTCAGACAACAAATGCAATAAACTAATCTCGTTCGCCGTTACCCCAACCAATAGCTGCTCCTGTCCGGCTTGGATCAAAACCACTTTTTCACGCTGGCCAACAGAAACCGCACCCAACACAGCCAACTGCCCATTAAGTGCACCCTGATTAACACCAGCACGCTTCAATACCCAAGCTAGCCCCATGAGTAACACAATAACCAGCAATAGAACCGCAACCATCTGGCCAAGCATACTGCCAAACCCCGTACTCACTGCTAGCGTTTTTTCTCCCGTCTCACCAGCAATGGCAACCCACGGCAGTGTTAGTAACAAGGAAATAAATGATAAAACCAAGCGCACGTATAAAACCTAACGCAATTTTTTGATACGTTCGATAGGGCTAACCACGTCCGTCAACCTGACACCGAACTTATCATTAACCACAACGACTTCTCCATGCGCAATCAAGGTACCGTTAACCAATACATCGAGTGGCTCACCCGCCAAACGCTCCAGCTCAATCACCGAGCCTTGCGTATAAGACAATAAATTACGAATGGTTACCGAAGCTCGTCCGATTTCTAAGGCCAGAGTGACAGGAACGTCCATCACCACGTCCAAATCAACCTTATCTTTTTTCTCCAGATAAGTGGATGACATGCCCGCGCTAGGCGTTGCCGCTTGCGCCTCGGACTCGGCCTGTTCGTTCAGCGCTGCTGCCCAAGGATCTTCCTCATCCGCCGAGCCTTCAGACGCTTCAGCTTGCTCCGCTAAGGCTGCCGCCCATGGATCTTCTTCAATTTCACTCATTTACCACTCCAATGGAATTTCACGATCACGATAAGCAGGATGTTTAGTAAAGTTCATCAACTGAACAGCTTTTTTACCCTCAAAATCACCCAATCGACCATGACCAATCACAATACTTTCTGCTTTTACTGGCACCAGACTCGGCATCTCAATCGGGATGACATCCCCAACCTGCATGGCTAGCATATCTTCAACCGTCATATGCACTTGAGCCAACTCAGCCGTTAGGGTGACAGGTATGTCTTTGGCTTCGTCTCGCAAGGTTTTATTCCACTTTTTATCGCCTTCACCCTGCAAAGAACGCATCCCTTCTTCAAGCACGTCTCGAATTGGCTCCAGCATCGAATAAGGCATCACAATATCAATGCGACCTTCCTGATTTTCAAAGCGCACATACACAGGAGAAATCACAACCATTTCAATCGGATCAACAATCGATGCAAACTTAGGATTCATTTCACTGTGCAATACTTCAATATCGATTGGAATAACAGGTTCCCATGAAGCGGTTAGACAGCGAATACATTCTGAAACTAAATTTCGAATCAAGCCCATTTCAACCGTGGTATATTCACGGCCTTCAATTTTAAAGTGAATTTGGCCATTACCACCATAGTAAAGCTCAATGACACTAAAAATAAGTTTAGAATCAATGGTAATCAGTGCCACACCACCTAATGCGTCGATTTTGATGATATTCAGACTGGTAGGAAAGAATAAGTTACGCAAGTACTCATTCATCTTAATGATTTTGACTTCACCAGCGACGACTTCAATGCTTGATTGCACCATATCAACAATGGTACGCTGAAAACAGCGCGAAAAGCGCTCAGTAATGACGTCAAGCGCAGGAAAGCGTCCACGAACAATACGTTCCTGATTGGTAAAATCAAAGGATTTAATGCCGGCTTGTTTGCCAGAATCATCTGTCTCAGTTTCAATATCACCGCCACCCATGCCTTTCAGCAGAGCGTCAATTTCATCCTGATCAAGAATATCTTCTTTTGGCCCCATGACTCCCAGCATTATGTGTTACCCCTTATGCTGAAATCACTGCATAACAAAGCGTTCGATCAACACTTTATCTAACAGATCAGGATAGACTTTCTCTTCTTCCAAGGCAACTCGTGAAATTTTCAATATTTCATCAGCTAACAGCTCTTGCGCATCATCCGCACTCATTTCGGTATAGGTTTTTTTACGCAATGCCGCTGAAATATTATTGATCAAAATAGGTTTGATGTTAGTTAGCTCGGTGACCACTTCTGGATAAGCCGTTTTCATCTTAACCTTAACCGCCAAATGTTTTGCCTTACCCTCTCCCTTGAAACCAACCACCATTTGTTCAAGATCAAAATAAAGTGCGGGAGATCCGGGTGCAGGAGATGGGAACTGTTTGAAACTTGGAGAATAGGCTTTAGCCTTATCTTCGGGTTTATAAGGTTCGACCGCAGCTTGCTCAGTTTGCTCTGCCGATTTTTCTCCATGATTTTGATTCATCATCATAAAGGCCAGGAAACCAACTGCCGCAATCAATAAAACAACAAGAACAATCAAAATAATAATCAGCAAATTACCGCTTTTTTTTGGCTTTTCTTCCGCGACTTCTTCGACCGCTTCTGGTTTTGCAGACATGTTCAACTCCCTAATTTAGTTATTTTGCTTTAATGTCGTTGGCAAGCTCGTTCATGCTGGCTGGTGTTTTAGCATCAGCCAAGCTTTGCAAATTTCGTTCCGCTTCCTTGGTTAGTACAATAATACTAATACGACGATTACGTGGATTATAGGGGTTTTCCTTATCATAGGGAATAGTATCAGACAAACCAACCACCTGAGCAACTTTATTTGCGTTAACACCACCATTAATCAATTCACGACGTGCTGCGTTGGCTCGGTCAGCTGACAGTTCCCAGTTGGTATAGTCATCCACACCTTTATACTTTAACGAATCGGTATGACCTGCAATGCTAATTTTATTATCAGCAGACTTGAGAATGGCGCCCATTTCCTTCAATATCGTTGCAGCGTAATCTTTAGGAATATCCACCCCCGCATCAAACATCGGACGTTTACGGTCATCTAACACCTGAACACGAAGCCCACTGGGAGTGACATCAATTTGAAGTTGCTCTTTAAACTTAGAAAGCTCAGCATTTGAATCAATTTTTTCTTCTAACTTTGATTTTAAGTCTTCAAGTTTGGTTTTTTCTTTTTCTTTATCTTCGGGCGAGTCACCTTCTGTTGATTTTGGTGCGTCCATCATACCGCCCATGTCAATAAGGGAGTTGGTTTGCCCTGCCTTCTCTTGAGCGGGAATGAGCACGTCAGCACTGGCTTCAATAACAGAGGGATCTCGGAAGAAAGCAGCAATTTCTTTACGCTCTTCGTCATTAGTACCACCCAATACCCAAAGCATTAGAAAGAAAGCCATAGTCGCAGTCATCAAGTCAGCAAAAGCGATCTTCCACGCACCACCATGTGCACCATGCGGGCATTTCTTGATGCGCTTAATGATAATGGATTGTTCACCGCCTTCGGCCATACTATTCTTTCCTAATATTGCTGCTCAATCGACTTTGCAGTACTAAAGCACAATCTATGCCGTTTATAGCCAACTATTTGATCGATTGTAAATACTCATCGAGTTCTTTAAATGAAGGTCGAAACTCTGAAGGAATGGACTTACGTCCAAATTCAACTGCAACAGGAGGCGCATAGCCATTCAAATTCGCTAAGATACACGTTTTAATAGTGACATAATAAGAAGCTTCTTGCTCTAATTTAGCACTCATCGCACCAGCAATGGGGTTAACAAATCCATAAGCAGCTAAAATACCCAAGAAGGTTCCCACCAGAGCAACCGACATGTGGTGCGCAATTTCGAGCGGACCTGCGTCCAGATAAGACATGGTGACAATAATACCCAGAACGGCGGCCACAATACCCATCGCTGGCAAGGCTTGAGCCGCTTCAGCAATGGCAGCAGCCGGCACATGACCTTCGTGATGATGTGCATCCATTTCAACGTTCATTAGGTCTTCGATTTGATAAGGATTGGTCGCACCCGAAATCATCATACGTAAATAATCAGCGATAAAATCACTCACATGATGATCAGAAATGACTTTGGGAAACTCATTAAATAATGCAGAAGCGTGCGGATCCTCAACATCGGCTTCAATCGACATCAAGCCTTCACGTCTTGCCTTGTTAAAAATCTTAAACATTAATCCTAATAATTGTTGAAAAGCTTCTTTATCAAAGGGTGAAGGTTTCATGAGCCCCAAGGCTCCCGAAACCCCTTTTTTGATAGCCCACCCTGGCGTTGCAATGACCCAAGCACCAATAGTGGCACCCATAATGATCAAGACCTCTAGGGGCTGAATAAGAATACCAATACTACCGTGTGGTAAGTACCCCCCTAAAAGAGAGCCTATTACAATGACTGTACCAATAATTGCTTTCATTTTATTTTTTCTCTACGTAGTGATGGTAGATTATACGCAATCAACTCCGATTATGCTTGTTCTAATAAACGTTCCTGTTGATGCACATAGTCCGCCAAATCTGCTTGTGAGGACTGCAATAATTGTAAGCTTTCTGAGATATGCGCCAACATTTCGGTTGCTTCACTGGCATCATTTTGTGTTGACCCTACGCGATCACGGCTATTATGCATCACCTTAACCGCAGTCCGCGCTTGTTGTTGTAACTCTTCAATAATAGATTGAATCTCTTTCGTTGCTTGTTGCGTTTTTTGTGCCAAAATACGTACCTCATCGGCAACAACAGCGAAACCACGTCCGTGTTCACCTGCACGTGCTGCTTCAATAGCCGCATTCAGTGCCAACAAATTGGTCTGTTCTGCAATATCGCGAATCAAGACCAACACAGTGCCAATATTTTCACTATCTTTCTCTAATTGACGAATAACGCTGGCCGCATGAGTCACTTCATCACTCAGCGTATTAATTCCAGAGACCACATTAGACAGCAAACGATTCGTCTGTGTTGACTGACCATTAACTTCGTTAAGGTGATTTCTCAATACTGAAGCCGATGATCTAATTCCATCCAGTGCCTGTTTAGCTTGAGAAAACATAACGCCACTACCTGAATCAGAAGAGACGATGCCACTTTGACTCATCAATGACTGCTGACATTGCATCAAAGCCTCTTCAGCTTGACTTACCTTTAACTTTTCCATTTGCAAGCTGTAGGAGACGACGTCAATCAAACTATTGAGTTTATTCGTTAACGGCTGATCGACTGAATCATGAGAGGTTAAATGAACTAAATTATCCACCGATAATTGATCAATTTGCTCAATTAAATCATTAACCCACAACTCCGATTCTGAACCAGACTGTTTTGCATGACTGAGCTTGGCCAGCAACAGCACAATGACCAACAACAGGATGACAATAAGCACACCTGAACCAATCATTAAAGGTGTATTTTCAGCCGCCCAAGCCATGCTGGGTAATAAACCCAGCCCAATCGTTGTCAACAGAGATTTCTGATTCATTTTATTGCTTCCTACAACTTCATTTTAAAATAACAAAAGATGGCTAAACACTACGCAAACTGATCAACGAGATGCTCACTTGATGACGTCACCGTCATACTTACTGTAGTGTTAGCGGCATCCTCAGACAAGTCTGAAGCAGACTGATGAGAACTTTGTGCACTATTCTGCTCATTTCCAGTTTGTTTCTCTCCGGAGTCTACCGTTGCAGACGCCAACTCAATACCCTCTTGAGCCAATAACTCTTTTAAACGTGGAAGCGCATTTTCTAACATCTCTCTGGTAACACCATGCTGTGCCGAAAGCGTTACGTGTGCTTTCTGTTGCTCGTCTAATTTTAAACCAATCTTCATCGGTCCGAGACCCAACGGATCCAAACGAACTTCCAACTCATCCATCGATTGATTGATCATAACTTGAACACGTTGCGCCACATCTTGAGCCCATTGTGGTTGACGCAAATTTAAAGGCGCTGACAGAATAGACTGAGAAGCGGTTTGACTCAACGGAGTGGTCGATAATAAAGAAAACTCATCAGCACCTAACTCAACATCGCTAATGGATTGCGTTTCTTCCGATGACGGCATCAAGTGATCACTCTGTGAAGACGCTTGACGTTGATCTTGTTGTGTTGCCCCACTGTCACTATCAGCTGTCGGGTTTGCAATAATGGCTGACGCCGACGCCAAAGAATTTAACATCTGTGATGTGGAAGGCATTTCAACACCAGTGGAAGCGGCTTGCATGACTCCATTGCTCGCTACAGAAACCGAGGGAACGGAGGCAAAAACAACTGCCTTATTATCGCCTAATAAAGGCACTGATACCGGCAAATCAACACCTTCTGTCATTCGTGAGGCCATCGAATTTTCAGTTACAGCCACTGAAGTTGGCGTCGTTACGACTATTGGCGCAGCAGCATACTGATTTGGCATGGATACCTTGGTTTCTGGCATTTGAAGATTGGCAGGCGTTAACAACTGAACATAACCCAATGGCATTGAACGTGCACTGGTACTTAGAGTTTCTGCTTCACTTTCGGTCGCTACCGCTACATATTGACTAGCCAGTAATGGGGCTTCAGTCAAAACATTGACATCAAGACGCGGCGCATTAGCAGTTTCAACGCTTGTTGGTGTTGTCAATCCAACGGTTGTTTTTGTCGGCATTGGCGTAACACTGGAAAACAACGCTTGCTGATTATTAACCTTAACTAAGGAGTGCTCTGTAATAGGCGCACCATTAACTTGCAGACTAGGCGATCGAGCTTCTATTGGCAAGGCTTCGCTGGCAGCCATCGCAATCGTCGTTGCTAGCGCCTCTTTATTTTGTGCAGGCAAAGGAATTTGCTGATTAGGCATATTCATCATGTTTGGAGCATTACCAGTCGTCACGGCAAGGTTATTAAGTGCCGAAACGTCAGTAAGATTCGTGATGGAAGACGTTTGATAAACATCGTCCGCAACTTGAGTCAAAGGAATATCCTGTCTCTGTGGCATGATAATTGGTGAAGTCATCACCTCAGTCAATGATACATTTGACAGGTTAACCTTCTGATTTAGTAGTGTTCTCGAAGTGTGATCAACAATAGGGTCAGGATCAAGACTAGACACAATTGAAGCCGTCGGCGATGTCTTTTCAATCGGCGATGACGTTAATGTATCAGACACGGCTTCAAATTGAACTTGGGAAGTAATGTTGTTGCTTCCTTGATTCAATACCGGCATGGTTTGCTCATCAGTCAATGATTGATTTGTCGGTATCACCATGGCAATCTGTGGTGCTTGAAATGCTAGTTGAGCACCCTGTTGCAGTGTTGCCAATAAGTCTTCTGGCGTTGTAGGTGTTTTAGCTTGATTTGAGGTTGCGAAAGAAGCACCATGCGACAAAGTAAGAGCTGGCGCTGACAATGCAGTTATACTGCTTCCTTGATTGAAATCGCCCAATAATTGATCAAACTCGGCAAGTTCTGCCGATGTTGGCTCCATAAGCGGAAACAATGCTCCAGCACTGCTGGCATTAGCACTAACCGATGGGGTAACACTGGCTGGAATCATGATGAGCCTCGAACTAAATTAAGTTATTGCTGTCAGAAAAGCAATTAGTGCGCCAAAACTTCTAATCTCGCTGACTAGCAGCAAATTTGACTTGATTCAGTGCATCTGCTGCTTGTTGCTCTCGTTTTTCAATGAGCTGACGCTTAATATTGGTTCGCTCTTCGATGAGTTTTTCAATCGCTTTAGCTTGCCGATGCGCCTCCACCCAAACATTTTTGGCATCGACTACCTGTTGTTCCGCTTGCGCAATTTTTTCGTACTGTCCCATCACCGCAGTTTGTACTTGGCTCAAGTAAGCAACTAAAAGCTGTCGTTGCTGAATACCGATTAACCCTTCCGAGGCTAACTGCTTCTGATAATCTAACGCATAATCTTCCAGAGCAGTGGCTTGATGTTTTAACGTTTGTAATTGCTGTTCAACCTGTTGTAGGCGTTGACTCGCTTTATCAACGGCTTGTTGCCGTAATTGCAATACCAGTTCCAGTTGTTCTGCCATATTAGGTCGTTAATCTCAACGTTTGAAAACTTGAATCATGTCCATCAAACTTTGTTCCATAGCAACGGATTCGTGCGGTTTTTGCGACAAAAATTGATGTAAAGCGGGTTGCAACTGAATCGCCTCATCAATTTGCGGATTCGTACCGCGTGTGTAAGCGCCTACATTAATCAGATCTTGATTTTGTTGATAAAGTGCCATAACGCGCTTAATGCGTAACGCCAAATCCATTTGCTCATTAGACACGACTTCTTTCATAACACGACTGATGGAAGCTTCAATATCAATAGCTGGGTAACGACCCGACTCGGCAATGCGACGCGACAAAACGAAGTGACCATCCAACACGCCACGAGCCGAATCGGCGACCGGATCATTCTGATCATCTCCCTCTGTCAATACCGTATAAAATGCGGTGATTGAACCTTTACCAGGTTCACCATTACCCGCTCGCTCAATCAGTTGTGGAATACGCGCAAACACTGATGGAGGATAACCTTTACTCGCAGGAGGCTCCCCCACTGCTAAAGCAATTTCACGCTGTGCTTGCGCATAACGCGTTAACGAATCCATCAACAAGAGTACATTCAAACCCTGATCACGGAAAAACTCCGCAATGGCTGTTGCTCTCAAAGCACCATGTAATCTTCTTAAAGGTGGATCATCAGCTGGAGCCGCAACCACCACAGAACGAGCCAGGCCTTCATCGCCTAAAATTTGACGAATGAACTCATTCACTTCTCGTCCGCGCTCACCCACTAAGCCAACAACAACAACATCTGCTTTGGTATATTTAGCCATCATACCTAATAAAATAGACTTACCCACACCCGTACCAGCAAACAAGCCCAATCGTTGCCCACGCCCAACGGTTAATAAACTATTAATCGCACGAACACCGACATCAAGCGAAAAAGCAATCGGATCACGATTAAGTGGATTAATGCGACGGCCATGAAGTGGAACGGAATGAACTAAGGTAGGCAATGGTTTTGAATCTAAAGGTTGACCCGCTCCATCAATAACCCGCCCCAGTAATTCAAAACCCACTTCAACCTGTGCTTCATGTTGTAAAGGCGTGACTCTTGCATTAGGTGCAAGTCCATGAATTTCAGCAACCGGCATCAAATAGAGCTTATCGCGATGGAATCCCACTACCTCAGCCTCACTGTGCTGACGACCTTGCGTAATACGGCAACGCGATCCCAATGAAGCAAATAGTCCTTCCGCTTCTAGCGTCAACCCTACCATACGTGTTAATCGTCCCGATACGGGTAATGGAATGTCATGTGGAAGATGTGATGCAATCTGTTGCATCTGCTGATGCCAACGTTTGAGACGGTATTCGGGATGTAAACTACTCATGGCTCAGAAATAGTCGCTACATCAATACTGGTATTGAATAACTCATGTACGGCCAAATCCAATATTTTCTCGGTTTGTGTCTTCCAGTTGAAAGATAATTCACTATGACCTGAACGTAGCACACACTCACCCATCAATAGCTGATCATCCGGATGAACCTCCACGCGACCATCACGAGCCAGTAATACTCGGTCTAATCGAGCTGCGTCATCAGGATGAACACGAATATGAAGTGGATAAACAATTTGTGGTAACTGAGCAATCACCTGCTCAACCAAGCGCTGTACGCGCTCAGGTTGAATGCTCAACGCATCCATCGCAACACGCTGAGCGAGTTGACTCGTCAGCCACAAGATATCCTGCATTAGACTATCTTCAACATCCGATAGCGATTGCGTAACACCCATTAATAAAGATTCGGTTTTTTGTTGTGTCTCACTCAACCAATCAGCTTTTACTTGTTCAAAAGCCTCTTGCTCAGTCAACGCTTCCGCTTCGGCGACGGCTCGCGCTTCAGCGTATCCCTGTTCATAGCCCTTTTCATATCCTGCTGTTCTACCCTCGGCAAAACCCGCCTCACGTGCCGCTTTTAATTCAGCTTCTTTCATCAAAGCTAAAGCATCAGCCACCTCTGCTTTCGCACTAGCTAAAGCCATTTCAAAGGCTCGACGCGACTCTTGTAACATCGCAGCTTGTAAATCAGGTGCTGCCCACGCCTCACCCTGAGTAGCGAGTTGATTAGCTCTGATTAAAGGGGTAATTTTAACGGCTGATTGTGCGCCATTATCAGCACGAAATTGAGCGTCAGACATAAGGCATTAACCCACCATGTCTTCACCGCCACCCGGCATCAACAACTTACCTTCATTGGCTAAGCGACGTACCGTAGTAATAATCTGCCGCTGAGCTCCTTCAACATCACTGAGTTTAACTGGGCCTGAAGTAGCCAAGTCATCCTGCAAAATAGCAGCCTGACGTTTCGACATATTGTCCAAGAAATGAGTCTGCATTTTTTTCTCGGCTCCTTTCAGGGCTAATAACAACACATCGGCTGGGATTTCAGCCAATACCGCTTGAATGCCGCGACCATCGATATCAATGATGTTATCGAAAGTAAACATATTGTCTTGAATCGCTTGGCTAATATCGGTATGTTCAATCGCAATTTCATCCAGAATTTTGCCATCACTACCACCGCCAACCAAGTTAAGGATTTCAGCTGCTCGTTTAACACCGCCGATCGTCGCCATTTTACCGCCACTGGAATCAGAAGCTTGATTTTCAAAAATGGTATTCAAGTCAAACAGCGCTTGAGGCTGAATGGTATTCAGTGTCGCAATGCGATAGATAACCTCGGACCGAAAACGCTCTGGGATACCTTGTAGCACGATCGCCGCCTGGTCAGGATCAAAATAAGAAAGCACAATCGCCATCACCTGCGGATGCTCATTCTTTAGCATATTGGCCACAGCACCAGGATGCATCCACTTTAACGTCTCTAACCCTTTAAGTTGATCCGACAGCATGGACACGTCCAATACATGACTACTATTGCCGCCCAGTGCATCCATAAGCAGGCCTTGCGCATAGCTGGTCGGATCCACACCCAATGCGTCTTTACCAAACTCACGCGCATACAGCTTCAAAATCGCATCGACTTGTTGGCGATTAACGTGTGGCAAGCTGGTCATAGCACTACCAATCGCTTGAATTTCACGCGGATTAAGCTGTTGTAAGAGCTTAGATGCACTCTCTTTACCCAAGGCCATCATCAGCACAGCCACCCGCTGTGTTGAATTTAACTCGGATAGATCAACACCACTGAGATCATCGTCTAGTTGTACTGCCATTTAAGTCGCTTACCCTTTATCCGTCATCCATTCGCGGAGCACTTTCGCTGCCACTTTAGGGTCAGCTTCAATTTGTGTGCGAATATGAGCAACCAAATCAATGTCTTCTTTCTCGAGCTCAGAAAGTTGCTCCTGCTGTTGCTCATCAAGGGCATTCAATGTACCAGCGATAGCAGCATCCCCTCCCGCTAAACGCGCATTCTGATCCGCTTGTTGCGCTGCTAATTGAGCCGCTTCCTCTTCATCTTCGTCTGGTAAATCCTCTGCCAGCTTCTCACGCTCTTTAACACCCGTTAAGTCACGCAACAAAGGACGAAGCACACCAAAAATAATCAGCAACACAGCCAAGCCGCCAGCAACTTGCTTCATGACATCCCAAAACCAAGCCTGTTGCCAAATGGGTAAACCAACATCTTCCTCTGCTTCGCTTTGGAAAGAAATATTCACTAAGCTCAGATTATCACCCCGCGCCTCATCGACTCCCACAGCGTCACGTACGAGGTTCTTGAAACGAGCTAACTCCTCCTCTGTCAACGGCATACGTTGCAAAGCGCCTTCCTCATTCGTCTTAACACGATCATCAACAACAACAGCGACCGAAAGACGTTTTAACGTACCCACTTGTGATTGCAGATGCGTAATCGTGCGATCAATTTCATAGTTTTTGGTGATTTTTTCACTTTGTAAATCTTTTGCCAAGCCACCATTTTTATCTTTACCCGGATAATCTTCTTCGGGTGCAATACCCGCCTGTGGTGGTTGATTGGTCAAGGCACCAGGAATACCCTCCGGACCAGCCGCTTTATTACGCTCACGAATTTCCTGTGAGCTACGAACCGCTTCAGGATCAGGGTTAAAGTTTTCACGCGTCTGTTCTTGTTTCGTGAAATCTACTTCTGCCGTTACCTGAGCCCTAACGCCTTTACTACCAACCAAAGGAGACAGTAAATCCTGAATACGTGCCGCGAGTGTTTGCTCAATATTACGCGTATACTCAAGTTGCTTTAAGCTCATATTCATGCCCAGATTGGGCGATTGTTGCGACAACAAATTACCGCTTTGATCTACCACCGATACGTTAGCTGCTTTCATGTTAGGCACACTCGAAGCCACTAAGTGCATAATGGCATTCACTTGCGCTTCCGAAAGACTACCATGTAAATTCACAACCACCGACGCGGTCGTTTCTTGTTCTTTACGGACAAAAACAGTACGTTTAGGAATGGCTAAGTGAACTCGTGCAGATTTAACCGCAGCGATGGCAGCAATAGATTGCGCCAACTCACCCTCTAACGCACGAATATACTGCACATTTTCTTTAAACTGACTAACACCAAAACCTTGATCTTTATCTAAAATCTGGTAACCCGTTTCGGCCGATTTAGGCAAACCCTCAGCTGCTAATTTAAGCCGCAACTCGTGTACACGCGCTGCAGGAACCGTTAATGATCCTGTGTTGGTATCGTACTGGTAAGGAACAGCTTGAGCATCCAATGCTTTGACAATATCCGCCGCTTGACGACTATCTAAGCCACCAAAGAGCAAAGCATAACTGGGAGCTTGTGACCAAAGCACCAACGCAACACCAATGGCAATCGTTGCCGCGAGCGCAATAATCAAACTGACCTGTTTGATCACTGGCATGGCGCTCAGGTTTTGATATAGCATTGACGCCCCAGTCGGTGGCGTCGTTGCACTGGCAGTGGGTTGTAGTTCAGCCATAATTCTCTAACGTGTCGTTACACTGCACGGTTAATAAGCATCATAAAACCTGAATTGTACCAAGTTTAATGCAAAAGAGCGGCAAGGATTGCCATCTGTTTATGAAAATACTCATCAAATTGGCATACTCATTACATCTTTGTAGGCTTCAACTAACTTATTGCGCACTTGTGTCATCGCTTGGAAGGCTAACGACGCTTTTTGCGCCTGAATCATCACTTCGGAAAGTTCCACATTAGGATCACCCATTTCAAGTTGATCTTCCATCTTGCTAGCTATTTGTTTTTCTTCGTTTACCTTATCAATCGCTTGGCGCATCAAGCCAGCAAAATCCGTACTAGCACCTGAAGCATCTACCGCACTCTCAGCGCCCGCAATGTCTTGTGCCGGTTGAATACCATTATTACCACCCAGTTGTGCTTGCTGTGCTACGGCACGCATTTCCATCAACAACCGCTGTGTGTCTATCGCACTCATCTTGTCGCCCTCTCATTCACTAGCAAGGAATAAGCAAAGTTTGTGCCGTTAATCGACATCATAACCAGCATCACGCAATTTAGCCAGCTTATATCTTAACGTACGCGGACTCATTTGCAATACCTCTGCCGTACGCGCCCGATTACCCGCCTGAAGCTTCAGAGTTGACAGGATTAACTTGATCTCTTGTTCCTTCAAATCTTGCATCACCACTGGCTCACTTAAACTACCTTCAACAACTTCATCGGTCAATGTTTCGCTTTCTTTAACATCTTGCCACAAGCTACGCGCATCAAGCAAAATATCCTCTGCCGTAATCCATTCTCCCGCTTGTAGTACCATGGCACGTTGCACAACATTGTCTAATTCACGAATATTGCCCTGCCATGCATACTCCATCAAGCGCGCTTTCGCTTCATCCGTTAGGCTGGGCAACAACTGAGCGCCCGCATAATGACGCGCAATCAACCGCTCAGCAATGGGAATAATATCTAGCGGTCTCTCTCGCAATGGAGCTAAATGTAACGGAAATACATTCAGACGATAGTAAAGGTCTTCACGAAACTTATGCGTTTTAATCGCTTGCTCGAAGTTAATATTGGTTGCTGATAACACCCTCACATCTAAAGCAATCGGTTTGTCGCTACCTAAACGCTCAACCTCTCTTTCTTGCAGCACACGCAATAATTTACTTTGCAATTCAATATTCATTTCGCCAATTTCATCCAGAAACAGCGTTCCTTTCTGCGCTTGTTCGAATTTACCGGGCATAGATTTAACTGCCCCAGTAAAAGCTCCTTTTTCATAACCAAACAGGGTCGCTTCTAGCATGGTTTCCGGAATCGCTGCGCAGTTAATGGCGATAAAAGGACCCTGAGCTCGCCCCGATTGTTGATGCAAATAACGCGCTAATACTTCTTTTCCCGTACCGCTTTCGCCGGTAATCATGACACTGGCATCAGACGCCGCAACTTTTTGCGCTAATCGTTTAATTTTTTGTGTTTGCGCGTCTACGGCAACAAAATCATCTTCACTAGAGGCATCAACATTAAGATAACGTTGCGCTTTTTCCAGCAGTAAGCTGGCTTCAAAAGGCTTAACAATATAATCAACAGCACCATCTTTCATGGCAGAGACAGCCTGCTCAATAGTGCCATAGGCGGTCATTAACACAACAGGCAAATGCGGTTTCAGCGCACGCAAGCGTTGCAATAAAGCATAACCATCCATACCGTCCATGCGAATATCACTGAATACCAAGCTAATTTCTTCTTCACCCAGTACCGCTAAGGCACTTAAGCCATTATCAACCGACAAAACCTCAAAATCACCCAGCTGCAAGGTGTCAACAATGGCTTCTCGTAGGGCGCTGTCGTCTTCGACCACCAAAATTCGACCCAAACTCATTCTACTTCCTCCCATTTGGGTAACCAAATACAAAATTCTGCTCCTTGACCCAACTGCGAGTTCACAGTTACCCGCCCATGATGCGCTTGTACAACAGCACGCGTAACCGCCAAGCCTAAACCCGTACCTTGAGCGCGACTGGTGTAAAAAGGTTCAAAAATTTTTTCATGTAACCCACTGTCAATCCCTGGACCTTCATCTCGCACACAAACCTTAACCCAGTCACCTTGGACTTCTGCGTAAAGATGAATATGTGCATCCATTTTCACCACATCGATGGCGTTCATCACCAGACTTTGTACCGCCGTGATTAATGCGTCAATATCGCCTTGCACGGCTTGGCCTTCTAACCAAGAATCAACATGCAACTGACTATGACTGGATTGCAAAGCCGCTTCACAAACTTGGATAACCTGTTGCAACCAATCATTGACCAAAATGCGACTACTGCCACTCTGCCCACCCTTTGCATATTGCAACATATCGGTCACTAAATGTTCTAAATGTCGCAGACGCGCCAAGATTTTGTCACTCATTTGTGCTCGTTTATCTTCACTGATATTCGGCAAAGATAATTGTGACGCATAGAGTAACGCAGCAGCCAAAGGGGTACGAATTTGATGCGCTAAAGAGGCAGCCATTTCCCCCATGCTACGCAGCCGTTGATGTTGACTTAACTGGCTTGCTAGCGTTCGTTGTTCAGTCACATCCATCAAGAGTACGATTTTACCCAACGCCTTGTCTAATGGGGTTTCCGACACATTTAAGATACGCTGATCGGGCAATAGCCAATCTCCAGCAACCTCACTGCGCACACCGACAGATGACAAAACCTGTTGCCAATATTGACCTTGCAAAGGTACTGACAACCACTGTTGCGCCGTCGCATTAACTTCGGTAATTTTACCCATTTGATCTAAGACTAAAACCGCAGCAGGTAGCAAGGTCAACAATCGTGCCAAGCGATCGGCAACACGCTCTTTTTCGGCTAACTGCAGCAACCGCTCACTGCGTGCCTGTGCCAACTCTTGGGTCAGCTCCACCACCTGATGTTGCAAAGCATGATAAGACTGGGCTAACTGCTCAGAAGTGGCGTTAAATAGCGCAAACGCCTCCTCCAACTCTTGTAAGCGTTTACCTTCTGCGGGCGATAAACTCACTATTAATCATCCTCGCCACGAATGCGTAATTTACGCATTTTTTCTATCAAGGTCGTTCGATTCATACGCAGTAAGCGTGCTGCTTGACTCACCACACCCTCAGACTGTAACAAGGCGCGCTGAATAATTTGTTTTTCCATTTCATGTAGATACTGTTTCAAATCTAAGCTGCCATCGAAGCTAGGCATTTCCACCGTTTCAGCATCCGCCATAGTCGCACTAACGGGTTCAATCGGACGATATTGCGCTGGCAATTGCTCGATATCCACCATTTTTCCAGCAAAGAGAATCGACAGGCGTTCCGCCAAATTACCTAACTCACGCACATTACCCGGCCAGTCATAAGCCATCAGGGCGTCATACACTAGTGCAGATAACTGTGGTGGTTCGCGACCTTGTGTCGCTAATTGTTGCAATTTGGCATCCATTAACAAAGGAACATCTTCTGTTCGTTGACGTAATGAAGGCAGCTCAATCGGGAAAACATTCAGTCGATAGTAAAGGTCTTCACGAAAGGAGCCCTCATCAATGCGAATGGGCAAGTCACGATGGGTAGCCGCAATAATCCGCACATCGGCTTGGAAACTTTTATTGCCACCAACGCGCTCATAGACGCGCTCTTGCAACACGCGCAAGAGTTTTACTTGCATTGGTAAAGGCATATCGCCAATCTCATCCAAAAAGAGTGAACCACCTTCAGCCAGTTCAAAACGCCCTTTTCGGGCCGTAATAGCGCCAGTAAAAGCGCCCTTCTCGTGTCCGAATAATTCGCTCTCTAGCAATTCAGCGGGAATGGCACCACAATTTAATGGCACGAAAGCATACGCATTGCGCAATGAACAGAGATGAATACATTGAGCGACCACTTCTTTACCGGTACCCGACTCACCTAAGATCAGCACTGTGGCATCCGTTTGCGCCACCTGACGAATCAGCTCTTTCACCTGCATCATCGCAGGGCTTACCCCGATCAAATGTGCTAATGGATCCATCCTACCCCCAAGGTGCGTGTGTTGCGGTTTT
>NCFI01000022.1 GCA_002281095.1 Thiotrichales bacterium 35-46-9 | reverse complement strand
TCTGGTTGCAGAAATTCTAAAATCTCGGACTTGCAACCTTCAAGCAAATACTGAGATTTAAGATAATTGTAACTCATCCAACCAGTCGAGACCCGACATCGTCTTGCTTTTCACAGGTTGTACGAAAGAAGCAGCTAACGATATGTGCGAAACCATCCGAAAAACCATTGCCTCCTCGCCTGTAGACTATAACGGACATTGTATTGGAGTCAGCATCAGTGCTGGTGCTGTCGTTAAAAACGACACAACCCGTTCCATTGATGACCTGCTGAAACAATCCGACCTAGCACTATACGATGCAAAAAATAGCGGGAGAAACCGAGTCATTTGGAGGTAATTATGGATCAACGGATCGAAAAATACATCCAAGAGCTCAAATACAGTGAAATGCGCCATCGCATCCTGTTCGAGCAGGCTGCATCACCTGGCGTGGTTTGGAGTGAAGGCTTCATTATTCGTGACTGGAACAAACAGTCCGAGAACGTTTTTGGATGGACCAAAGCGGAGGTAATCGGCAAAAATTTTCTTACCTTTCTCATTCCTGCTCAAGATCACGACGCACTACGACAAAGTGCGGCAACCCTATTTGAAAATAACAACATTCGTACGGTCAATCACATTCTAACAAAAGATGGCAGAACTATTGTTTGTGAGTGGTACAGTTCGGTGCTTCCCATTATGGACGGCGAAACACGCGAAGTGGCCTCATTAGCCATTGATATCACCGAAAAAATACAAATAGAAAAAGAAAGAGCCAAAGAGGACCTAAAATACAAATCACTACTGAAAGCATCTGGAGATGGCATTCATGTATTAGATGTCCAAGGTAATCTCGTTGAAGCCAATGAAGCCTTTTGCCAAATGCTCGGCTATAGTTATGAAGAAGCTCGCACACTTAAAGTCAAAGATTGGGATGTTCATTACAGCCCTGAAGAATCCATCAATCACATTCCACAACTCATCGGTACTTGCTCAACCTTTGAAACCTTGCATCGACGCAAAGACGGTAAAATCATCACCGTCGAAATTAATGCCGTGGGCGTAGAGATCGAACACCAGCCTATGCTGTTTTGTGCTGCACGTGATATTAGCGAGCGCAAACAGGTCGAAAAAGAGCTGCAAGAAGCCAAGGAAAAAGCAGAAGAAGCCACCCGCGCCAAATCAGAGTTTTTGGCCAACATGAGTCATGAGATTCGCACTCCCATGAATGCAATCACCGGCATGACCTACTTGATGAAAGAAACCAATCTCGACTCAGTTCAGCTTGACTACTTACGCAAAATCGAAAGCGCTGCCAATTCGCTACTCGGCGTAATCAACGATGTACTCGACTTCAGTAAAATTGAAGCAGGTAAATTAGAAATCGAGCATATCGAATTTGATTTACATCAGGTGATCGAAAATGTCGTCAATATCATCGAGCTTAAAGTCCAAGAAAAAGAGCTGGAATTTGTGGTTGGCTACGATCACAACATGAACATGAATCTGTTTGGCGACCCACTACGACTTGGTCAAATCCTAATTAATCTCGCCTCTAATGCCGTCAAGTTTACCCATCAGGGTGAAATTGGCATCTACATTGAAAAAATAGCCGATGGACGATTTCGTTTCAGCGTAAAAGACACGTGCATCGGACTGTCCGAAGAACAAGCCGATAAGCTATTCCAATCTTTTACGCAAGCGGATAGTAGCACAACACGAAAATTCGGTGGCACAGGACTGGGGCTGGCCATCAGTAAAAAATTTGTGGAAATGATGGGGGGGCAAATTTGGGTCGAAAGTCGTTTGGGCGAAGGCAGCAACTTCATTTTTGAAGTTGACCTAGTTGAAAACACGCCTAAACAGCGTGAATATGCGAATTTTGATCACAAAAATGTACTCATTGTCGATGACACTCCTTCGTGGCAAATCATCATTTCCAAGCTACTCAAAAATTTCAATATCAATATCACCGTTGCTAATAACGGATTGGAAGCACTATCGCTTATTTGCGAAGAGTCTCGATATTTCGATCTCGTACTCATGGATTGGAAAATGCCTAAATTAGACGGTATTGAAACAACACGGTTATTGAAAGAGCAATGCCAGCAAAATCATGCCCCGACTGTCATCATGATCAGTGCTTATTCCGCAACGGACATTTTGCAAAAAGCAAAAAGTGTGGGCATTGATATTTTCCTGAAAAAACCCATTAATCCTTCTCTGCTTTACAACATTATTGTGCGTATGTTTGGCGAGCATATTGCCAAGATCAACAGTGCTATTGATGCCCCTTCACTAAAACGGCAACTGGCTTCATTAAAAGGCAGTGGTATTTTGGTGGTTGAAGACAACATGCTTAATCAAGAAGTGTTGAGCGGCATGCTTAAACCTTCAGGCATTATTGTCGACATAGCCTCTAACGGCATTGAAGCGATTAAGATGTACAAAGCCAAAAAAGGGTTTTACGAACTCATTTTAATGGACATCCAAATGCCCTATATGGACGGTTACGAAGCGGCTCATAAGCTCAGAGCCGATGGCTGTGATATCCCCATTATTGCACTTAGCGCGAATGCAAGAAAAGAAGACGCCCTTAAATCACAACAAGCCGGCATGAATGCCCACCTTAACAAACCCATCGACACGGAAAGATTGTTTGAACTTCTGCTAAAACACATTACCAAAAAAGTCGATATAAGTGCTACCACAGCCGATGAGCAATTTGAACAGTTGCCCAGTCTTCAACACATCGAACTAAGGAAAGTGATTCCGGCTACCATCAGCAATCTGACGCTCTACCGCAGCCTAGCACTCAAATTCGTTCAAGATTACCAATACTTTGTTCCTAACGCAGAATCTGCCGACTTCACCTACACACTTCACACCCTGAAAGGGCTTAGTGGTACCTTGGGAGCGGAAACCTTGCATCGACTAGCGCAAGAGCTAGAAAAGTATCCGCACAATACAAAAATCAAGGCACAATTTTCAGATGAACTTAGCCATGTTTGTCATGAGATTAGCGCATCATTTAGCCTCGACGAACCATCCCAAATGGCTAAGCAGAGCGCTTCTGCATTCGAGCTTGAACAGTTATTCCATGAACTTAAGGTTGCGATTGAATCCAAACGACCCAAACGCATTCACCCCATTATGCGAAAATTAGACAAAACCGATTTAGACCCCTCAGCCAGTAAACGCTATCAAGCAGTCAAAGCAGCGCTTGAAGGCTATGATTTCGATGAAGCGCTGAACCTACTCAAGCAAAACTAACCCATGCTCTATATTAAACGATCAGACCTCATCGGGAAGCCAAAGACAGAAGCGTCAAAATAAAAACGCGTAGGACTAGCATGCTGAGGGGCGATCCTCTGGCTGCTTACCTATCCTGATCGCCATCACCCCCGCCAGCAGAATCATCGCTGACGACACTGCTAAGCAAGCTTCTAAACCAGCTACTTGATAGACATAGCCCGACAACAGGGTTCCCACCAAACGCCCGCCCGCATTCGCCATGTAATAAAATCCGACTTGTTTAGACGTACCATCAGCGTCGGCATAAGCGACAATTAAGTAAGAATGTACTGCTGAATTTAAGGCAAACAGCACACCGAAAATGACTAAACCGACCAGCACAATCAGCTGCGGCTCTAAGGATAGCATCAACGCCATCGTTAACGGCACTGCCGCCAAAATCAATGCCAATATCAACGCCGTCTTAGCAGTGGGATTTTGACGACGACCAATCCATTGCGGCGTGGTCGCCTGCACCACCCCATAACCGATGATCCACAATGCCATAAAGGCACCGATTTCACTATGTGACCAGCCTAACACACTGGCCGCGAAAACGGGCAAAGCAACGACAAACCACACATCCCGCGCACCAAATAAAAAGAAACGCGCTGCCGAGAGCCAATTCACCGCCGATGAATGCGAAAACATCTGGGCGAACTTCGGCTTATGACTTGCCTTACCCAGTGAAGCATCTAATTGCCACAAAGAAATCAGCAAGGCTAAGGATAACAGGGCGATCATAATCCACATAGCATCCGTGAAACCGACCCATTCCAACAGCACCGCACCCAGAAAAAAACCCACGCCTTTCAACGCATTTTTAGAGCCAGTCAGCACGGCAACCCAACGATAAAGCCCGCCCGTCGCATCGGAAGTTAAGGCTTTCACCGAGCTTTTCGCACTCATTTTATTTAGGTCTTTGGCAATCCCGGAAAATGCCTGAGCCACCATCACATAAGCCACACTCAACCAAGCCTCTGGCACGGTGAGCATGGCTAGGGCGGCAATTTGAATGGCCAGCCCTAGATTCATAGTAACATTTAAGCCTGCTCTTGCGCCCAACCAACCACCCAATAAGTTGGTCACTATGCCAAAAAACTCATAAAACAAAAACAGCATAGCCAGTGCTAAGGGCGAATAGCCCAACTGATAAAAATATAACAGTACCAGCATACGCAAGGCACCATCAGTCAGGGTAAATGCCCAGTAATTGGCGGTGACTATCGCATATTGTTGTTTGGCATTCATGACCTATAAGCTCTTTTTAATGACTTAAACTCAGGCTAAGGCTTGATTCGCGCGCCCCACTTTCAAGGTTAATTCCATCATGCGCTGCATGTAACCAATTTCGTTATCATACCAAGCCAAGACTTTAACCTGTGTACCGTTAATCACACGCGTTGATAAGGCATCAATCACCGATGAACAGGTTTCACCTTCGTAATCGACCGATACCAAGGGCAGTTCTTCGTAACCCAAAATATCTTTTAAATAGGTTTCGGAAGCCGTTTTGAACAGCGCATTAACTTCTTCTACCGAAGTTGGACGTTGCATTTCCATCACCAAGTCGGTTAACGAGGCGTTCATAAAGGGAACACGCACAGCAATACCGTCTAAACGGCCATTCAACTCAGGAAAAATACTGCCAATGGCTGAAGCTGAACCCGTCGAAGTCGGGATCAGCGATTCAAAAGAAGCTCGCGCGCGTCGCCAATCCTTATGACCATGATCGACCACCTTTTGCGTATTGGTGCGGTCATGCATGGTGGTGATGGAACCATGCGCAATGCCAATTTGCTCATGCAACACCTTAATCACTGGCGCAATGCAGTTAGTGGTGCATGAAGCGGCGGTGATCAGCTTGTCTTCGCCAGCGACAAAAATATCATCATTAATGCCCATGACGATATTTTTTACCCCTTCTTTGAAAGGAGCGGCCACAATCACTTGCTTCACGCCCTGATCAAAATAAGGCTGAACCTGTTCGCGTGTGCGAAACTTACCCGTACATTCCAATACCACATCGACATTCAACGCACCCCAATCAAAATCAGACAATGCTTTATGTGACGAATAACCGATGCGCTGATCGCCAATAATAATCGCACTTTCTTCAGCGCAAGCTTTGTGCTGCCAACGACCATGCGCCGAATCAAAGTTTAACAAATGCGCCGAACCAGCGGCATCGGTGGCAATCTCGTTAATGTGAACAAACTCAATCCCTTCCCAGCCAAATGCCTGACGCAAGCCCAAGCGCCCCATACGACCAAAACCATTAATCGCGACACGAACCATAATTTAATTCCTTTTCAACCATTGTTATTACAACAAAACAAAGCCCCAAAAATGGGGCTAAAACTTAATTACCTTGCTCGTAAAACAAGAAAGTGGTGTTTACATTACGCGGATTCCAGCTGTCGTAGTGCTTTAAATGTTTAAATTGAGCCAAGTCTTTTGATTTAGCCGATACGTCATCAATACTGCCCATATCTAACGCCGCTTTACCTACAACGTCATTCAAGTAATCAAGGTAGTCCGCTGTCTCCTTTTTCGCCATCGCCATATCAGCAACACGACCATGACCTGGTACGACTTTTGCCGTCGGATAGGCTTTCATTAGCTCATGCACAGCGGAGCGCCATGTTTTAGGATTAGACCACCCCGGATGAATACCAATCATACGATCTAAATAGACATGGTCACCCGTAAACACCACATTCGCCTTAGGGACATAAACTGTCACATCACCCGGAAAATGAGCATCCGCAAAGTAGCGCACTTTTACTTCGCTAGCACCAATGGTCAGGCTATGAATATCTGCCGCAATAGGCTTTGCTGCTGTCACTGCCTCTGTGCCTTTCATTTGGTCGCCCAAGGTTTTAGTCAATGAATCTATTTGACCCTTAGCCAATTTTTTCTGCGTTTCGACTGTGCGTTGTAAGGTCACAATTTCTGCTCCCTTTGCCGCAAAATAACCATTACCCAACCAACGATGGTCTTGGCTACCGGTATTAATCACCGCCACAATGGGTTGTTTGGTGATTTTTGCTGCCGCTGCCTCCAACTGCTTGGCTGCTGTGTAGGAAGCACCCGAATCAATCAAAATCGCACCTTTATCCGTCACAATCAAACCATGATTCGAATTTAAGCCAAAGTTTTCAACGGTACGATCATCGGTCGGCCCCACAAAGGCATAGACATTGTCAGCCACTTTATCAAATTTCACGTTGATCGGTGCAGCTAACACCGAACTGCTCAATAAACCCGCCATCGCGGTTAGCAACCAAAGTGGTTTCATATTATTCTCCGAGTAAAAAAACAAAAAATGACTGGGCATCACATCAAACTAAACTTAACAACACGACTTTTTAAAGCCGAGTTTTTCAAATACATTTTTAGCAGGACAAAAGCCTGTAAAAGCAAACTGAATCAAGTTCAGTCCCACAAAAGCCGGTAGCAACAACCAACTGATTGACAGCATATCAACTTGACCCGTGACGTGCGCCAACACAAAACCGAGCAAAATCATCGACCCAGCCATAAGGTTAATCAACGCCCCTACTCCCATGCCATTTTTGGCACCGACATCGGTGCTACAACTTCCACTAGCACAACTGCTGGTCACTGCTACTGGTGCTTCTGTTGCTGATGCATCACATTTACCCGCGGCACAACACTCCGTCGCCTTTTCAGGGCTTTCTGAAAACCAAGCACGCACTTTAGCCGTTGAAGGCACACCACCGCTGTGTACGACATTACCATCAATCACAACTGCTGGGGTGCTTGCCACACCATACTGCATAATGTCTTCAACTGCTTCAACCTTGATTAATTGAATCACTAGGTTCATATCCTTAGCCGTTCGATCAATCAACTCATAGGTACTTTTACAATTAGCGCAACCTGTACCCAAAACCTTAACTTCCATGGTTTATCCTCTGTTATAGCACCACATTAAACACATAGCCGACCAGCAAAATACCACTCGACACCACGCCAACAAAAACGGCAATTAATTTGGGTTTCAATATCTTACGCAGAATAATCATCTCAGGTAACGATAAAGCAATAGTCGCCATCATGAACGCCAACACCGTTCCCAACGCTGCACCTTTTGCCATCAGAGCATCAACAATCGGAATTACACCAGCTGCATTGGCATACAAAGGGACACCAACCAACACAGCTAATGGTACTGACCACCAGTCTGAACCTAAATAAGGCGCCATTGCATCAGCGGGTACATAGCCATGAATCACAGCACCAATGGCAATACCAATGACCACATAAAGCCAGACTTTGCCTAAAATATCGCGCACGGTTGCGATGCCTTTATCGATTCGCTCAGCGAACACTAATTTTGTTTGAGTTAGCTGTGATTCCAACTTGCGTAAGTTTTGTACCCAGTCTTCTAACTCTGACTCCATGTTAAGCTTGCCAATCACGAATCCCGCAATCATGGCAATAAGCAACCCCATAGCCAAATAGAGTGCGGCAATTTCCCAACCAAATAAGCCAAACAGCAATACCAAGGCAATCTCATTCACCATCGGGGCAGCGATTAAAAATGAAAAGGTGACGCCTAAAGGAACACCTGCCTGCAAAAAGCCCACAAACAAGGTAATAGCAGAACAGGAGCAAAAAGGAGTGACAACACCAAGCAAGCTTGCCATCGCATTACCGACTCCTTCGTGCCTTCCCGACAAGAGCGCACGTGTTTTTTCGGGCGTGAAGTAAGAATTGACCATCCCCATGACAAAGGTAATCGCCAATAACAGCATCAAAATTTTCGGTACATCGTAAAAAAAGAAAGACAAGGATTCAAACAAACGTGTTTCTGGCGTAATACCTAATGCAGCAACCAACAGAACTGACCACGATGATAATTGTGCGTAGGTCAACCACCAGACTAACGCCAATAGGGGTAAGAAAAACCAAGGAAAACGTTTTAACAACTGGACGAACACAAACTCTTCCCTAATTCAGTTGTCGGGCAACCCGCACCACCGCAACAATTTTCAGTTAAATACACCAATAACTCATTAAATGCTGAACGATTTGGTGAGTAATACATAAACCGACTTTCTTGACGCGCTTGCACTAATCCTGCCTGTGTAAGTGCTTTTAAGTGAAAAGACAAAGTTGAGCTAGGCATCGACAAAGCCGTCGCTAAATCACCTGCTGACACTTCAGTCGTCGATTGTACGAGGTAACGAAACAGGGCTAATCGCCCTTCGTGCGCCAAAGCAGATAACGCCAGAACAGCTTGTTGATGTTGCATATAATAATTCCATGCTTCTAGTTTTATGGAAATATAAAATATAAACAGGGTCGCAGTCAAGCTCCAACCATTCTAGGTAAACTGCATTTATCAGCATTTCCCTAATACTTTTGCTATGATGGACCAAAACAATCAGAAGATCACCTATGCCACATCAACACCATCACAGCACACCAACGGAAATGAACCATCGCTTCCAATTGGCCATTCTGCTCAATTTAGTCTTTGTCGCTATTGAAGTTTACTTTGGTTGGCAAGCCAATTCATTAGCTTTATTGGCCGATGCTGGGCATAACTTAAGTGACGTTGCGGGTTTACTATTAGCATGGCTAGGTATTTGGGCGACTCGTTGGAAGTCCAACGACAAACACACCTATGGCTGGCAAAAGCTATCGATTATGGCCAGCTTAGTGAATGCGATTATCCTAATCAGCGCCATGATTTATTTAACCTATGAAGCCATTTCTCGCAACCAACATGAACATCAACTGCAAGGTGAAACGATGGTTTGGGTGGCCACTGCTGGCATCGTCATCAATGCACTGACCGCTTGGCTCTTCTTAAAAGACAGTCATCACGATTTAAACATGCGTGCCGCTTTCTTGCACATGAGCGCAGATGCTCTTGTCTCTTTGGGTGTCGTTATTTCGGGCTTATTGGTACTATGGCTTGGATTCACATGGATTGACTCGCTAATGAGTCTTATCATCGCCGGTGTGGTACTTGCCGCTACCTGGTCAGTCTTTACACAATCATTACATTTGAGTTTTGATGGTGTCCCTTCCCGCATCTCTCTCAACGAGGTCAAGCAATGTTTGTTAGCAGTACCAGGTGTAGTAGCGCTACATGACTTACACATTTGGGCAATGAGTACTCGTAGCAATGCGCTTAGCGTTCATCTCGTCATTGAAGAAAAGGAACATTACGACTCAGTGTTAACAAAGGCTAAACACCAATTGCACGAGCTGTTTGATCTTCACCAAATCACCATACAAATTGAATCCAAAACTTATGCTCAACATTGTGAACAAAATCATCTTGTGAATTAATTGACAAGAATTTCTAGACTAGACTGAATCAATCCATGCTCTAAGACACAGATTGAACCGGATTAACCAGTAGATGACGCGCATAGCGGATCAATTCCAACCAAATCGCCATCAAAACGAGCAAGACAAGCACAGTCAACAACTGATCTGGCGTAAAACCAGCAAACTTCATAACGTCGCCCAAAAAGGCAAAGTTAAACACCACGATCAGTAACGATATGACGCCAACTAATAAACCCAACAACCACGCGTTACGTCGATCAAATAAGTTTTGACTAAACGACTGGCTTAAATTGCGATTTGCCACAATCAATAAGAACACACCCAACACCAAAGCAACGAATATAACCTCTCTTACCTCCGAATCAAGCATACCTTGAAGCAACATTTCATGATGAGCCAAGAGTAAGATAAGCGCAACACCCACCCCCTGCGATAGGGCATGAATTAAATTTTCACGAGCAAAAGGCGATGCTTTTACCGATCTCGGCGGTCGCGACATAATGTCTTTTGCGTCAGCTTCAGCCTCAAAGACAATGGAACAAGCAGGATCAATCACCAGTTGCAATAATACAATGTGAACAGGCAATAACAAAATGACCCACTGTAAGGCAGAAGGGACTAAAACCAATAGAATGATGACGATGTGAACAGCAAAGATAAAACGAGTAACATTATCGATATTGTCATATATGCGACGTCCTTGCCGTACCGCCGTAACAATGCTGTTAAAACTATCATCCAATAAAACCAAAGCAGCTGCTTCACGTGCGACATCTGTGCCTCTTTGCCCCATCGCAATACCGACATCCGCCGCTCTTAACGCAGGCGCATCATTTACGCCATCACCCGTCATTGCAACAACATGGCCACTTTGCTGTAGCATATGAATCAAGCGAAGTTTATGCTCGGGTTGAAGGCGTGCACAGACAGTCACTGTCTGCAAACGTGAGCATAACTCATGATCGCTTAATGCACTCATGTCAGCACCCGTGAGCACCTGAGCATCTTGATCAGCCAAACCTATCTGTGACGCAATGGCGCAAGCGGTGACTGGATGGTCTCCTGTCATCATGATGACTCGAATACCGGCTTGTTGACACTCGGCAATCGCCTGTGAAATATGCTCTCTAGGAGGATCAATTAACCCAATTAAACCAAGAAACTCAAAATCAAAATCATGCTGATTAGTAGGTAAAACTTCACCAAACCAAACACCCCGCGCAACGCCCAACACCCTTAAGCCTTGCTTGGCCATACGCTCGACTTGCTGGTGAATCTTGGTCGACTCTTCTACCGATAAATGACATAAATCAATAACAGCCTCTGGCGATCCTTTGGTAGCCAATACGAATTCATTCGACTTATCATCCACAGAAAACACTCTTGTCATCGCCAATATGTCTGGACTGAGTGCATAATCAAAAGCCACAACGCTAGTATCATGAACATGCTCGGTTCCCGATAGCCACTGGTGCCCAAACACTTGGATAGCTTTTTCCATCGGATCAAAAGGATCTTGTGGCGTAGCTAACATGGCATACTCCACCAAAGTGTGAAAGCTTTCGGGTAATATCGTCGCATCTCGTTGACAAAAAACAGCATCGCCCTGTGCCAATTCAGCAACCTGCATCTGGTTACAAGTCAGCGTGCCAGTTTTATCCACTGCCAACACACTAATACCCCCTAAGGCTTCGACAGCGGATAATCGACGCGTTAGTACATTTTTTTGTGATAAACGCCAAGCACCAAGCGCTAAAAAAACTGTCAGAATGACCGATAATTCTTCTGGTAAAACCGCCATCGCCAACGCAATACCGGCGAGCAGACTTTCCAGCCATCCTTGATGGTTCCACAAAGCACTCAACAACACCTGTAATGTTACTAACAACACAGCCAAGATGGTTAAATTACGAATCATACGATGGGTCGACTTTTGCAGTAGCGATCGATCATCATGTGGCTGCGCTAAAGCAGTACCGATCTTACCTACAAAAGTACTAGGACCAATCGCCGTCACTCTGGCTATCGCTAATCCTTTAGTCACCAAGGTGCTCGCATAGACTGCTTGACTATCTGGCGCTTCACAAATATCTTTTTCTGAACGAAAAGTCTTTAATACAGGAACAGACTCTCCTGTAAGTAAGGATTCATCCAGCGTAATTTGTCCTTCTAAAATAAGCGCATCCGCAACCACCCTATCGCCTTCACGCAAAATAACAATGTCATCACAAACGACTTCGCGCCCCAAAATACGTTTTTCTATTCCATCACGAATAACTAATGCTCTAGGAGCGGACAGATCTCTAAGTGCCGCTAATGCTCGCTCTGTTTTACTAGTTTGGATGAGTGTAACGCCAATAACCAAAAACAAAAAACCCAGCAAAAACACGGATTCACTCTGACTGCCTAACAACAAATAAAGCATGCCAGCAACTAATAACAATAGAAAAAGTGGTTCAGAAATGACATTAAATACCAACGTCACCCAGCCTTTAGGCTGATGAGAGGGTAACACATTTTCACCTGCCTGCTTTAAACGCAGTTCAGCTTGTTGTTGTGTTAATCCTTGATAAGTATTCATGCCATAATCAGTACTTAGTAAAGCAACTCAGCCTCAATACCCAACCGCGCGATAGCACTCATCCATTCCGGCGTGGGCAATAAAGACAGCAGTTCCGCATTCCCTTGTTGGGTTAAAGGCACTTGCCAACCCGCCTGCCGCCAAGCAAAACGCACTGGCTTGCCTTGCTCATCATCACGCGCACTGGCTAAGAGTTGCAATAGCCCTTGCGCATCCCAATCGGCATCGGCATGAAGGGTCAACAGAACGGCTTTGGCTTGTTCAATATAAGCTTGCTCAAAGGGAATAATGCGCGAAGCACGCAAACGAGCCTGACCCGAGTAGCCATCTAAAGACAACTCACCATCAACCACCACCAAATCATCTACCGCCAGTTTGTTCAACACCTCACCGCCCAAGTCACCAAAAGCCGAGACCTCCAGTGCTTGGTCTTGATCTTCAATAGCGACAAACACCATGCGATCGCCACGTTTACCAATTTTAGTTCGTATGGCATCGATACGACCTGCTAATAACACCTTCTGCCCACCGCGCTTGCCGAAATCGGCCGCTTTAGGTTCAGGCAAGCTGGCCAGTGTATGAGCAAATCGTTTTGCACGATCACGCACACTATCAAATGGATGACCACTCAAAAAGAAACCTAACACGGCTTTTTCTTTACGTAATAACTCATCTAGGGGCGTTTCATCACAGGCATCATATTCACAGGTAGCGACCACATCTTCCATGGCAAAGGCATCGCCGAACAAATCATTCTGACCGCTGGCAATACGCGCCGCCTCCTGTTGAGCATGATCTAAGGCTTTGGTGAGGTTAGCGTGTAACGCCGCTCGGTGCGTACCTAATTCATCCATCGCGCCAGCATCAATGAGCGCTTCAATCATGCGACGATTGAGTTGTTTGTTGGTACGCACACAAAAATCGAACAGGTCCTTAAATGGACCATGAGCTGCCCGCTCTTGCATGACACCGGCCAAGGCATCTTCGCCCGCTCCCTTCACCGCACCCAAGCCATAGCGAATGGCATTGACCGTTTGCACCGAAAAACCAACCGAGCTTTGGTTAATGGCAGGCGGCAACAGCGTTAAGCCCATCGAGCGACACTCTTTGAGCATGTGTACCACTTTGTCGGTATTGTCCATATCGGCCGTTAACACCGCCGCCATTAAATAGGCTGGATAATGGGTTTTTAACCAAGCGGTTTGGTAAGAAACCAAGGCATAAGCAGCTGAATGCGATTTGTTAAAACCATAGTTGGCGAACTCTTCCATGATGTCGAAGGTACGCCCAGCAATTTCAGGATCAATGCCATTCGCTTCTGCACCAACTCGGAAGGTTTCACGCTGACGCGCCATTTCAGCCGCATCCTTTTTACCCATCGCACGGCGCAGTAAGTCAGCGCCACCCAGACTATAATTGGCCATAATCTGAGCGGTTTGCATTACCTGCTCTTGATACAAAATGGTGCCATAAGTCGGGTTCAAAATTGGCTCTAGACAAGGGTGCAGATATTCAACCTTTTGCCGCCCGTGTTTACGGTTAATAAAGTCATCGACCATGCCCGAACCCAAAGGACCGGGACGGAACAATGCTACGAGAGCGACAATATCTTCAAAGCAATCGGGCTGTAAGCGACGAATCAGATCTTGCATACCACTGGACTCTAACTGGAATACGCCTGAGGTATTACCAGTTTTAATCATGGTATAGGTTTTTTCATCATCCAACGCAATACGGCTAATATCAACAATCGGCCCATCAGCACGCGCCTCACCCGTTTCGCGCATCACCGCCGGTAAGCTGCCTTGGTTAATGCCTTTGACCGCCCAATCAATAATGGTCAGCGTACGCAACCCCAAAAAGTCGAACTTAACCAAACCAACGGCTTCGACATCGCTTTTATCAAATTGCGTCACCAAGTTACTGCCATCGGCTTCGCAATACATAGGTGCAAACGTCCATAACGGACGAGGACCAATGACCACCCCACCGGCATGACGACCGACGTTACGCGCCAGTCCTTCTAATTTCAGACCTAAACGTAATAAGTAAGCGACTTCTTCATCGTTTTCGAACTTATCTTTTAACTCTGGCTCTTTCTCAATCGCATCTTTTAGCGTAATGCCCAGTTCGTTAGGAATCAGCTTAGAGATACGATCGACGAAACCATAAGCAAAGCCTAACACCCGTCCCACATCGCGAATCACACCCTTCGCCGCCATGGTTCCGTAAGTAATGATTTGCGACACATGATCGCGACCATAGGTACGCGCCACATAGTCAATCACTTCATCGCGTCGGTCCATACAGAAGTCCACGTCGAAGTCGGGCATGGATACCCGTTCTGGATTGAGGAAGCGCTCGAACAGTAAATCGTAAGGTAACGGATCTAAATCGGTAATTTTGAGCGCATAAGCCACCAGCGAACCTGCCCCCGAACCCCGACCAGGACCAACCGGAATACCATTATCTTTTGCCCATTGAATGAAGTCGGCAACAATGAGGAAGTAGCCCGGAAAGCCCATTTGGTTAATGGTCGATAATTCAACTTCTAAACGATCACGATAGGGTTTGGCCTTGTCTTCGAAATCGGACGCTTGGGTGTCGAACTGAATCGCTAAGCGCTCATCAAGTCCCTTGCGCGAGGCGTAAGCAAAATACTCATCAATGGTCATGCCATCAGGGATAGGGAAATCGGGCAAATAATTTTTACCCAAGGTCAGGGTCAGATTACAGGCTCGCGCCACCGCCACCGTATTGGCCAACACCTGCGGCATATCGGCAAATAACGCGCACATCTCTTCCTGCGAACGCCAATACTGCTGCTCACTATGTCGTTTTGGACGACTGGAGTCGTCCAAAACATAACCTTCTCGAATACACACGCGCACTTCATGCGCTTCAAAGTCTTCTGCTGTAGCAAAGCAGACATGATTGACCGCCACCATAGGCACAGCCGATTGCGTCGATAAAGCCACCGCCTGCCCAATCCATTGTGCCTCCATCGTCCGACCGGTGCGACTGACCGATAACAACACGCGTTGCGGCATCAAGTCGGTCCATTCCAGCAGAGCCGGTGTCGCTTCAGCTAGCCCTTGCGTCAACGCCGTTTTACCCAGCATCGAGTTTTGCCCCAGCATCACCAACAAGCCTTCATGATGCGACTGCAACCAAGACCACTGAATCACTGGCTCACCCGTTTTCTGGCCTTCAGTATAAGCACGACTCATTAAATACGACAGGTTTTGATAACCATCGTAATGCAGACATAAAAAAGTCACCGCACTGAGCGAACCATCCGCTTGTTGCACCTGCATATCCGCTCCGGCAATCGGTTTCACTCCAGCCGCTAAGGCCGCTTTGTAAAACTGCACCAAGCCGAACATATTGTTCCAGTCGGTCAGTGCTACTGCCACTTGACCATCGCTGGCAGCCAGCTTACACAATTGCTTCACACTTAGCGTCGAATCAATCAATGAAAATTCGGAATGGACGGCTAAATGGACAAAACGGGGTGAGGAAGAAAGGTCGCTCATAAGCTTCTCGAAAACACAGATGGGGCTATTATAACACGGGTAAAACCCAGTGCTAAAACAACCCCAGCTGTGCTAACACGGCCTGCACGGGCGCAAAGCTGCGTCTGTGTTCTGATAAACAACCACTATATTAAGTTAGCTATTAACCATCTAAATTCTAAGCAAAAGTTCGCTTATCAACAGGCACTATATACCATCCCTCTTTAAGTCGATTAATCACCCCTTCTAGAGCAGAATGCGATGTATCGACACCGGATATTAAATTGACATTTAAACCACGTGAACGCCAGCGCTCCAAGCCTTGTTTACAAACGGACAATTTTAAACGATTCGTTTCCTGAGCTAACTGCTGCAATTTATTGGCAACAGGAGAATGCTGATCTAGCATCGAGATAGCCTCGTCATTGACCAGTAATTCAACTTGACTGGTCTTGGACTTCATTAGCAAAAGCTCAATACCTGAGACACTATTTTGCCAATCTACTTCATTAGCTAGAGACATTTGAACTAAATAATTTCCATCCCCTTTGGCCATACTCAGAGGCACAACCACTCCAGATGACACAGGATGCAACATACTATGTGCCAACCAACCAACAGAAACAGCAATAATCAATACAAATGAAGCGACCATATTGGATAAAGTTCGCTTACTTCGCTGCTTACGATGGAGTACAGTATTAGCTTCATCAAGTGGATAACTTGACATTACTAATGCCTTAAGCATTTGCAGTTCAGCAACTTGCTGTCGCAAATTAGCATCACTAGCTAAACGCGATAGCATAGCTAAGCGAGCTGGCTCGTCTAACTGCCCGTCAACATAGGCATGGATATCTAGATCCATAGGGATATTAGACATCATTTCACTCTCCGCATATAACTGACCGGCAATCGATTTTTTTGTTTCGATAACACGGCACTACGCAATGTTTCCCTAGCACGTGACAAACGACTCATCACAGTACCGATAGGAACTTCCAAAATTTCTGCTACCTGAGCATAACTCATGCTCTCTAAATCGACCAAAGTAATCACCTGACGTTGCTGTATGGGTAAAGTAGCAATACATTCACGAACTACTCTCATCATATCAGATTGCACACAAGACTCTTCTGGCGACAATTGAGCAAGATCACATAATGCTTCATCTATCTCAATAAGCTCAGCTCGCCCAAGGCGACGAAAGTGATCTGTTAGGGTATTTTTCAACACTTGACATAACCAAGCCATCTCTGCTGAGTCATTTCTAACAAAATCACGATGCTGCCATGCCTTCATAAGACTTTCTTGCACCAAATCCTCAGCTAAATGCTTATCTTGACACCAAGCATACGCCAGACGGTAAAGCTTACTTCGACACTCGCTCAGTTGCGCGTCATCTAATTCACGTCCAAACCAACGTGTTATCAATTTAGACACTATTGCAAACCTCACATTAATACGTTTATTTATAGACGTATATCATCGCCACATTATTCCATAAAAACTATATTTTTATTTTTTTTCGTTAAATGGAATAACGATACTCATTAGCACGTCTTTAGTCGTGAACACAAACAACTTGCTTTTAAAAAAACATATACAATCTCAGGAGAAACCACATGCCATTTAACAGAAACTTACTTTCTACAACTCTACTCTATTGCTTGGTCTTCGCTCCTAATGTTCAAGCTGCGAACTGGTTGCAACTACAAGGAACAGAAGCAGCAAATGTAGAAGCTGTTACTTTTTTCGGTTTCATTCAAGGCCAATATCAAGCCAACAAGAGCAACCCAATTGGCACACTTCAAGGTGCCGCCGCCCCATACAGTGGTCGAGATCCCGTATTCAACTTAGTTGGTCCAGACTTAAATACAACCTCACAAGCGCAAATTTTTCGCGCCCGCCCTGGAGTTCGTGGCGTTGTACCCAACACTAACAACAAAATCAATTACTTCTTACTTGGTGAATTAAGCAACAATGGAGCCACCATTTCCAGTCGACCTATTCTAACTGATGCCTCTATAACATTGAATCACATCCCTGGAGCGCGCGTTCGTGTCGGTGTGTTTAAAGCACCGACAGGCGAAGAAGCTTTAATTCCAGTCAACGCCATGGACTATTTGAACTTCTCTACGATGACCGATAATCTACTCAACGAACGTTTCGTTAAAACACACTACTCTGTTGTAGGAAGAACTGATTTTACTCCAGCCGCTGGGCTAACTAAAGCAGACTTAAACGGCAATTTCTCTGCTTTCAGAGATACCGGTATTCAAATCTTTGATTGGTTCAATGTCAGCAACAAGTGGGAGCTTGGCTATGCTGCAATGCTTAGCCGTGGCAATGGAACAGATTGGAGCGACCGCGATAGCAACTTAGACACAACTGTCCGTTTACAAGCAAGCTATCTTTTAAATCCCGCATCCAAAGGTGCCAAACGAGAAGACATTACCATTTACGGCTGGAAGCAGGACGGTAAGCGTGAATTTTCTGGCCAAAACTATGATCGCGGTCGTAACGGCTTCGGCGCAACCTATCGCCAAAACAAAATACGTGCTGGTGCAGAATTCATAAGTGGTAAAGGCATGATTTATTATGGGCCGAACATTCCCTTCAATGACCTCGGTGGCAGCGCGCAACTACCAACACAAACTGTTGACTTAGCTGGAGAAGCAAATGGTTATGCGCTTGATATTGGCTATAACATATTCAACAAAACTTGGCTAAATGCCCGTTACGACGCCTATAACCGCAGCACCGAAAACGCAGCACTAAGAAGAGACTTCAGTACACTCACAACTGGCATTCAATATAACTTCTCGCCCACTTTGCGCCTAGATGCCAACTATGAATTTAGAGAAATGTCTGTACCCAATCCAGAAGCCTTAACTGCCGGAGCACCAAGAAATAATGCCATCATGATTGCCAATAACATGGCTGACCGCTGGGGAGTTCAGCTAACTTGGCTCTATTAACATTTTTAATCAACGAGACGGAGACTTTTATGAAAACAACGATTAACCGTTTGAATTCGCTTTGTATAATTTTGTGCTCATTCAGCATGAGTAGCATAAGTAGTGCTGAGGCACAAAAAACTTTCGATCCAGGATTGCCGCCTCCAGTGGTTGCGAGTGATTATTACGCTTCAGCTCAAAAGCTGGTAGAACAAATTAATATTGCTCCAATAGACGAAATTGATACTGAACAATTTTACTTAAAACTCATTGGCAACTCGAACAATTATTACAATGCGGTTAGTA
>NCFI01000121.1 GCA_002281095.1 Thiotrichales bacterium 35-46-9 | reverse complement strand
CCAATAACTTATTCCTTAATTTGGTTTCAACGCAACTATGTCATGTGATGCTCTTGTCTTGCCAGCGATTCGCGGCCTTACCCCTTACCAAACCGGCAAACCGATTGATGAATTACAGCGTGAGCTTGGCTTGACGCGCGTGAGTAAGTTAGCATCGAATGAAAACCCTTTGGGCTGTTCTTTTGATGTCGTGAAAGCCTGTCAAGCCATACTTGAAGACATGGCGCGTTATCCGGATGGCGCTGGGTTTGCGCTGAAAAATGCCATTAGTGGTCATTTTTCGCTCGACGCAAACGGTCTTGTGTTGGGTAATGGCTCCAATGATGTGCTGGAATTGATTGGACGCACTTTTGCTGGCGCAGGCGATGAGGTGATCTTTTCGCAATATGCATTCGCTGTTTATGCCATTACCACACAAGCGATAGGGGCAACGGCTGTTGTCGTGCCAGCGAAAGACTACGCGCATGACTTAGCGGCCATGGCGGCGGCGATTAGCGACAAGACTAAGCTTATTTATTTAGCTAATCCCAATAACCCGACGGGAACTTGTTTTGGGCAGGCAGAGTGGGATGCCTTTATGGCGAAAGTGCCGAAACACGTTTTGGTGGTGCTGGATGAAGCTTACACTGAGTATGTTTCACAAGCGGATTATGCAGACGGTCTAAGAGAGTTAGCAAAATACGATAATTTAATTGTCACTCGAACTTTCTCTAAGGCTTATGGTTTGGCTGGTTTCCGTTTGGGGTTTGCGGCTTGTTTTGCTGAAATCGCGAGTTATATCAATCGCGTGCGTCAACCTTTTAATGTCAATAGTTTGGCGATGGTGGCGGGTATCGCGGCCTTAGCCGATCAAGAATTTGTGCAAGAAAGTGTGGCGGTGAATCGTAAAGGCATGACGATTTGGCAACAAGCTTTATCGTTATTAGGTTTGGAAGCGATTCCCAGTCAAGGTAATTTTTTATGCGTGGATATGGGACAGCCAGCACAGCCTTTGTATGAAGCCTTGTTGCGTGAAGGGGTGATTGTCCGTCCTGTTGGGGCTTATGGTCTGCCTAATCATTTACGAATTTCGATTGGTACTGATGAAGAAAATATGCACGGCATTGAAGCGCTAACCAAGGTATTAGGCAAGTGATTGAGCGCTTAGCCATTTTAGGCGTTGGACTGATTGGTGGTTCATTGGCTTTATCTCTTAAGCAACAAGGGTTAGTGAAGCAGGTCGTTGGTTATGGGCGTTCTAAAGCGAATTTAGCCGAAGCCTTAGCGCTCGGTATTATTGATGAAGCGGTTGAGTCTGCCAGTGAAGCCGCGCGCAATGCCGATATGGTGGTGATGGCCGTTCCCATTGCCTCTATGCGCGGGTTGTTGGCTGAAATTCAACCGGTTTTGTCTGCCACGGCCGTATTAACCGATGTAGGTAGTGCTAAAAGCTGTTGGATTGAGGATGTGTTGTCGGTATGGCAAGGCGTTTGGCCAGAAAATGCCGTACCGGCACACCCGATTGCTGGTGCTGAAAAAAGTGGCGCGGCGGCTGCGATGGCCGATTTGTACGTCGGGAGAAAAGTGGTTATTACGCCGCATGAGCAAACGGGTGCGTCGGCTTTAGCTAAAGTGACGCAGATGTGGCAAGCAACGGGGGCAGATGTCCGTTGTATGTCGGCTGAAGAACACGACCAAACTTTTGCTTGGACCAGTCATTTGCCGCATTTATTATCTTTTGCCTTGGTGGATATGTTCAGTCAGCGTCAAGATGTCGAACGTTTATTTGATTATACGGCAGGTGGGTTTCGCGACTTTACTCGTATCGCCGCTTCCGACCCCACCATGTGGCGTGATATTGTCGCCTTGAATGCGCCTGCTATCGCTGAAGCATTATCGGATTATCAACAGCAGTTACAAACCTATGCCAATTTGCTGGAGCAACAAGACTGGCAAGGATTAAGCGATGCCTTTGCCAGAGCCAAAGCAACGCGAGATGCGTTGCTGCCTACCGAGTCTCGTTAAGGTAACAATCTTAAGCGAGCGGTGCGCATAAAGCTTTCATAGTTTAGCGGTTTGCCGATTTGCGCATCGGCTTCATTGGCGACGACATAAGCCCAAGCATTGTTGGTTTGTGGGTCGTAAACCAGCTTGTACAAATGTGTCGGTACCCAAACGCGGTTATTGCCTAAAATTTGCATCTTATCGATAGAAGTAAATAAGGCACCGGTATAAACATAGACATCGCCTTTAGCGACACTCACGTAGTTTTTCACTTCGGTTTCGACTTTAGACCAAACTTGCTTATGAAAGCGAGGAGGTTGAGCAACCACATTGGTTAAGGCATAGGTTTGTGCATTCGCATTGGGCTGACCGAAGCTGCTCAATAATCCCAATCGGCCCTTATCCATACCTGAACCGTTCCAGTCACTCAGTTCGGCCGCTTCACCTTTATCAATACGGCTATCAGCAAAATAGGCTTGTCCACTGGTTTCACCTTTTGCTTGCACCATGGACGCATTGAGCTTTTCCACCACCACTAATGGGGTTTTGGTGCGTTTTGAATAAAGCACCGCAAAACTATCCGAGCATAATTGAGATGGGCTCAATGCTTGAGAATAGTTGTCGAGCACTAATTTAGGATTGTTTTCGGGAAAAAAAGCGGCACATTTCTCGAAATTGAGCACGCGCTGTTGACCGTTATAGTCGGCTTTTGCCCAAGCATGAGAAGCTAGAAGTGTCGTGCTTAATAGACCTGCCCAAAGCATATAAGGTGACATGGATTACATTCCTAATTCATTTGATGGCCGCTATGTTACACCAAAGAGCAGTATAAATGTGCTGAGTCGATCGAGTGTGTTCTGATAATTGATGGTTTTGCTCATCGAATTTATCACTTAAGCAGTCGGTTAAAATTCATTAAGTATTGGGTTGTACGTGTCCTTGACATTGGTTATTATCAAAGTTGAACAAATAGGTTCATCCGATAATGATTTAGGAGACAACTCATGGAAAATACGCACGGCGGAAAATGTCCGGTTATGCATGGTGCCAATACGGCGATGGGTTCAAATAATATGAACTTTTTCTGGCCCAAAGCCTTAAACCTAGATATTCTGCATCAGCACGATAGCAAGGTAAATCCATTAGCTGATTTTGATTATCAAGAAGCGGTTAAGACGCTCGACTTTGCTGCTTTGAAAAAAGATGTCATTGAGCTCATGACCAACAGTCAAGACTGGTGGCCAGCCGATTGGGGGCATTATGGTGGCTTGATGATTCGTTTGACTTGGCACGCCGCGGGTTCTTATCGTACCGCTGATGGACGTGGTGGTGCTGGCACAGGCAATCAACGCTTCGCACCACTCAA
>NCFI01000021.1 GCA_002281095.1 Thiotrichales bacterium 35-46-9 | reverse complement strand
ATTACTCGTTTCTACGGCATCACGATAAAAATGTATTTTAATGAACACGGTATTCCTCATTTTCATGCGCTTTATGGTGATTTTAATGGTGTGTTTAATATTCAAACGCTTGAAATGATTGAAGGGGATTTGCCTAGTAAAGCAAGAAAATTGATTGAAGAATGGGCTGGGTCTTACCAAGGTGATTTGCAAAAAATGTGGGATACGCACGAATTTAAAAAGTTGCCTAGTTTGGAATAGGTAAGCATTGTGTCTAGATTACGAAATTGAATCAAGTTGTTAGAAGCATGTTAGGTGGTTATGATGAAATACCCCAAAATTAAATCGGTTAAACCGCTCCAAAACAAGCGTCTGTGGGTAGAGTTTGATCAGGGCGTAGAGAAGATTTACGACTGTTCTCCTTTGTTGCAGATAACAGCATTTGAGCCTTTGCGACAGGAATGGTTTTTTGATAGTGTACAGGTTGATGCAGGTGGTTATGGCATAAGCTGGAGTGATGAGATTGATTTGGCTGAGTCTGAACTTTGGTTAAATGGGATAGCGGTAGCCCCGGCTAGTGAAGCGGAATTGATGCAATTTAGAACCGTCTCTGTGTCTCATTAAAACTCCCTAATCTCTATTAAGCTTTTTTGTTGTTCATCCGCTAGGTTCATGCCGGTGCCCGTATTTTTCCACAGTTGCACGGCCGCAAGGCGTTGGCGGTGTTGAATGTCGGCTAGGGTGCGCTTAGCGGTGAGTTCGGCAGTTTGGGCGCTAATCACATTTAAGGCACTGTTAATGCCTGCTTGATATTGCTTTTGTGCGATTAACAGTGCTTGGTTGGCTGAACTGACCACTTGTTGTTGAATTTTGGCTTCTTCTGCTAACCAGTACAAACTGGTTAAATTGTCTTCGACTTCTTGAAAGGCGGTGAGCAGGGTTTGCTTATAGTTAGCAGCGGCTTGTTCCATTGTTGCGATGGCAATGGCTTTGTTGGCTTCGCGCAGTCCGCCATCAAACAGCGCAAGCGCCATGCTGGGGCCTAATGACCAAAAAGTGTTGGGAATATCAATCAAGTTAGCTAGGTCGCGGTTGCGATAAGAAGCCGAAGCAACGAGGTTGATGGTGGGGAAAAAGGCACTTTGTGCCACACCAATTTGTTGGTTGGCGGCGTAAACACGTCTTTCACTGGCGATAATGTCTGGACGTTGTGTTAGCAAGGCAGAGGGGATCAGCTGTGGTGTTTCGGGTGTGCTAAAAGCATAGTCAGCTTTTTTGTTGATGCTCATGGCGGCACTATGAGTACCGACTAGGGAAGCGATGGCGTTTTGCAGTCGTTGGCGTTGATCTTGCAAATCGAGCCGTTGTGCTTGCAAGCTGTAAAGCTGTGTTTCGGCTTGCGTGGCATCGAGTTTGGACGCGACACCCGCCTTAATACGTGCTTGCGTTAAGGCAAGAAAGCGCTGATAGGCCGTTTCAGATTCAGCCAGCAGTTGCTGCTGATGGTCTAAATGACGCAGTTGTAAATAGCTTTGCGTGAGCAGGGCTTGTGTGCTGAGGCGTGCGGCATAGAGATCGGCTAAACTGGCTTGTGCTTTGGCTTCATTGCTACTGATATTGTCGCGGATACGTCCCCACACATCCAGTTCCCAAGCGACATTGGCAGACAGGCTGTAAGTGGTGACCTTAGGCAGTTCGCTGCTGGAAAAACTGGTGGTCGAGGCTAGCGTACCATGTGAAGCACTAAAGTTACTGTTTAATGTCGGTAATCGACTAGCAGAAACACTTTGCAGTGTGGCTAGGGCAATTCGATATTGCGCTTCACTGGCTTTAAGCGTTTGGTTGTCGAGCGTTAAGCGTTCATTCAACTCGTTGAGTAACGGGTCATTAAAAGCCTGCCACCAAGCGGATGAATGTGGGGTTTGACGCAGCTGCTCAATGGGTTTAAGCACTTCATAACCAGCAAATTGAGCAGGTGTGGCAATGACAGGTGCTTGATAGTCGGGTGCCATGCTGCTACAACCCGTCAAGGTGAGCAGGATGGCACTTAACAGGATTCGATTAAGCGAGACGGTTGGTAAATTCATAGTTAAGGAATCTCTGCATAATACAAAAGGGATGGGGGTGTGGGGGAAGGGCTTCACCAAAACAACCTGTAACGGATCGATTTATGCCCTTCCAACCACCAAAGAAATAAAGTAGGAAGTCTGAATAATAAGCGAAGCGCATTATTTAGACCTTCCTTAACTTTCTCTAATCATCGAGGATGAAACAAGCCTATTGGATGCGATGTTGCGTTTGCCTTGTAATCTTGCTTTTAGGCGTTCTAAGGCTAAAAAGACCACTGGCGTTGTGTAAAGCGTGAGTAATTGACTGACAATCAAACCGCCAATGAGTGTTACGCCTAAAGGAACGCGTAGTTCACTGCCTTCACCAAAACCAATGGCAAGGGGAACAGCACCTAAAATACCCGCGAGTGTGGTCATCAGAATGGGACGAAAACGCACTTGCGCGGCAATATAAATCGCTTGTGCAGCAGTGTGATGATGGTTTCTTTGTTGGTTTAGGGCAAAATCGATCATCAAAATAGCGTTTTTCTTCACCAATCCGAGCAATAAGAAGATACCGATGAGGGCGATGATGGTGAGCTCCATGCCTAAGAGTTCCAGTGCAATCAGGCCGCCTAAGCCCGCTGTGGGTAGGGTAGACAAAATGGTAATGGGATGCAAAAGACTTTCATAGAGTATGCCCAGAATCAAATACAGGCAAACCAGCGCACTGATTATGAGAATGAGTTGATTCGATTGCGTCGATTTGAAGAGTTTGGCATTGCCACCAAAAACCACTTGCACACTGGCAGGTAATGCCAGTTCGGCAATGGCGTTTTCAATCACCTCAATGCCTTGGGTGAGACTGACTTTTTCCGCTAAATTGAAGCTGATGGTGTAGGCAGGAAAGCCGCCTTCATGATACACCGCCAAGGGCGCACTATTCGATTCAATACGGGCAATGCGAGATAGGGCAACGGCTTGACCTTGGTTATTGAGCACAAACAAACTAGCGAGGTTGGCTTCGCTAAGGCGTTCATCGGCTTCACTTTCTAACACAATACGATATTGATTAAGCGGGCGATAAAGGGTGCCAATTAAGCGTTGCGCAAAAGCATTATTGAGCGTGTTGTCGATGTCGCGCATGCTGATGCCTAACTGCTGTGCGGCATTTCGGTCAACGTGAATGTAGGTTTGTGCGCCTTTGCTTTGTTGGTTGGAATCGACGTCTTTTAGGCTTGCTTGCGCACGTAAGGCTTCTAGCACACGCGGTTCAGCTTCTCGTAGGGTTTCTAAACTATCGGCTTTAAGACTGAAGTTGTAGGAAGCAGTAGGGTTTTGTGTGCCCATGCGTAGGTCTTGCACAGGGAACATCATGGTTCTTGCACCAGGTAAGCGATTGGTGAGTGGGCGTAAACGATTAATGACGTCATTGGCCGATTCTTTGCGTTCGGTTTTCGGCTTTAGGCTGATGAAAACCACCGCTGAATTACTCGCACCAAAGCCCATAAAGGCGGTGGCGGTATCAATAGCGGGGTCGGCTTGAATGGTGGCCAATAGCTGATTCAGCTTGCCTTGCATGGCTTCAAACGAAATGTGTTGATCGGCTTGAATACGCCCCATGATACGTCCGGTATCTTGTTCTGGCATAAAGCCTTTACTGACATGCACATACAGACTGATATTTAAGACAATGACCATAATCAGTAAGGTGAGTAGTGTTTTCGGATGACGCAAGCTCCAAGCCAGTGAACGTTTATAGGCTTGTCGCCACCAACGATGATAGCTAAGGCGTCGTTTAGCTTTGACGCTGTGGCTTGGAAGCAGCTTCACTGCCAAGGCAGGTGTGGTGGTAAGGGCAATGACCATGGAAATGAGCACGGCGACACTGAGCGTCACGGCAAATTCGGTAAACAGGCGTCCAATCAGGCCGCCCATAAACAGCAAGGGAATGAATACCGCTACCAAAGAGAGGCTAATCGCGATGACGGTAAAACTGATTTCACGTGTGCCGACAACGCTGGCTTGATAAGCGCTGTAGCCTTTCTCTCGATAGCGTAAAATATTTTCTAATACCACAATGCTGTCATCAACAACAAAACTGGTGGCAACAATGAGCGCCATTAAGGAAAGATTGTTCAGACTAAAATCCAGCCATGCCATCACCACTAATGTTCCTAGCAGTGATACCGGAATACTCAGTGCTGGAATGAGGGTGGTATGCCAGGTTCGAGTAAAGGCAAAGACAACAAATACCACCAAAAAAATGGCAATAATGAGCGTTTCTTCCACATCTTTCAGTGAGGCGCGTACGGTAGGGGTGCGGTCGATGGCGACACCAAATTCAACACTGCTGGGTACGAGGGCTTGTAAACTGGGTAGGGTGGCATAGACGCGATCCACGGTGGCAATCATGTTGGCGTTGGGTTGACGATAGAGAATCAGTACCACTGCAGGCTTGCCTCGGCTGTAACCGAAGGTGCGGGTATCTTGTACCGATTGCGTCACTTGCGCTATGTCTGCCAGTCTCAGCTGGTGGGCATTGTCATCGCTTTTAAGCAATAGCTTGGCGTAGTCGCTGGCTTGGCTAAGTTGTTGATTGCTGTTTAACTGATAGCGCACTTCCTCGTCTTCAATCGTTCCCAATGGGGAAAAGGTATGCTGATTACTGATGACCGTGCGCACATCTTCCAGTGCCAACTGGTAGTGTGCTAAGGCTTGGCTATCGACTTGAATGCGAATGGCGGGCGAAGCACCACCACCGACGACGACTTGGCCGATGCCTTCAATTTGTGCCAAGCGTTGCGCCAGAATGGTGTCGGCCATATCGAATAACTGACCGCGCGATAGGGTGTCGGAAGTGAGCGAAAGCACCATAATGGGCGCATCAGCTGGGTTGGCTTTTTTATAGGTAGGGTTGCTGGTCATGCCCGAAGGTAAAAAACTTCGCGCCGCTTGAATGGCAGCCTGTACATCGCGTGCGGCGCCATCAATATCTCGGTTCAGGTCGAATTGAATGTTAATACTGGTTTTGCCCAGCGTACTGGTGGAGGTGATTTCATTGACGCCCGCCAGTTGCCCTAAGGCTTTTTCTAGCGGCGTGGCGACACTGCTGGCCATCACTTCGGGGCTGGCTCCGGCAAGATTCGCATTGACGGAAATGACGGGAAAATCGACCTGTGGCAAGGGGGCTGCGGGTAAGCCTTTCAAGGCAACCAAGCCAAGCAGAGCTAAAGCTGTGGTCAGTAATAGCGTGGCAATGGGGCGTTGAATGGCGAGCTGTGAAGCGTTATTCATGATGATTCAGGTGACTGGATGGAAAACGCTTTTCGAGTTGCAAGAAAATCACTGGCGTGGTGAAGAGCGTGATGAGCTGGCTGAGCAATAAGCCGCCGACAATGGCATACCCCATAGGTTGACGTAATTCTTCACCCAGTCCGGTTGACAGCATGAGCGGTAAGGCACCAAAAAGGGCGGCAAAGGTGGTCATTAAAATGGGGCGTAAACGATGACGGCAGGCTTGAATAATCGCTGCTTCGGCACCGAGTTGTTCTTGGCGCATCCCTTCTAAGGCGAAGTCAATCATCATAATGGCGTTTTTCATCACCAAGCCAATGAGCAAAATTAAGCCAATGACACCAATGATGTCGAGCGAAAACCCCGCCAGTGATAAGGCGATGAGCGCACCAATGGCTGCTGCCGGTAGTGTCGATAAAATGGTAACGGGATGAATCAGGCTTTCATAGAGCACGCCTAACACAATATAGACGGTGATGAGGGCGGCCAGTAGCAGTAACAGGCTATTGGCTAAGGACTTCTCGAAGGCCAGTGTCGCGCCTTGTAATTTCAATTCGACGCTCTCTGGTAAGTCTAATGAGGCTTTCGTTTGTTGAATGGCGGTCACGGCGTCGCCAAGACTGTAACCTTGATTGACGGCAAAGGCAATACTGGCACTGGGGAACTGATCCAGTCGTTGTAAGCTCAATGCGGTTGATTTCAGTTCGAACTTAGCCACGCGAGTTAACGGGATGGCTTGCTGTTGTGTATTCAGCACATACACTTGCGACAACTTATCGAGTCCTTGCGCTGCGCTATCGGCCATTTCCATCACCACCCGATATTGATTCGACTGGGTAAAAATGGTGGCGATGAGACGCTGACCAAAAGCATTGTAGAGGGCAGCGTCAATTTGTTTGACGGTTACGCCAAGGCGTGTTGCTTGGTCGCGGTCAATATCGATAAAGACCTGTTGTCCTTGCAGGTTTAAGTCACTACTGACTTGACTGAGTTGCGGTAAGGTTTGTAGTGCAGTTACCAGCTGATCGCTGGCCTGTGCCAAGTCATCATGAAAAGGACTGCTGAGTTTGAATTGGTAAGGACTGCGTGCCAGTTGGTCTTCAACAGTTAACTCTGGGCTGGGTTGAATATAAACCGCCAGTTGATTGTGCTCAGCCGCTAAGTGGCGTAAGCGCTCGATGATAAGGGGGGCATCGTCTCGTAGGTTTTTGTCGATCAGTTGAATCGCCATGCGTCCGCTATTGGGGGTCATGTTTTGTCCATCAACGCCAATAAAACTGCTAATGCTTTGCACTGCTGGGTCGGTGAGTAAGGTTTGGGTCAAGGCTTGTTGCAGGGCAGATTGTTGCACGAATGAGGTTTTCGCTGGCGCATCAACGGTGACGGTTAAAATACCCGTATCTTGCACGGGAAAAAAGCTTTTCGGAATCTGCCAATAGAGCAAGGCACTGATGAGCACTAACGCTAAACTGACCATCAGTGTTAAGGATTGATGGGTTAATACCTTCGATAAGGCGTTCAGGTAGCTCGTTTGAATGGGGGTGAACCAGTTAGTCTGTTGTGAGTGGTCGGGGCTTGCTTTGTGATTGCCAGATAGATAAGCCGCCATCATCGGTGTCAGTGTCAGCGAAATGACAGCTGAGATGAGCATGGCAACGGTGAGCGTTAGGGCAAACTCACGGAATAGGCGACCGATAATGTCTTGCATGAACAATAACGGAATGAGTACGGCAATGAGCGAGAAAGTGAGTGAAATAATGGTAAAGCCGACTTGTCCGGCACCATTAATGGCCGCTGTTAGTGCCGATTCTCCTGCTTCACGACGGCGGGCAATGTTTTCAATCATGACAATCGCATCGTCAACGACAAACCCCGTTGCCACCACCAACGCCATGAGCGTTAGGTTGTTGATAGAAAAACCGAGCAAGTACATAATGCCCAGCGTACCCACTAGGGATAAGGGGATAGCGAGACTGGGAATCAGGGTTGCTTTGAGGTTATTCAGGAAAATAAAAATCACTGCTACGACTAAGATAATGGCAATGAGCATGTCTTTGCTCATTTCAGTTAAGGCTTGGCGGATGGATTGGGTACGATCGGTTACCACATCCACCTGAACGGAAGCGGGGAAGTTGGCGGTGAGTTCGGGTAGGCTATGACGAATGCGATCGGTAACGGCAATAACATTCGCATTGGGCTGCCGTTGAATATTGAGCAGAATGGCGGGTTGTTCGTTAAGCCAAGCACTCAGGTAGTGATTTTGTGCGTCTTCGACGACGCTGGCGATATCGCCCAGCCGAATGGCATTGCCATTTTGGTAGGCGACAATGAGCGCGCGATAATCGTCAGGGGTTTTCAGTTGGTCGTTGGCGTCAATGGTACTGGAGCGATAAGGGCCTTGCAGGCTTCCTTTACTCATGGAAAGGTTGTTGTCATTAATGAGTGTGCGAATCGTATCAAAAGACAACCCCAAAGCGGCCACTTGGGAAGGGTTAAGCTGTACGCGAATCGCTGGGCGTTGATTCCCAGCAATGCTAACCAAGCCCACACCAGAAAGTTGGGAGAGCTTCATCGCTAAACGGGTTTCGACTAAATCTTGCAGTTGTGGTCTGCTCAGTGTTGCCGAGGTGACGGCAATGGTCATAATAGGGGCGTCAGCCGGATTCACTTTGTGATAAATGGGCGGTGCAGGTAAGTCGGCAGGCAGCAGATTATTAGCAGCATTCATTGCGGCCTGTACTTGTTGTTCGGCAACATCGAGCGGCAAGTTCAGTTCAAAACGCAAGGTAATGGTGGCGGCACCACTGGTACTATTGCTGTGCATTTGTGCCAAACTGGGCATTTGTCCTAATTGCTTTTCTAGCGGTGCGACGATGGTACTGGCAACCACTTCGGGGCTAGCACCCGGATAAAAGGCACTGATTTGAATGGTTGGGTAATCCACTTGTGGTAAAGCGGACAAGGGTAAGAGTCGGTAAGCCAATAGCCCCGATAGTAATATGGCCAGCATTAGCAAGCTGGTGGCAATCGGGCGCAGAATAAAAAAGCGACTGATATTCACGCGCGCTTACTCTTTGCTGGGCTGAGTGGAAGTGCTTTCCGAGGCAGACGGTTTTTTATCTGCTTTAGTGCCAGACGCTTTAACCAGACTGCCGGGTTTGAGTCGGTCACTGCCGTCGGTCACTAAAGTGTCACCTACATTGAGAGCGCCTTCAATGGCAATCTGCGTTGTTGTGTTGTGTAAGCGCTTGACCTTAATCGTTTCGACTTTATTGTCGGCATTAACACGATAGACATAGTCACCCTGAGCGCCATATAAAATGGCTTGGCTGGGAATGATGAGCGCTTGTTTCAGTGTGTCCAGTTGTAATCTTACTTGCACAAATTGATTTGGGGTGAGTTGTTGTTGAGCATTGCTAACAAAGGCTTTCAATCGAATACTGCCAGTAGCAGCATCGACTTGATTATCGCTGATCCAGTCGCTACTGGTGGCCAGCCGTTGGCTTTTGTCGGCATTCCAAATTTCGACGGACATTCTTTGCCCCAATGGCAATTGAGATTGTAGTTGCGGCAAATGGATTTCGGGCAACGAAAAGATCACCGTAATGGGATCGATTTCAACAATGGTGGCCAGCCCATTGGCATCACTGGCTTTAATTTGATTGCCCATATCCACTTGGCGAAAACCGATTTTACCAGCTAGGGGGGCATGAATTTGGGTATAACTGAGTTGTAATTCGGTGTGCTTAATTTGTGCTTGAATGTTATCTAGTGCGGCTTGAGTTTGAGCTACCAACGAACGTTGAGTATCACGTTGCTGTGCGGCAATGGCATCATCTTCTACTAGCGAATCATAGCGTTTTAGGTCGCGTTTGGCATTGTTCAGTAAGGCTTTTTGCTGAGCCAGTTGGGCTTTTTGTTGTGCGAGCTGGGTTTGAAGCGCACGGGGATCAATTTCAGCGAGAAGTTGTCCTTTTTTAACGAACTGACCTTCATTGAAGTGCAATTTCTGTAATTCGCCATCAATGCGCGAACGCAAAACCACTTGCTGGCGCGGCGTCACACGGCCTAAGGCTTCGATCCAAACTGGCATATCATCACGTGCAACGGCAGCGGTGAATACAGGTGTCGGGCGATCGGCTTTGATTTTTTCGGTTGCGGATGCTTTAGTCGATGCTTCGTTGGGTGTGACTGTTGGTGCATTGTCACGAACATAATAAAGAGTAAGCGCTGCAATTCCTGAAATGGCCAATAAGGCGAGAACTATTTTTTTCATAAGTTTCACGAACAATCGAAGCCTGAATTGAATTAATGGCTTCGATTATAGCGGAAATAAACGACCAATTAAGGCTTTTGACACAAGGAATTTTTGTCTAAGATGCGTCAAATGGATTGTTTATGTCTTGCGAGTTCAAGCTCTTTCGTTTGAATGAAGTAAACCAATTGACGCCGCATTTCTTCGGTCAAGTTGATAAACTCAACGGCAACCGTAAAAGTAGCATCAGGATGTGGAATGACTTTTACGACGTGAGAACGGAGTAGCAAAGGTTCGGATTGAATATTCAAGAACAACAGCAAGTCGATGATGCTGTTATTGGTGATGGCATTATTCACACTGAAAGATAAACCGCCCGCACTAATATTAACTGGCACTGTTGGTAGCGTGTGCTTGATGGCTTCTTCACCTAAGCCATGCATAATAAAATTGAGTTTATCATTGAGCGCTGTTAAAGCTTCTGCCATCAACGAACTTTTTTCACGAATCGTTTCAATGGTTTCTTGTACACGCGTTTCAATCTCGCTCAATGCACTAGGAAAATAACGTTCAATAAACGCCGCATCAGCTGTTGCGGGGAGCGGATGACTTGCTTCCTCGTCTGTTAACACACGATACGAAAAGGGTAGCATGGTGTCCATGCGGTAATAAGCACGCTGCTGGGGAGTTGATTCTTTCATTTATGCTGTAGCCAGTTTTAAACTTGAAATGGGTGTGGCAGTCTTGACCTGACCGGACGCTCCGTAGGTATCGCCAGCATCTATTTTACCGGATAGCAAGTTTAATCCAAACTCATTTAAACGCAACAGACTTTGTAACAGCATGCCATTTCGTTGATTGGCTTGTTGAATTGATTTCGTTAGTGTCAGTAAACGACCGGCAGCACTAGATTCAGTGCAGTTTGTTAATAAGTACGCACTAATCTGGCTAGCTTCCATACTGGGTAGCTTGGCTTTGAGTGCTTGCTCTGTTTGACTCATTTCATCCAACTGACTCAACTTGCGCTCTGCAATCTGGGTAATCAAATCAGCCTGATTACTTTTCAGGGCATCAAATTCAGATTCTAGGGTGAGTAGAAACGCCTGAAGTTGTTCGACCCATTGATCGCAAAGCTGGCAAACAGTCATAAGTCTTCAATCCTAAGCCGTTTTAACCTTTGATTTGGTTTTCGAAAGCCATTAAGCGAGCTGCAATACTAGCGGGATTGGGCTTGTAATTGCCTTCTGCAATCGCAGCACGCAAGCTTGCAACGCGCTCCGCATTGACTTCCGTTTTACTGTTGTTTTGCTGAGCCAGCTGTCCTAAACGACTTGCCGTATTGGTTAAGGTAACTTTCTCTTCATTTTTGGCAAAAGTTGCCACACCAGCATCCAACGTTTTGCCGTCTGTCTTGCGCGCTGTGTTATTGTCTAGGTTGGTTAAGCCTTTGTTGGCGTTGTTACCAACACCTCTCAATACGCTATTGATGTCCATGATTCACCTCACCCTAAAATTCTTATTGTCATTCTAGCAATTTTTTTGCCTATCTGAGAGGGTTATCGAACAATTTGCGAAAAACTTTAATTTTTTTTCTCTTTTTTTAGCTCATATAGGCAAATCGTGACAAACCTCAACGGACACTGACGGTATCGGCCGATTCAATATAAGCTTTAACTATTTTGCCTGAGCTTAGATTTTTAACACGAATTGCTTGGCCCATGCTTCCAGCCTCAAGAGCCATTCCGTTCATTTCGATGTGAAATCGAGGGTCAGCACTGACAATTTTAACTAAATCATTTTTTTGTATCAGCAGGGTATTCTTGAGGTGATGTTGTTGTAATGGCGTTCCTTTGGCGATAAATTGTCTGACGCTTTTATGTTGCACGCTCGTTAAATCACGCAAATGATTGTTGGTTACTTGTGCATTGGGGCGCCAATCGACCGTTAGCTGATGTTCATCAATGGCTTGTCCGGCCGATAAATCTTGCACAGCTACAATTACAGGTAGCAGGCCTGTCACTTTAGTGTTCACGTATTGACGCCAAGCAGGTTGGTTACAGCTAATCGTAAGCGTAACATTGCCAACACGTTGTTTTGTGTTATAAGTTATCTGTGGTGGTTTTTCACAATTTGGCTTTTGGGCGGCACTAGATAACGGAGTTATACTCACCTGTGGTTGCTTTAGTTGTGGATCTAAGTGCGCTAATATGTAAGCCTTGGCAAGCATCATCAACTCATCGGCACTTTCGCTGTGAGCATTTGAAGTGGGTAGGAGTGTCAATAAACCAATGCACAGACTTAAAAAAAGGCTGTTAAGGGTGATTTGGCACGATTTACGCTTGTAAGCTGTCATAATGATCGTCAAGATTTACCTAAACTGGCCGAAGTAAGGCTTATTGTAGCGAATAAAACGGATTTTTACCTATGTCAGACCTGTTAAAAAACATTGATCGACGCACAAAGCTTGCGGGTATGAACCGCATGGAGTTGTTGTTGTTTACGCTACACGATGAGCAACGCTTTGGTATTAATGTATTTAAGGTGAGAGAAGTCATACGCACGCCACACATTTCACCTGTACCTAAATCGGATGCACGTATCGTTGGTATTGCAGATATTCGTGGTGCGACCATGCCTGTCATTGATTTGCCACTGGCGTTAGACTTGCCACCAATGAAAGATGTGTCAGGAACACTCACCATTGTTACTGAATTTAACAGTTCTGTGCAGGGTTTCTTAGTCGGTTCGGTCGATAAGATTGTTCATTTGCGTTGGGAGGATATATTACCGCCTCCTGACACTTTGATGAATGTCAATTATTTAACGGGCGTGACTAAGGTTAACCATAATTTGGTTGAAATTATTGATGTCGAACGAGTTTTGCAAGAAGTGGCTGGCCGTAGCGCTGCGGATGTGTCGGATGAAGTCAGTAAAATTGGTCAGGAAGTGATTAATGGTCGTGAGTTTTTAGTCATTGGTGCTGATGATTCGGTTGTAGCGCGTACTAAGTTGAAAGCTGTGTTAGATAAGCTAGGTGTTAAATCTATTATTTTCAATAATGGAAAGCTTGCATTAGAAGCGTTACAAAAAATGGCCGATAAAGCAGATAAAGGTGATGCCATTGCTGTTAATAAACAAGTACTGATGCTCGTCTCCGATATTGAAATGCCTGAAATGGATGGTTATACATTGACTACGCATGTACGAAAAGACCCGCGCTTAAAAGACCTGTATGTGGTATTGAACTCATCATTATCGGGTGGTTTTAATGATAATTTGACTGCCAAAGTGGGTGCCAATAAGTTTTTGTCGAAATGGCATACTGATGAGTTGGCGAACTTGGTGATTGAGCGGATTCGTGCTAGAGATGTGGTGGAAGGGTGATACCCAGTGTTGACGCTAAGAAACTTCATTTGGATAGGCCTTCTGAGTTTATTCAGTAGTGTTTGTTTTGCACAGTCACCCTGCGTCGAAGTAGAAGGGGTTGCTCAGATTGAGCAGGGTGATCTTGCTTATGCACGGCAAATGGCTATTCGGGATGCTTTGGCGCAAGCAGCACTTTCAACTAATGTACGCGTTAATGCACAATCTGAAACACAAAACTTTACTTTAACGCGTCAATCGGCTCAGTTTGCTGCACAACAGCGCGTTACCAGCATGAAGGTATTGTCGGAAGTTCAAGAGGGAAACACCATCAGAGTGAGTGTTTCGGCCTGTTTAACAGATGAGGCTAAGGTCTGTCCTAATTATATTGCCCGCTATGTGCCTAAAGTGGCCATTGCTTCGGTAGCCGTTCAAGATGAGTATTCCGTTAAAGATATCCTTGATGTGGCACCGGGTTATCAGGGAGAGTTATTTAATCGTTTGTGGTCGTCTGGACAACGAAATGTTGAGTTGCTCCATACCGCCAGTGATCTCTATGTCGGTCGTCCGATTGTACCTAACCTGTCCTCAACCATGTTGCAAACTGCCAGCGATCGAACCTTGGCGCAATATTTGGTGTTAACGGTTATTCGATCGGCGGATTGGGAAGTGGAGCAAAGCGCAGTTGCAGGCGAAATTCGTAAAGCCTTTCGTTTTGACAAAGAGCCAACGCAACGTACCGTTAGTGTCGAATGGTATGTCATTGACTTGATTCAAGAGCGACTGTTGGTGCAAGGTAATGCCTTCAAAAAAGTGGGCGACGCTGATGTACGTGTTGGGCGCGATAAACCTTTTGCCAGTCGTCAGTTTTTTGTCACGCCAACCGGTAAGTTGTTTGATTATGTGCTGAATGAGCAGGTTGCGTCTATTCAAGAAAGTTTAGCTTGTGCGCCAATATCGGCCACCATTGCGGAAGTAAATCAGGATAAAGTAGTGGTGCCCATCAGTATTGATTCAGGTGTGGCGCAAGGCGATGTGTTGGCTGTGTATAGTCGTACTTCTCGTCCTTATCGCATTGGAGCGATTGAGTTGGGCACAGATTTAGAGCCGACCGCTTTTATTCGCGTACAGAAAGTGTTGCCGCGTTTTATTGTCGGACAGTTCGAGGGCAAGAAGGGGTTGGTTCAGGCGGGTGATATCGTTAAATCCTGGTAAAACCTATTGCGCTGTCATCTGGCGTTGTTGCTGCAGTGCTCAAACTTCGTCATGTAGTAAGCTACACTCCTCGTTTTGCGCGCTTAGCGCCTAGCCATTTTGCCAGCTCACGACGGTTTTATGGTGTGCTGCGGTTCGCTTTCGCGGTCTTTTGAATTGACTGGGTGAAATGTTGGTTGTGATTTTTCGTTGTTCTGTGCGCTTTGGCGCCTAGCTATTTTAACTGGCGTTGTAACCGCTTCGCTAATACGCCAGCTCATGGCGGTTTTGTGGAGTGAGTTAAGTTAGTTTGACTAGGCAAAACTTGCCGTTTTACTCTTTTTTGCCGTTATCGGCGGCAATTTATCTTTCTTTAATCTTTTTTGGCATTGTGCTTGCTTAACTCTTTTCATGGAAAAACTCCGTGAGGGTAACAACAATGGCATCTCGATTTGATTCAGTCTTGGGTATTCATGCCGACGCGTTAAAACTGCGTGAGGCGCGTGGTCGCATATTGGCGTCTAATTTGGCTAACGCGGATACACCTAATTACAAAGCACAAGACTTAGATTTTCGTGCCGCCATGCTGAAACAGCGTGGTGATGAAATGTCGTTACGCTCACCGAGCATGAAATTGACCAACAGCCGGCATATTGCGGGTTTCGATGGTGGTTCTGTCAGTACGGCTGATTATCTTCGTTATCGTAACCCGACTCAGCCATCGTTAGATGGTAATACGGTAGAAACCCATATTGAAAAAGCCAAGTTTATGGAAAATGGTATGCAGCACTCCATGACTTTGCAATTTTTGGATGACAGAATCAAAGGCATTAAAGATGCCTTACGCAGTCAATGAGACTAAGGGGATAATTTATGTTTGATACTATTAATATCGCTGGTTCTGGCATGAATGCACAAAATGTGCGCCTCAATGCCATTGCTTCCAATATGGCCAATGCCGACAGCATCAGCTCAAATGCTAAAGATACTTACCGTGCTAAACATGCTAAATTTGAGACCATCATGGCGCAGATGGGTACGCCACCGGGCGTCATTCCAGCTGGTGGTGTGCGTGTGAAAGAGATTGTTGAAGATCAATCGGAACTTAAAGCGGAATATAATCCCAATCATCCCATGGCTAATGAACAAGGCTACATCTATCGTCCTAATGTCGATACGGTAGAAGAAATGGCCAACATGCTCTCTGCTTCTCGCAGTTATGAAATGAACATCGAAGTCATGAACACCACCAAACAACTATTGTTACGCACCATTCAATTGGGCAGCGGTAACTAATTTATCCGCTAACAGGAGATCAACATCATGGCTGTTTCAAGTATTGATAGCTTAATGAACCCTAATGAAAAAGCTCGGGTAGCACCACAAAAAACCATGGGTCAAGAAGACTTTTTAAAGTTATTGACGACTCAAATGCAAAATCAAGATCCAACTAATCCAGTGGATAACACCAAAATGATTGCTGATATGGCTCAGTTTTCGAGCTTGGAAGCGATGAAACAGTTGAACGACACGGTTAGCAGCATGAGTCAAATGTTTAAAGTTAACCAAGCCGTTCAAGCCAGTGTGTTAGTCGGTAAAGATGTGGTGGTTCCGGGTAGTAAGGTGAATTTAGTATCAGGTAGTGCACCGGTGGCTTTAGTGAATATTGAAGAGCCACTGAAAGAAGTTAAAGCACAAATTCGTAATGCTAGCGGGGAGTTGGTGCGTGAATATGCTTGGGATAGTTTGCCTGTGGGGCAGGGTGATTTGAAGTGGGATGGTAAAGATGCCACTGGCAATCCTTTGCCACAAGGTGCCTACACGGTAACGGCATGGGGTACCAATTCTGAAGGTGCTCGTGCTGCAGTTGGCACATTAGTTGCTCAGAAAGTGGTTAGTGTAGATGTGGGTTCATCGGGCGCTTCGCTTAATTTAGCTGACGGCTCAGCCGCTGGTCTCGATGAAATTCAACAAATCCGATAAGACGAGGATAGAATCATGGCAACGAACTTTTCATTAACTGCATTAACGGGTATTAATTCAGCATCAACCGGTCTAGGTGTTATTTCCAATAACATTTCCAATGCACAAACCATTGGTTTCAAATCGAGTCGTGCCGAGTTTGCGGATTTGTTCTACGGTGCACAAAACAATCCGGGTACGGGTGCACGTACCCAAGCTGTGACGCAAAACTTTAGCCAAGGCGCAGTAAACGACACGGGTAACCAATTAGATTTGGCAATCAGTGGCAATGGTTTGTTTATTTTAGAAGATATTTCTGGTCGTTATGAAGCAGTTTATACGCGTAATGGTTCATTTAAGTTGGATAAAGAGGGTTTTATCACCGACCAAATGGGTAATAAACTGCAAGGCTTTAACAAGGATGGTGTGCTTTCAACGCCTGACACCAATATTTATCAAACGGTATTGGGATCACTCAACATTGGTGAGTTGAATAAAGTGCCAAAAGAGACTTCGCAAGTCAATTTCGATATGAACTTGAATGGTCAGGATCCGGTCACTTATACCACCACCAGTACTGGTGTGAAACAAAGCGCATCGGGTGTGTTGTTTGATATTAATACCTTGAAAAACCAACAGTATGATGGTGCGCCCAACTATTCAACCAGTAAAGTCATTTATGACAGCTTGGGTGGTCAGCATCGAATGACGGTGAATTATTATAAGGCTGCGGTTAATCCACCAGGTACTTATTCTGCGGCTGCACCTGCCAATACTGTGAACTATTCTAATGAGACAACCGATTGGTACGCTCAGTACATTATGGAAGATTATGATCCAGCAACCAACACTTACTTTAAGTCTGGCTCTGGTCAGGATGCCGCAACAAATGGGGCAAATAACACTACAGCTTACACAGCCACACAAACAGCTATTACTGCCTTTGGTACACCTGCCACGGCAGCGGACGCAGGAACAGCAGCGGCGACTTTTGTAACGGGTATGTTTGGTTCTTCGGGTGCTGCAACTGCGGCACAAATTGCGGCAGCTGATGCTGCAGCTCAAGCTGCCTTTACAACAGGTGGTGCAACTGCTGCTTTACAAGCAACCTTAGATTTCGCTAGATCTCAAGGACTTCAGTTTGCAACGACTGACACTGCTGACTCAACGCGTTTGGCTTTATTGTTCGGCAATCCGACAACAGCATTAGAGGCTTCAAATGCAGCACGTAATGCGGCTTTAGCGATGGGTTTGACACAACAGCAGGCCTCTCAATCGGCATCTGCTGCTCAAACAGCTTTTGCTGGTGGTGCTCAAGCTGCTTTTGATGCCGCTTTTGGTGCCGCAGGGGTAACGCCTTCTATTCCCGATTCGGTGGTGCAAGCCTATCGTTTTGACAGTCAAGGTAAATTGTTGGACTTTAATCCTGATGGAAACTTTGCGCAAATTGCTGGTAATTTAACGCCACCTAATAAAATTGCGGCACCACAAAGCTGGTATTTTGACCAGCCTAATACAGCAGGTATTGTTGGTGTTAGTGAAGCTTTAACATTTGAGTCTGACTTAACCAATTTTACTCAATATGCAGGTGCTTACAATATACGTGGCGTGACGCAAGATGGTTATGCTGCAGGTGATTTGGTTAATGTGCAAGTGAATAAAGATGGTACCATTGAAGCCCAGTATTCGAATGGTCGTTCGGATACCGTCGCTAAATTAGCCTTGGCCAACTTTAGTGATCAACAAGGTATGCAAAAACTCGGTAATCAAATGTGGGCAGAAACAGCCGCTTCCGGTCCCCGCCAGTTAGGTAATCCACAAGCGTCAGGTTTTGGTACCATTCAAGCGGGCGCTTTGGAATACTCTAACGTTGATGTGACGGGTGAATTGGTTAACATGATTTTCATGCAGAAAATGTATCAGGCTAGTGCTCAGGTTATTTCTACCGATAAAACCTTAACACAAACCATTCTACAGCTCTAATAAGTTCATTTGAAAACGGGGTGATAGCGTTTTTTATAAAAGCTGTCGCTCCGTTTTTTCTTTAATTATTTTAATTGGCACAGTTAATGCTTTATTTTTGGCGAGGCAAAGCTTGCCGTTACCAACTGGGTAATGGCAAGCACAGCCGCAATGAACAGACTTAGGGATAACTGAATAGGAGTGGCGTATTATGGACAGAATGCTGTACATCGCCATGAGTGGCGCTAAAGAGACTTCGTTGTCGTTAGCCGCCAACTCAAACAACTTAGCCAATGCCAACACCACCGGTTTTAAAGCTGACTTCAATCAGTTTCGTGCCATGCATGTTGCTGGTCCGGGTCATGATAGTCGTGCTTATGCCTTATCTGAACGCCCTGCTACTGATCTAACTGCTGGACCGATGAACTATACTGGTCGAGATATGGATGTGGCGGTAGCCAACGATGATTGGTTAGTCATTCAAACTCCGAAGGGCGATGAAGGGCTAGTCAAAACCGCTAGCTTGCAAATCAAAGCCGATGGCTCATTGGTTGATATTCACGGCAATCCCATGTTGGGTGCTGATGGTCCTATTGTTATCCCACCAGCAGAAAAAGTCGATATTGGTGTCGATGGCACCATTTCAATTGTGCCGCTCGGTCAGCCAATGCAGAATTTAGAGATTGTCGGCCAATTACGTATTGTTCGCCCCAATGACACTTCACCCAAACAAATGGAAAAAGGCTTAGATGGTTACATGCGATCTAAAGCGGGTGTGACGCCCCAGCTCGATGGCCGTTTGATGAGCGGTGTGTTAGAAGCCAGCAACGTCAATACCGTGCAGTCTTTGGTGGATATGATTTCTCTGCAGCGTAAGTACGAAATGCAGGTGAAAATGATGAACACCAGTAATAAAAACGAAGAAAAAAACAATCAGTTATTATCGTTATGTCAATCAGCGTGCAAAAATGACCAGTTTATAGGGTAAAACAGCGTCCAATTTTGACCACCCTAGTTTTATGTCATACTCCCGCATTTTATTGCGGGG
>NCFI01000120.1 GCA_002281095.1 Thiotrichales bacterium 35-46-9 | reverse complement strand
AGCGAGACATTCCTGCACCATGAGATAACGTTTTTTCATCGGTAGTTTTAAATTAAATAGCGCAGCTTGTGCCCAGCCTTCTTTCAGCCATTTTGCCATGAGCGGTGCCACACGCTGTGGCTGTTCCACCATATCGCAACAAATCCAGTGATTGGTATGGCGTGGGTGCCAGTTAAAGCCGTCAGTGCGAATGTGTTCGACTTGCCCCGTTTGCATGACAGCTTCCGACATATTGGCGTTGTCAATCGCTACCACGACTAGGCCTTGCTGTACTAGCCACCAAGTCCAGCCTCCGGGAGCCGCACCTAAATCAACGGCACTCATGCCTGAGCGTAACCAGTAAGCGCGCTCATCCGGTGTGATGAGACTAATAGCCGCTTCTTCCAATTTTAAAATAGCGCGACTGGGGGCGTCTTTAGGCAGTTTTAGATGCATAATGCCACCGGCATAAGGACTGGCTTCACCGCGCGATGCTAGTCCGACCAGTATGTGGTCTCCGTCTAAAATAAGCAGATGTAAAGCAGGTAGGCGTTTGTCACCTTCATGGTACTGATTCAGTTTTTTCAGTGCTTGACGGGCGGCGTTGGTTAGGCTACGCGCTAGTCCGCTCAGTGCTTTACCGTCATTGGTATCGGGTGTTTCGGCGATAATATTACTAACGGCTTGTGTGCCAAGTAACTCAAAAATGGGACTTAATCGGTCATCGGGAGATAGTCCCGTGCATTCACCTAGTAAAGGAACAACTTGACGGGCAAAAATCCAGTGATTTAAACAGAGACCATTTGGCAGACGCTTATAGCCGTCAAAGGAGCGAAAAACAGCATAACCCGTATTTGGCTTAGTTTGCACATAGCCGGGTAGGTCGTTGCTGGTGCTGAGTTCGTTGCATTCGCTGGCAACTTCGGCTTCAAAACCGTGCCGTGTCAGCAAATAAAAACCCATAAATTGATTTGGTGTATTCATGCTTGCATTATCGCATAACTTAAAAAAATATATGCAAAAATGATTACGCAAAAATGACCCTACTCATCTTTTTTTAACTTGTGTATTGTTTGTAGTAGTGTTTGGGCTGTAAGATAGAATTAATTTGCCGTTATGACAGACGATTGTTCAACTCAGAACTAATGATGTCCCTAGCCTGATTGTCAATTAAATAGCTGTATTTTACGTCCAAATTCTGTGCAATGCTTTGCCAGCCTTCGCTACCGGCAATCAGCTGTGCCAAAGCAGCCACTTCGGCGATGAGAGCATCATGATGAATAGCCGTGCTGTGTAATAAGTGCGTGACAGGTTGTCCGCTGTGGGGGTGAATAATATGACTGACTTTCTTACCCTGATCGGTGTAAAAACGTTCATAAGTACCTGATGAGCAAGCTGCTTCACCCGAATGTAAACTCAAGCTGGCTTTAGCCTGAGTCGGATTGACTGGGTCTTTGATACCAATGCGCCAAGGGCCATCCGGTTTTGCACCCAGCACTTGTATGTCGCCGCCAATCATAATAGTGGCTTGACGAATGCCTTCTTTTGCCAGTGTTTGTGTCGCGGCATCCAAAGCATAGGCTTTACCGCTGGCACCGAAATCTAAGGCTACCTTGTCATTGCGAGAGCTGAGTCGATTACCTTGCCAGTACAAATCTAAAATACTGGCTTTGTACGACAGCACTTCGGCCAGTGATTCAGCACTGGGCGCACGGTTGTGTTCGTAACTATTTTGTTGAAATCCCCAGAGTCTAATCAACTTACCAATGCCAGGATCGAACAGGCCGTTGGTTTGCAGACACAGTTGTTGGTTACGTTGAATAAACTGCGCTACTTCCTCGGTGACTTCGATGGATTCGCCTTGAGCAATGACGGCATTGATTTTGCTGACCAAGCCACCCTTTTCCCAAGCATGCCATTCATGATGAATCTGTTGAAAACGCGCATTAACGGCAGCGAATGCACGACTAGCCTGTTCGGGTTGGTGCGCATAAACAGTGAGCTTCACCAGTGTGCCGAACACGGCAATGGTTTCTTGAAAAGCTTGTGGTGGGCGTGAACAAGCAAAAAGGGGAGCGACACCTAAACCCATACAGGTTAATAACCAGCGACGACGTGTCATCATGGAGTAGCAATACCTGTTTCCAGCGATGCCAGTAGTTGATCGGCAATACACATGTCCGTTGCGGCATCAATTTCACGTACACAGGTGGGGCTGGTGACGTTAATTTCGGTGATGAAATCGCCAATGACATCCAAGCCAACAAATCTTAGTCCCATCGCTTTCAGTTTCGGCCCCACTTGCGCAGCTAACCAATAATCGCGTTCGGATAGCGGCTGTACCACACCGCGACCACCCGCTGCTAAGTTGGCACGAGTTTCGCCATCGGCAGCCAGTCGTGCTAAACAATGGGGGACAGGTTCACCATCAATCAGTAAAATGCGTTTGTCACCTTGGGCAATTTCGGGTAAATAACGCTGCGCCATAATCAAGTGCTGACCATGTTGCGTTAGCGTTTCGATAATCACGCCGACATTGGGGTCTTGCGCTTGTAATCGAAAAATACCTGCGCCACCCATAGCGTGCAAAGGCTTAAGAATAATGTCGCCATGCTGTTGCCAAAAGGCGCGAATATCGCAGGCATTAGCGCTTACTAGTGTTGGCGCGATGCAGTGCGGGAATTGTAAGATGAAAAGTTTTTCATTCACGTCGCGTAGGGCTTGTGGCGCATTGGCGACCACCACTCCTTGCGCTTGCGCATGGTCGAGCAGATGGGTAGCATATAAATAATCGCTATCGAAAGGTGGGTCTTTACGCATCAAAATAATGGCAAAGTCGGTTAAAGCGAGTGTCACCGCTTTGCCTAGCTGGAAATAATTCGTTGTCTGGTCAAATACCCTTACAGGAAAGACGGTTGCGCTGGCTTGGCCGTCACTAAATCTCAGTGCTTGGGCGGTGCAGTAATAAAGTTCATGCCCACGCGTTTGTGCGGCCAGCATCATGGCAAAACTGGTATCCTTGTAGGGTTTAATGCCTTCGATGGGATCCATAATAACGAGGGTTTTCATAAAGACGACTCGCTACTGTGTGTTTGCTTTTGTATTGGCTTCGTGCGTTCTATTTGTTTTGCTTGAATGTGTAATGCAGCTTTAGCCATTAAATGAGCGCTAACCGGAGCAGTAATGAATAAAAACAGCGTGATGAGTAGTTCATGTAAGCTCAGGCCTTCATCGGTTAGGCTAAAAAATACCGCTGAAGCGATCAAAATCGCGCCCACCCCCAAGGTAGTGGCTTTGGTTGGTGCGTGTAAGCGCATGTAAAAATCGGGTAGTTTAACCAAACCAATCGAGCCAACGAGGGTGAAAATTGCACCTATGATGATCAGTGCAGATAGTATTATTTCTAATAACATTTTACTTTACTCCATTAC
>NCFI01000119.1 GCA_002281095.1 Thiotrichales bacterium 35-46-9 | reverse complement strand
GTCGACTCGAATGGGCAATGGCGTAAAAATGTGGCGCGTTTTCGTCAACTCGATGCGATGGCAAAACGGCTGAAACAAGTAGAAAAAATGCTGGATAAGCAACAACCAGATGCATAAAAGTTCGTAAGCGATTAGAATAGCACATTAAGATTAAGTAGAAAAAGGAGCTTTTAAAAGGCTGTTTATAGTTTTTTAATCGCTACCAGAAAAATAAATAGCCTAAAAGGGTTCAACCAATGATCATGCGTATCGAAGACATTTTTCAGTATTTACCGCACCGTTACCCGTTTTTATTGATTGATCGCGTGACTGAGTTAAAAGAGATGGAGTACCTGAAAGGCTACAAGAACATCACCTTTAATGAACCACAATTTACGGGGCATTTTCCAGATCATCCGATTATGCCTGGCGTAATGATCATTGAAGCCATGGCGCAAGCGACGGGCATTTTAGCATTTAAGTCGAGTGCATCTAAGCCGAGTGAAAATGATATTTATTATCTTGTTGGTGTGGACAACTGCCGTTTTCGTCAGCCGACCGTTCCGGGAGATCGTTTAGATTTTCATGTGCAGGTGATCTCAACCAAGCGCGGCGTGTGGAAGTTTAATGCGGAAACCCATGTTGATGGCAAATTGATTGCCAGTGCTGAGTTAATGTGTGCCGAGAGGGAAGTTGTTTGATTCATCCAAGTGCCATTATTGATGCGAAAGCGGAGCTAGCGCCTGACGTTAGTGTGGGTGCTTTTTCGATTATTGGTGCTGGTGTCCGTATTGATGAAGGAACAGTGATTGGTCCTCATGTGGTCATTGATGGTCCAACACAGATTGGTAAGCGCAATCAAATCTTTCAGTTTGCTTCTGTCGGAGCCGCGCCACAAGATAAGAAATATCGCGGTGAACCAACGCGCTTGGTCATCGGTGATGATAATACCATTCGGGAAAATGTGACGCTTAATCGTGGCACCATTCAAGATCGTGGTGAAACGACGATTGGTAGCCGTAACTGGATTATGGCTGGGGTGCATATTGCTCACGACTGCGTGGTGGGGAATGACACCATTTTTGCCAATGCCGTTGCGTTGGCGGGTCATGTGATTGTCGAAGACTATGCTATTTTGGGTGGTTATACCCTTGTGCATCAGTTTTGCCGCATAGGTGAACACAGCTTCTGTGGCATGGGCAGTGTCATTAACCAAGATGTGCCGACGTTTGTTACCGTCTCGGGTAATTTGGCGCGTCCACATGGCATTAATAGTGAAGGCTTAAAGCGTCGTGGTTTTACCGCCGAACAAATCTCGGTCATTAAGCGTGCGTACCGCACTTTGTATCGTTCGAGCACGCCGCTAGAAAGTGCTATTCTGTCGATGTTGGCTCAAGAAGATCCCACTGATGTGCTGCAACCCCTGATTGCTTTTTTACAATCGGCTACGCGTGGCATCGTTCGCTGATTCTCCTAAACTGGTGGTGCTGTTAGCGGCAGAGCCTTCGGCAGATGCCTTGGGTGCCAGTATTGCTCAAGCTTGGCAAACGCATGATCCGAGTGTGCGATTGGTCGGTATGGCTGGTCCGTTAATGCGGGTTGCGGGTGTCGAAGACTGGTGGCAGATGGAGCAGGTGTCGGTGATGGGGCTGTGGGAAGTGCTGAAGCAGTATCCTCGCCTCAAACGCTTGCAAACTGAGGTTATGAACCGACTCCTCAGTGAAAAGCCGGATTGCGTGTTAGGGATTGATGGTCCTGACTTTAACCTAGCCATTGAGTCTGTTTTGCGACAAGCGGCTATTCCCAGTTATCATTTGGTTGCGCCGACGGTGTGGGCTTGGCGTCCGGGTCGTGCGGCGCGTATGGCCGAAAAAACAGATGGGCTGTTATGTCTGTTTCCCTTTGAGCCGCCTTACTTTCTCGTCCATGACTTGCCTGCTGTTGCTATCGGTCATCCGCTCGCCGATCAACTACCACTCATACCCGATAAATTGTCCGCTCGCCAAGCATTAGGCATTGAAGCCGACGCCAAGGTATTGGCGGTATTGCCCGGTTCAAGACGCAGCGAATGGCAGTATAACGCGCCCTTATTCTGGCAGACGATCAGCCAATTACAACAGCAAGACGCTGAATTGGTGGTGTTGGTGCCTTGTTTGCATGAGCGAATGCAGCAAACGTTGATGGCGAGTGCGAATGGTTTGTCGGTGCGTTTTGTTATTGCTCAACAAGGGGCGCGACAGGTACTAACCGCAGCCGATGTGGCGCTGGTTGCTTCGGGTACGGCAACACTCGAAACTGCTTTATGTCATACGCCGATGGTGGTTGCCTATCGTATGCACTGGTTGTCGCATGCCATTATTAGCCGATTGTTGCGCACGCGTTGGATTGCTTTGCCAAATATCATTGCCAATCGAGGTGTCGTACCCGAATTGTTACAGTCCGATGCCACGCCTGAAGCACTGGTCGCTGCATTATCTCCGTTATTCAATGATGCATCTGCTCGAGAAGTACAGTTGAGCTGGTTTGAGCAGATGCATCAGCAATTAAAACATAATGCGGCACAAACCGCAGTCGCTCAGTTGATTCAGTGGTGGCAAGCGCGACGTGGATAATCCTTTTCTTAATACTCGCTGGGCGGGCGTCGATGAAGTGGGTCGCGGGCCGTTAATTGGCTCTGTGGTGACGGCAGCGGTCATTTTGCCTGCTCAGTTTGACCTGCCTGGATTAACCGATTCTAAGAAACTCAGCGAAAAGCGTCGTTTGCAGCTCGCTAAAGCGATTCAGCAACAAGCCATTGCTTGGTGTGTGGCGGAAGCGACAGCAGCAGAAGTCGATACGCTCAATGTTTTGCAGGCCAGTTTGTTAGCCATGCGTCGTGCCGTTGAGGGTTTATCAATACAGCCTGCGGGTGTTTGGGTTGATGGTAATCGTTGTCCACAAGGGTTGACCATGCCGTGTCAGTCCATTGTCAAAGGCGATTTAACCGTTCCCGCCATTAGTGCCGCTTCCATTTTGGCTAAAGTCGCGCGCGATGCGCAAATGCAGCAATTGCATGCAGCCTATCCTCATTATGGTTTCGATAAGCATAAGGGCTATCCTACCGCTGCCCATTTCGCTGCCTTAAAATGCTATGGTGCTTTGCTAGAACACAGACGCAGCTTTGCGCCAGTTCAAAGAACCATGGCGCAAAGAGCACTGTTCGATTGATGTGTTTCTAGAGCTTTAAGTATGCGTATCCCAATCCTTGTAGTCGGGCAATTTCTGCCACGCCTGCGGGTATAAGATTGTCAGCATTGATCTTGTAAAGTTGATCAATCCTAATTTTTTTACTGGTTAGTGTGTTATAGCACACTAAAAACTTCACGCCTTCTTTTTGCATCAATTCATCAAGTTTTGCCGTGAGTTTTGGATATGAGCCACTTTTGGCGGCAACAAGCATATTAATGCCATCACCATGAATGACAATGCGCATGTCTGGAGCATT
>NCFI01000118.1 GCA_002281095.1 Thiotrichales bacterium 35-46-9 | reverse complement strand
GCGATTATTCAGATCTTCTCTAACAAGGTTGTGTAATCATAAGTGCTCGTTTGCACAGACTCAAGGAGCTAAACGTGATAAGCATGAAAAAAATGGTTTCTTTATTGTTAGTGGCAGTACTAAGCCCAGTTTATGCCAGCAATCTTACCCAGTTTCAGTTAGATAATGGCTTGGTTGTCATGGTGAAAGAAGATAAGCGAGCCCCTGTCGTCACTTCACAAGTCTGGTACAAAGTGGGGGCGAGTTATGAACCAGATGGTGTAACGGGTGTGTCGCACATGCTTGAACATATGATGTTTAAGGGTACAGAAAACCTAAAACCGGGTGAGTTGTCTAAAATTATTGCCCGTTTAGGCGGCAGTGAAAATGCCTTTACCAGCCAAGATTACACCGCTTATTTTCAAACCATTCATAAAGATCATCTCAAACGGATGCTCGAGTTGGAGTCAGAGCGGATGCAAAGCCTTAAGCTCGATGATACCGAGTTTCAGAAAGAGCGTAAGGTGGTGTTAGAAGAACGACGTATGAGGGTAGAGGATCAACCGACATCGCGCTTGCGAGAGCGATTTGAGGCAGTTGCCCATGATACCAATCCTTACCGACGTCCCGTGATTGGTTGGCAACAGGATATTGAGCATTATCAGTTAACGGATTTGCAAATTTGGTACGATCGTCATTATGCACCCAACAATGCCGCGTTAGTGGTGGTGGGTGACGTTGATGCGGAGCAGGTGCGTGCGATGGTGAATGAAACCCTTGCTAAGGTGCCTGCTCGATCTTTAGACAGTGCAAAAAAAGTGGCAAACTTGCCTCCTGTGGGTGAAAAACGGTTAGTGATGAGTGATGAGCGCGCTAAAGTACCCAGTTTATTGATGGGTTTTGCCGTGCCTTCTTGGAATACAAGCGATGACAAGTCACAAGCTTACGCCTTAGAAATGCTGGCGCATGTGTTAGATGCGGGTAATAGCAGTCGTTTGAGTAAGGAATTGGTGCGTGGCAGTCAGCAACTCAGTCAAGCTGGTGCAGGCTACGATTTGTATGCGCGTTTACCGACTCAATTTGTTTTGTCGGCTGTGCCGGCCGATGGTGTGACGCTAGCGCAAGCGGAGGCGGCTTTGCGTCAGTCGATTGCGCGTATTGTTGAAAAAGGCGTGACGAGAGAAGAGTTAAAACGTGTTTTAGCTCAGGTTGAAGCGGCGGAAGTTTACCAGCAAGACTCGTTGTTTTTTCAAGGTATGAAATTGGGGCAAGCCTTCACCCTAGGTGTACCCACAGCAGAAATTGATGCTTACTTGACGCAATTGGCAAAGGTGACGCCTGAGCAGGTGCAGCAAGCGGCCAAAAATTGGTTGGTAACTGAGCGCATGACCGTGGCTTATTTGCAGCCCAAGGCAACGGATTCTATGGCTAAAGGAGGTAAGTAAGCATGAAAAAGAGAATTGGCCTAGTTGTTATCGGTTGGTTAGTCGCACTGCCTAGCTTTGCTGCGTTACAAATTGAAAGTTGGCAAACACCCAAAGGAGCCAAAGTGCTTTATGCCTATGCGCCAGAATTGCCAATGGTCGATGTCCGGGTCGTATTTGATGCAGGTTCGGCACGAGATACAGACAAAAAAGGAGTTGCTTACCTAACCAATCAGTTGATTGGTCAAGGAGATGCACAACGTGATGAAGAGCGTTTTGCCGAAGAGAGTGAAAGTTTAGGTTTGCAGTTTTCTACGCAATCCCTAAAAGACATGGCAGTTATTAATATACGCAGTTTAACACGAGCGGATGTGCTTGAGCCTGCTTTGGCTTTGTCGGCGTCGGCTATCAGTAAACCGTTATTTAGCGAAGCGGTGTTAAAACGTGAAAAAGCACAACTGATGACGCGGTTACAGGCTAAACAACAGTCGGCGGCTGCTTTGGCAAGAGATGCCTTTTGGCAACAGCTTTACGGTCAGCATCCTTATGCTTATGCCAGTGAAGGAACGTTAGATTCTGTGAAAACCATCACCAGTACAGACCTGAAACAGTTTTATCGTCGTTATTACACGGCAACCAATGCCGTGGTGGCGATTGTGGGTCAGGTCGATAAGGCTAAGGCACAAGCGATGGCCATTCAATTGGTGGACAGTTTGCCACAGGGGCAAGCCGTGCCAGCAGTAGCAGCGGTAAGCGCCCCCGTTGCGGGCATGAAACAGATTGATTACCCAGCAAGTCAAACCCAAATTTTAATGGGACAACTGGGCGTACATCGCTTGGATGTTGACTATATCCCGCTGTATGTGGCTAATCATATTTTGGGTGGCTCTGGTTTTGCCTCGCGTTTAATGGAAGAGGTGAGAGAAAAACGCGGCTTGGTTTATGGCGTCTCTTCTTCGATCATCCCGATGCGTCAACCCGGTCCGTGGATGTTATCACTGCAAACAGCGACCAATAATGCACCCGAAGCCTTGGCCGTGGTTAAAGATACGCTGGCTGGATTATTAGCAGACATTCCTGAGTCTGAGTTACAGGAACACAAAGATAACATCATTGGTAGTTTTGCTTTAGAAACAGACAGTAATAAAGACATCGTCGGTTACTTAGCCATGATGGGTTTTTACCAGTTACCGCTTAGTTGGATGGAAGACTTTCCCAAACAAGTGGCCGCACTGGATCGTCAGCAATTATTGTCAGTCGTTCGACGACATTTAAAGCCAGAACAATGGACGGGCGTTTTGTTGGGTAAACCAGCAGACACTCAAGCTGGCGCTAAGGCATTGCCTGTCACGCCTAAGATGATTCATCAATAATGAAGAATCGGGCCGAAAAAACGAAACCTTCAGCACCTAAAAGCGCAGGTAAAGTACGCTTAATTGCTGGGCAATGGCGGGGTAGAGTCTTGCCTGTCATTGGTGCAGAAGATTTGCGTCCCACTGGTGATCGGGTGCGCGAAACTTTATTTAACTGGTTGCAGTTTGAGTGGGAAGGGGCACGTTGGTTGGATTTGTTTTCTGGTTCTGGTGCTTTGGCGTTTGAAGCCTTATCTCGCCAATCTAGTGAAGTGGTGATGTTAGAACGCCATCCAGCAGTGGTGCGTCAATTGCAACAGAATAAAAGCTTACTCAACGCCGAAGGCGCGCAGATTATTCAGACCGATACCTTTAGCTGGTTAGAGACCGCTCAAGGGCAATATGAACCATTTGATGGGGTTTTTTGCGATCCACCGTTCAAAGATGAAAGGGTGGATAACTTAATCGCGCTACTGGTTTCTGGCGGTTTTCTGAAACTCAATGGCTGGTTGTATCTCGAACAACCGAAGGAACGTGTGTTATCCTTGCCCCATTTTGAATCTTATCGTCAACAAACGACCGGAGCGGTGAGCTTTGGCTTGTGGCGATTGAAGTCCGAGTGTGAATGTGAATAAAGCAACAACAGCCGTTTATCCGGGAACTTTTGATCCCATTACCAATGGGCATATTGATATTATTGAGCGTGGCGCT
>NCFI01000020.1 GCA_002281095.1 Thiotrichales bacterium 35-46-9 | reverse complement strand
AGAGTTGACTCGCAGAAAAAGGGGTGATTTGATCAGGATATCTGCAGAATCAAGAGCTAAGAAAAGTGATAGATATGTTTTTTCCATGAAAGAGTATTTGGATTTCATATAAAATAAACTAATTATTATGCAGCGCACCTTCGGGTGCGTTTGTTGTGTTAATCCCACTAGTAAAAGATTGTTAAGTGCATGAAAATTGAAAAAAACACCGTGGTAACTTTGCGTTACCAGATTAAAGACCTTGATGATCTCATCATTGACGAAGGTGATGCGCTGACTTATCTTCACGGTGACTATGGCGTGATTTTTCCGCAGGTCGAAGCAGCGCTTGCCGACAAAAGTATTGGGGAGGCTTTTTCGGTTACGGTGGAGCCAGAAGATGCCTTTGGGCTATATCAAATCGATTTAATGAAAATTGAACCGCGTCATATTTTTCCTGAAGACTTGGCAGAAGGCATGATGTTTGAAGGCGTCGCCGAAGGGCGTGAAGGAGCGATCGTTTATCGCGTGACGGACGTAGGCGAAGAACAGGTGATTGTCGATGGTAATCACCCCTTAGCCGGAGTCACCTTGGTATTTTCGGGTGAGGTAATGGCCATTCGTGCGGCGACGGAATCTGAAATTGCCCATCAACATGTACATAATGGAGACTGTCATTAAATGAAAGTATTAGTAACGGGTGCGGCGGGTTTTATTGGCTCGCACGTGTCGCATATTTTGCTAGATCGCGGCGATACTGTGGTCGGCCTAGATAATTTGAACGACTATTATGATGTGAATTTGAAATTAGCACGTTTAGCGCGTTTAGAAGCCAAGCCTAATTTTAGCATCGCCAAAATTGATTTGGCCGATCGCGCAGCGATGGAAGCTCTGTTTGCTAAAGAGAAGTTCGATAAGGTTGTTCACCTTGCCGCACAGGCGGGCGTGCGTTACTCTATCGAAAATCCCCATGTTTATGTAGACAGTAACATTACCGGCTTTTTGCATATTTTAGAAGGTTGTCGTCATCACAATGTGCAGCACTTGGTTTATGCCAGTACCAGTTCCATTTATGGTGCTAACGAGGCGATGCCATTCTCTGAACACAACAGCGCTAACCATCCACTCACGCTTTATGCGGCAACGAAAAAAGCTAACGAATTAATGGCGCACAGTTATTCCAATATTTTCGGTATGCCAACGACTGGTTTGCGCTTCTTTACCGTTTATGGCCCTTGGGGACGCCCCGACATGGCGCTGTTCTTGTTTGCCAAGAACATTATCGAAGGCAAGCCGATAAATGTGTTCAATCACGGCAATCATACGCGTGATTTCACTTTTGTTGATGACATTGCCAATGGTGTTGTGGCAGCGATGGATCATAATGCGCAACCGAATCTGCAGTGGGATGGCATGAACCCCGATCCGGCAACCAGCAAAGTGCCTTGGCGTGTTTACAATATTGGTAATAATCAGCCGGTGAAGTTGATGCGCTATATTGAAGTGCTAGAAGAATGTTTGGGCAAAAAAGCAGAGCTGAATTTATTGCCACTGCAGCCGGGTGATGTGCCCGATACCTATGCCAGTGTGGATAATTTAGTCAAAGATGTCGGTTACAAACCTGCCACGCCTGTTGAAGAGGGTGTGCGTCGCTTTGTCGAATGGTATCGTGCCTACTATCAGCAGTGAGTTTATTCCTAATGCAGCGTTTTCAGACTTGGTTAGATTTGGGCGATCGTTTCGTGACAGCGGTTCGTCTGGTTTTTATTGCCCTAATGGCGCTGTTATTAGTGGTTGCTATGGCTTCATTGGCGACCAAATTAGTAACAGCCGTATGGGTGGAAGGGGCCTTGGCCTTTGAAACCTTGCAAATGTTATTTAACGATGCGCTGTTTGTGCTCATTATTTTGGCCGTGGTACGCACTTTATTTATTAACGACAGTTTTACTTATGCGCTGACTTTTTTGGAAGTGGGCTTTGTTGTGCTGTTGCGTAAATTGATTTTATTGGAAACGACGCCGGAAGAGGCGTGGGTGCTACTGGTTTTGGGATTGGTGTCGGCGTTATTCTTTGGACTGATTGTTTATACCCATTATCTTAAACACGATATAGTGCCACCAGAAACTTAACTGAAGGCTGAAAGTGAATCAGCCGTTCACGTTTTTTTAGATGAACAATAAAGGAAATTGTTTCATGACAAGCACAAGTCAACTAGCACAGCGTTTTGCGCTAGAAAATCATATTCGTTTTGATGAGCAAGGCGATTTAAAAATAGTGCACTTAAGCTCGGATGCGGGAAGCGTTAGTGTCGCTTTGCAAGGCGCTCAGGTGTTGCAATGGACACCAACAGGCGAGTCCATACCGGTTATTTGGGTGAGTGATGCTGCCGTTTATCAAACCGGGAAAGGCGTGCGTGGCGGCGTGCCTGTATGTTGGCCTTGGTTTGGTGCGGGAGAGGCTGGCAAGCCTGCACATGGTTTTGTGCGCACCAAGTTATGGTCGGTGGCGGCCACGGGTGTGAATGAAACTGGTCCTTGGGTGCGCCTTACCACCAGCGATGACGAAGCCTCGCGTGCCTTGTGGCACCATGCTTTTAACTTGTCGTTGACCGTAACTTTGGGTCAGTCGTTGCACATGGCCCTAACCACCGATAACACAGGTTCAAGCGAGTTCAGCATCAGCGAAGCCTTGCATACCTACTTTGCTATTGGTGATGTGGATAAGGTGCGTGTGACTGGTTTGGACCATACGCATTATTTGGATAAAGTCCTTGGCATGTCGCGTCATCAGCAGGTAGGCGATGTAATGATTGTTGGCGAGGTAGATCGCGTTTACGTCGATACCACCTCGGAAGTGTCGATAGTCGATAGTGCCTTATCGCGTCGCATTGATATACGTAAAGCTCACTCAAGCGCAACCGTCGTGTGGAATCCGGGTAGCGAAAAAGAGAAGGGATTTACCGACATGCGCGAAGGTGATTATCGTCGCATGCTTTGTGTTGAGTCAGGTACGGCAGGCGGCGACTTGGTCACGGTTCCCGCAGGCGAAGCGCATACGCTCAGTGTTGAATATAGCCTTGTTCGCGACTAAAAATATTATTAACTCATAAAAGAAAGATGAAGATGTTGACTCAAAAAACCTTATTAAGCTGTGCTTTAGCAACCCTACTGACCAGTGGCTTAGCACAAGCGGCGGATGAAAAAGCCAAGCCCGCTTCTGATAGCACGGCGATGGTCACCGTCAATAAAGTAGCGATTTCGCAAGCCACTTTTGCTGATGCCATGCGCGATCAATTGCAACGTGGCGCTAAAGATAGCGAGCAACTTCGTTCAGCGGTGATGGACGAGCTGATCGTATCCGAAGCTTTGGCGCAACAAGCCACTAAAACGAAAGTAGCCAACAATCCCGATGTCAAACGCGCTTTAGCTAATGCACAACGCGCTATTTTAGCTGAAGCCTATGTCATTCAGCAGTTAAAAGATAATCCCATTACTGATGCGCAAGTTCGTGCCGAATACGATCGACAAATTGCCATGACCAAAGAAGGGCGGAATTCGATTGAATACCGTATTGCGCAAATCGTCACTAAAGACGAATCTTCTGCCAAGGCAGCGATTGCCCGTTTGAATGTGGGTGAAGACTTTAATGCTGTTGCCAAGGCGACCAGCATTGATCCTGAAGTGGCGCGTAGTGGGGCAGAGTTGCCTTGGTCACTCCCTGATCAGTTGATTCCTCCTTTAGGAGACAAGGTCGTTGGGCTGGCTAAGGGTACTGTCAGTGAGCCAGTCGCCACTTCGGTTGGTTTTCATGTGCTCAAGGTGTTAGATTCTCGCCCATTCAAAGCGCCCAGCTTTGATGAAAGCAAACAAGGTATTCGTATGGCTTTGGTTGAGCGTCGTAAGCAAGACATCATTCGTGGGGTGATGGAGAAAGCGGAAGTTAAGCCAAATTAAGGAAGGTCTGAGTCATTCGCTTGGTTTTTTATTTAGACTGCCTCTTCATTTTTTCAAGCGGTCTCAAGCGTGTGGGCTTTCAAACAAGTAAGCGACCTTCGGGTCGCTTACTTGTTTTGGGCCTAAGCGGTCGGTGTTAGCCAATAGCTACTTAGGTTCTTACGAATATTGCTCAGCGCTTCATCCGACAAGCCAATAACGCGACTGGCTTTTTCCGCTTGGTCGAGTAACTCTTGCGATTGATAAGCCTGATAGACTAATTCATTGACCATGCTTTGCGCCAATAAGCCTGTGGCAATCATCAGGCGCACTTCACTTGATTGAATGCATTCATAATGCGCGTGATGATGATAAGCAATGGCGGTCAAAAAGAGTCGATCTGCGACATAGCGTTCATTTAAACCCCATTGGCGTGCTACTAACACCCCTAATTGATCGTGCGCAACGAAGTGTTGGCTTTCGTAGTGGTAAGCCGTTTGCGGTAAGCTGAGGCTTTGTTTGAGTGTTGGCGCATAGGCAGCACCGAAGCTGCCGGCTAAAGCAAACATACCACCATGTAAGTAAAGCCCGAATAAGTAAGCCCTTTCTTGCGTAATCGGGTGTTCCTGTGGTGGTAAGTAGCCGGCAATTTCAGCACAGGCATAAGCCGTTTTGGCAGCATAACCAACTAGGTGTTTAACGAGTTGATCGGTGCCGGCTAATTGTTTCATGCCATTGGCTAAGGCCAGCTGATAGAGTCGTTCAAAGCCGATAAGGTTAACGCACTGATGAATGCTGACAATATCAATCGGGCGTTTCAATTGACTCTGAAAAGCGGGCTGTCGCAGGGTGTGCAAAATATCACCACTGAGCAAGGGATCTTGTTCAATGACGCGCACAATTTCTTGTAGATTAGGATGGGGTTGCTGCACCATATGAGTGAGCAGGGTGAGTGATTCTGGTAGTACTGGAATGGTTAACTTTCCGCCCATTCGGCTAAGTTGAGCTTCATAAAGTGGGAGTGTTAAAACGGTCTCTAACGGAGTGCAGTCACTCGGTGGGTTAGGTAACTGTCGTGCCGCTAAGTGCAGATGACCAGAATGTAAATTAAGCGCCATTCAGGTTCACGCCTTGGTCGATGCTGTGGTGGTTTTGATCAAAAAACCAAATTTGATTCTTGCCTTGTTGTTTGGCGATGTACATCGCCTTGTCAGCTTGTTGAATGAGGTTGACTTCGGAAATTTCCTGATCATAGTCACTTGGTGTGTAAAAATCGACCCCAATACTGGCCGAGATATTTACCGCTTCACCATTAATTAAGAAAGGCTGATTGCACACAGCTAATAGTTGGTCAAGTATGGGGTAGGCGCTTTCTCGGCTAGATAGATTGGTCATGACTGCGATAAACTCATCTCCACCAATGCGGGCGATGGTGCATTGTGAGCGCATCACCGTCAAGAATCGATTGCCTAGCTCGGTGAGCAGGCTATCTCCCGCATTATGCCCATAGGTGTCATTGACTGCTTTGAAGCCATCCAAATCAATAAAAACAATCGCCACATAGTGTTGTTGTTCTTTGGCATTGATGAGCGCCTGTTTAACGCGGTCATTTAATAGCGATCGATTGGGTAATCCTGTTAATACATCGTAATGGAGTAAACGCTCCAGTTTGGCTTGTTGCGCTTTTTGTTGAGTAATGTCTGAAAAGATAGCGACATAGTTTTGAACCAGATTATGGTCATCGCTGATGGCATAAATGGTGAGCAACTCTGGATAAAGAGCGCCATTTTTACGCCGATTGAGTACTTCCCCACGCCAAAAGCCCTTGCTATTCAATTGCTCCCACATTTCGGCATAAAAGCTATCAGGCTGCTTGCCTGATTTTAGAAAGCGGGGGTCCAAGCCCAGTACGTCTTTTTTTCGATAGCCTGAGATGGTTTCAAAGGCTTTGTTCACGTCAATAATGCGCCGTTGTGCATCGGTTATAACGATGCCTTCGACGCTAGCATCAAAAATGAGGGCGGCTTGTTTAAGTTGTTGTGCGCTTCGCGCTAAGCGGTGATACAGGTAAAGCAGCCCAACTAACAAACTGAATATCACACTGAATAGGAAGATAGCGAACAACAACTCCCAGCGATAAACCTGCCATAGATCCGACCAACTCAGTTCAGGCAGATTGTCAAAAGGGGGTAATTTAAGCGTTGCCAGCATATGTTCTAAAGCGTGGTAATCGGCAGGAGGGGAAAAGCTATCAATGCCTAAAGCCTGTGCGCTGGGCCAATCACGTGAGAGAGAGAAAAGTGCGACTGTCAGTGACTTAATCGCGGCCTCTGAAACGTGCGATAAGGCGTAAACAGGCCATTCAGGTACTAACTCGGTTGAAAGCATTAACGGGTAAGCGGGTAAGTTGGATGAGTGAATCAGATAAATGTCCTGTGCCTTGATCATTTGGCTGTTGATCCACTGTTCCAGTATGCCTGTGCGCACAAAGCCAACGTCAGCGTTACCATTCAGCACTTGTTTGACGACTTCGTCATTGCTGTGAACGGTTAGCCAAGTGAGATCGTCGTGATCAACGCCCTGTTTATACAGTTCATAAAGTGGTAAGACATAAGCCCCTGCATTGCTGGTCGAGGGAATGGCAATGCGTTTATCGACCAGCTGCGATAAGTGAGTGATGGGCGGTTGTGTTGCACGTTGAAATATGACTCCGCCCAGACTGGAAATAGCCTGTTGGTCGTAGCGCATACGTACCGTCGCGATGGGAGAAATTAAGGCATAGGTTTTACGTAAACGTTGGTAAATGACAGGGTTGGTGAAGAGAACATCTAATTGATGACGATCAATTGCCTCTAGAATACCTTCGTTATCTAATACATGAATGATTAATTGATGATGTGGCATTTGTGCACTTAATGCCTGAGCGAGTGCCGTATAGTGATCCTGCAGTGCGGCCTTATCTTGAAAAGCATAGACACCCATATGTAAGGGTGTTTTTTCCGTAACTGTCGTTGCCCAGGTCGCGCTCGATAGGTGTAATCCATAAAGCACGCCAATCAATAAGGATAACCAGCGTTTCATTTGACTAGGCTCGGTAGTAGATCAGCTCGGTAGAGTGCTGAGGTGTTGTGCAAGGATAAAGGAGGGTAATCGCTTTGCATCAATTGCTGTAAATGAACAATCGCTTGTTGCAGTTGTCCACTCTGTTGGCTGAGCAGTTGGCGATTACGGGCTAAGCTAGGCAAAATGACGCCATGCAGGGCTTGTTTGGCTTCTTCAAAACTGATTCTTTGTCGACTGGCGATGCGGTATAAGCTGTCATCCGGCTGTTGTTGTATGCGAGCAAGCATGGCAAAGTGTCCAGTTAAGAGACTTTTGATACTATTTTGATAGGTGTTCAGCTTGTCTGAACGTATCGCCAGTACATCAAAAATCCGTTGTGGAAAGTCTTGGCTAGAATAAGCTACTTGGCCACCCAGTCGTTTAATCTTACTAGCATAGGGCTCGAAGGTAATTAGAGCATCAATTTTATCTCTTTGCCAGGCTTCAATTTGACTGTCGCCTACGGGAATAGGATAGAGACGAACCTGTTCACGTGTCATGCCAACGTGAACCAATAACAGGTCTAACATCAGTTGACCGACTTGATTAGCCTCAAAGCCGATGCGCTGATTCGCTTGAATAAATGGTGGTTGAGCAGGTTTGTTTTTGACCAGCACAACATCTGCACCCGCCGAAATATCCAAAATGGCTACGATGGTGAGCGGGATGCCCTGTGCTCGAATACTGAGCACTTCATCAAGGGTAAAAGCGCCACCATCCAGTAACCCTTCTTGCAAGGGAGTGATTTTTTCGGATGTATTGCTATATTTTTCCAACACTATGTCATTAGGTAGCTGTCCCAGCTCTTCTAATAAATAAAGTGTTTCGTAGCCAATCCAAGGGTGAATAGCCAGACGCAAAGCTGAACGTGACTGACAGGCAGGCAGAACAGTGCCTATAAGACCTAATAGCAAGGATTGTAATAGACCTCGGCGGCTTAACATGAAAAAACCTTTGCTTAAGCTGGCTACTAAGGAAGCTCTGAATAGTGCGCTTCGCTTCTTATTCAGACTTCCTATGTTCATTTTTAATCGGTGGAAGGGCGTAAATTAGTAAGGCATAGGTTCTTTTGGTTTAGCCCTTCCCCCAATTCCCCCATCCCTTTTGCATTGTTCAAATCTTTCCTAACAAATAGATTCTACAAAATTTTACTGGAAAGCAACAGCTTTTCCTTGATGTGGGCGAGCAAGTCTGAATAAGGATAAAGATGTTAAGGTAGCGGTACGGCATTTCTTGACCAAAGCAGCAAAATTCGCTATTATTTTTAACCATTTTGCCCAAATTTTATGTTGCCGACGCTTAGGTCGGCTTATGCTAGGAAAGACGCATGAACGAACTGCACCGCTTACAAGGACTTTACGATCCTTCGTTTGAAAAAGAAAACTGTGGTTTTGGTTTGATTGCCCAGATGGATGATCAGCCAAGTCATTGGTTAGTTCAAACCGCCATTCAGTCCTTATCGCGCATGACTCACCGTGGAGGTGTCGCTGCTGACTGCTGTACGGGTGACGGTTGTGGTTTGTTATTGAAGAAACCCGATGCGTTTTTCCGTGCCGAAGCGCGCGATTTAGGCATTAGCCTTGCCGATTTGTATGCGGTGGGTATGGTGTTCCTCAGTCAAGATGCGGACAAGCGTGCGGCTGGTATTGCCGCAATCGAAGGTGCATTGAGTGCTAAGGGCGTGAGCGTTGCAGGCTGGCGTAAGGTGCCGGTTAATTCCGACTGTTTGGGTGCGCAAGCAGCGGGCATGGAACCCGTCATCATGCAGGTGTACATCAATGCTCCGGCGGCGATGAGTGAAGGTGACTTCAATCGTGCGTTATTCATTGCGCGTCGTCAGGCAGAAATGGCGGTTGAAGCCAATGATGCCGACTTTTATATTCCGTCGATGCACAGTCAGCTCATGGCCTACAAGGGCTTGGTCATGCCGCGAGAGCTACCCATTTATTATACTGACCTGAATGATGAGCGTTTTGCTTCTTCAAGCTGCTCTTATCATCAACGTTTCAGTACCAACACCCTCCCTCAATGGCGTTTGGCGCAGCCTTTCCGTTTCTTAGCGCACAACGGTGAGTTGAACACGGTACGTGGTAACCGTAACTGGGCACTAGCGCGTGCTAATAAGTTCCAAACGGAACTCATGCCAGAATTACAAAGCCTAACCCCGATCGTGTCGCAAACAGGATCAGACTCTAACAGTTTGGATAATATGTTAGAAATCTTGATGATGGGTGATATGGATGCTTTCCGTGCCTTGCGTTTGATGATTCCACCAGCTTGGCAAAATGTACCGCACATGGATGCGGATTTGCGTGCTTTCTTTGAATTCAATTCGATGCACATGGAAGCTTGGGATGGTCCGGCGGGTATTGTTATTAACACAGGCAAGCATGCTATTTGTGCTGTTGACCGTAATGGTCTGCGTCCAACGCGTTACGTGATTACTAAAGACCGCCATATTACCTTTGCTTCGGAAATTGGTGTTTACGACTATGCACCAGAAGAAGTGGTTGAGAAAGGCCACTTAAAACCGGGTCAAGTGATGGCTGTCGATCTGACAACCGGTGCCTTGTTGCGTCCCGCTGCAATCGATGATGGCTTAAAAGCGCGTCAGCCTTACCGTCAATGGCTGGATGCAGGCTACATGCGTCTTGAAGGCAATCCTGACGCTGAAGCGGATTTGCTCACTTTGGATAACGATAGCTCATTAACCTACCAAAAGTATTTCCAAGTCACTTTTGAAGAACGCGATCAAATTATTCGTGTGTTAGCAGAAGATGGTCAGGAAGCCGTTGGCTCCATGGGTGATGACGCTCCTTTTGCCGTGCTTTCGGAAAAAGTACGTCCCGTTTATGACTATTTCCGTCAGGTGTTTGCGCAGGTGACTAACCCGCCGATTGACCCTCTACGTGAAGCGATTGTCATGTCGCTGAACGTCTGTTTTGGCCGTGAAATGAATGTGTTTGAAGAAACTCAGGCGCATGCACGTCGTTTAGAAGCGACTTCGCCCATTTTATCGCCCACTCAGTTCAATCAATTATTGGCGATGAATGATGCAGACTATGCGCACGAAATCATTAGCCTGCACTATGAGCCGAGCTTAGGCTTGAAAGCAGCGATTGAGTCGATTGCTAACCAAGCGGAATCCTTGGTTCGTGCGGGTAAGACGCTGATTGTGCTCTCGGATAACGGGATTCGCGAAGGTCGCTTAACCGCCCATGCTTTGTTAGCAACGGGTGCGGTGCATCATCGCCTGATTAAAGCCGGTTTGCGTTGTGATGCGAACATTATTGTCGATACGGCAACCGCACGCGATCCGCATCACTTTGCGGTCTTGTTTGGTTATGGTGCGACGGCCGTTTATCCTTACATGGCTTATGAAGCCATTGCCGATATGTATCGTGGCAAAGAACTGGATAACAGCAAAGCCTTGGCGAAATATTTGTACAACTTCCGTAAGGGCATCGACAAGGGTCTGTTTAAGATCATGTCGAAAATGGGCATTTCAACCGTTGCCTCTTACCGTGGTGCGCAGTTATTCGAAGCCGTTGGCTTGAGTAATGAAATTGTTGATTTATGCTTCACCGGTACGCTCAGCCGTATCGAAGGTACCCGTTTTGATGACCTGCACGACGACCAAGCGCAATTGGCAAAAATCGCTTTCAATCCGCGTAAGAGTATTAGCCAAGGCGGCGTATTGAAATTCGTCTTTAATGGTGAAGCGCATGCCTTTAACCCACAAGTGGTGGATGCCTTGCGTGAAGCTTGTCAAAAGGGTGATCGTAGCGCTTATGACCGCTTTGCTAACCTCGTTAATAACCGTCGCCCGATGGTATTGCGTGACCTGTGGAAGGTGAAGCCAGCCGCTTCCGCTTTAACCTTAGACGAAGTTGAACCCTTAGATGCGGTACTAAAACGTTTTGATTCGGCCGGTATTTCCTTAGGTGCTTTGTCGCCCGAAGCGCACGAAGGCTTAGCTGAAGCGATGAACCGCTTGGGTGGTCGTTCTAACTCAGGTGAGGGTGGGGAAGATCCTGCGCGTTTTGGCACGGTTAAAATGTCGAAAATTAAGCAAATCGCTTCCGGTCGTTTTGGTGTCACGCCGCATTATTTGGTTAACGCCGAAGTGTTACAGATTAAAGTGGCACAGGGCGCTAAACCCGGTGAAGGTGGTCAGTTACCGGGTGCGAAGGTCGACGCGACCATCGGTCGTTTACGTCATGCTGTACCCGGTGTGACGCTGATTTCTCCGCCACCACATCACGATATTTACTCGATTGAAGACTTGGCACAGCTGATTTATGACTTAAAACAAGTGAATCCTGATGCGTTGGTGTCGGTGAAATTGGTGGCTGAGCCGGGTGTAGGCACCATTGCTGCGGGTGTGGCGAAAGCCTATGCCGACTTAATTACCATTTCGGGTTATGACGGTGGTACGGGTGCATCACCTTTAACCTCAGTGAAATATGCGGGTAACCCGTTTGAAATGGGCGTTGCTGAAGCCCATCAAGTATTGCGTGCCAATGACTTGCGCGACAAAATCATTCTACAAGCCGATGGTGGCTTGAAAACGGGCTTAGACGTGATTAAAGCGGCCATTTTGGGTGCTGAGACTTTTGGTTTTGGTACCGCGCCGATGATTGCTTTGGGTTGTAAATACTTGCGTATTTGTCACCTCAATACCTGTGCCGTGGGTGTGGCAACACAGAATGAACGTTTGCGTAAAGAACACTATATCGGTTTGCCCGAAATGGTGATGCATTACTTCCAGTTTGTCGCCGAAGAAACACGCGAACTCATGGCTCAGCTGGGCGTGAAGCGTCTGCAAGACTTGGTTGGTCGCTTAGACTTGCTCGAAGTGATTGATGGCGCAACGAAAAAGCAACGTCAGCTCGATTTCAGCAAATTGCTCAGTGATGGCGGTGTCAGCAAAGATAAGCCACAAGTGAATAATGGTCAGCGTAATCAGCCTTGGGATAAGGGTGAGCAAGCGGAAGAGATGGTGACATCGGTGTTGCCAGCCATTGAAGCGAAAGCCGGTGGTACTTTCCACTTCCACCTAAAAAATACCGGTCGCTCTATTGGTGCGCGTTTGTCGGGTGAAATCGCTAAGCGTTATGGTAATCACGGTATGAGCGACAAGCCGATTACTTTGAAATTAACGGGTGTGGCGGGTCAAAGCTTTGGTGTGTGGAATGCCGGTGGCTTGAACTTGCACCTTGAAGGTGATGCCAACGACTATGTGGGTAAAGGTATGGCCGGTGGCGAAATTGTTATCGTACCGCCAGCCGGCTCAGCCTTTGATCCACACACCACACCGATTGTTGGTAATACTTGTTTGTATGGTGCAACGGGCGGTAAGTTGTTGGCTTATGGTACGGGTGGTGAGCGTTTCGGCGTGCGTAACTCAGGTGCGACGGCGGTACTGGAAGGCATTGGCGATCACGGTTGTGAATATATGACTGGTGGTACGGTGGTGGTGCTTGGTGATACAGGTGTTAACTTCGGTGCTGGTATGTCGGGTGGTATGGCTTTCTTGTACGATCTCAATAATCAGTGCCCTGACCGTATTAACCCAGAAATGGTTGAGTTCTGCCGTGTTGATACTGAAGAAACGCAATCTTATCGTCATTACTTGAAATCCTTGTTGACGGAATACCATCAAAAAACGGGCTCAGCAACAGCAGAGGCCTTGTTAGCGAATTTCAGTCGTGATGTGGGCAAATTCTGGTTGGTGAAATCGCGTGCCATTGGCTTAGATCGTTTACTTGATCTGTTTACGAAAGGACAATAAGATGAGTTATAAAAAGCCTAGTCCAGATACCTTCTTGAAAGTAGATCGTATCGATCCACCTAAACTGCCAGCGCAAGAGCGTAGCCAACAGTTTGTTGAAATCTACAGCAATTTCGATGCAGAGCACGCCAAAATTCAGGCCGATCGTTGCTTGCATTGTGGTAACCCTTACTGTGAATGGGCTTGTCCTGTACACAATTACATCCCCAACTGGTTAAAACTGGTCGCGGAAGGTAATGTGATGAAAGCGGTCGAGTTGTCGCACCAGACCAACTCGTTACCCGAAATGTGCGGTCGCGTTTGTCCTCAAGATCGCCTGTGTGAACAAGCTTGTACCTTGAACGACACCAATTTCGGTGCCGTGACCATTGGTGCGGTGGAGAAGTACATCACCGATACGGCTATTGCGACTGGTTGGAAGCCGGATATGAGCAAGATCGTGGCTAATGGTAAGAAAGTGGCCATTGTCGGTGCCGGTCCTGCGGGCTTGGCGGCTGCCGATATTTTGGCACGCAATGGCGTTAAAGCCGTGGTGTTCGATAAGCAACCAGAGATTGGTGGTTTGCTTACCTTTGGTATCCCGCCCTTCAAGTTAGAAAAAGAAGTCGTGCGTTACCGTCGTGGCGTGTTAGAACATATGGGCGTGGAATTCCGCTTGGGCGTTACCGTTGGTACGGACATTACTTTTGCCGAATTAGAGCGCGATTATGATGCGGTTTATTTGGGTATGGGCACTTACACCGCTATGGCCGGTGGATTCCCAGGTGAAGACTTGCCTGGTGTGTTTAAAGCCTTAGACTTCCTCATTGCCAACGTCAATCGTTTGCTGGGCTATGAAAAAGACGTTGCCGATTTCATTGATATGAAAGGCAAACGCGTGGTCGTTTTGGGTGGTGGTGACACTACTATGGACTGTACGCGTACTAGCGTGCGTCAGGGGGCAGATGAAGTCTTCTGTGTTTACCGTCGTGATGAGGCCAATATGCCCGGTTCGCGCAAAGAAGTGGCCAATGCGAAGGAAGAAGGCGTTAAGTTTGTCTTTAACCGTGCGCCTATCGAAGTCATCGGTAATGGCAAAGTCGAAGGCATTAAGGTTGCGGAAACTCGCTTGGGAGCGCCAGATGCTTCCGGTCGCCGTGTGGCGGAAATTGTACCGGGTTCTGAGCAGATCATCCCTTGTGATGCGGTGATTGTTGCCTTCGGTTTCCAACCGAGTCCTGCGCCTTGGTTTGCCGATCACGGTATCAGTATTGATAGTCGCGGTCGTGTGACTTGCCAAGAAGAACAGGAATTCGCTTTCCAAACCAGTAATCCGAAAGTCTTCGCCGGTGGTGACATGGTGCGAGGTTCCAGCCTTGTCGTCCATGCCATCGACGATGCGCGCAAAGCCGCCAACGCCATGCTCGGTTATATGGGTGTGTGATTGGAATAAGAAAGGCCGCGTCAGCGGCCTTTTTTTGTTGTCGTCCGTTGCTTTTCAAGTGATAAGATAGTTACAGACTATTTTGAAGAGGTGTAATGATGCAGATCACCGTTGATGTTCTTGATAACCTAGCGCAAGAGGTTATCGATTTTGTTGATTTTTTAAAAGTAAAATATACGCAAACATCGCTACAGTCTTCATTGCTTAATGATGTTGTGAGTGGTTTGGTGTTAAGTGAGTACACGTTAGCAAAAGATTGGTTAAATGACGAAGAGGATGCAGCGTGGGCGCATATTCAGCACGTCAGGTGATATTTTTGCTGTTGAGCTTTTCATGCCAATAGTTCAAGAAATTCAACAGCCAACAAAAGAACTTGTTATTCAAGAAGTGGCTAAGGTGTTTTTCAACCTCCTCGCTCTGTACGCTTTTGGTAGCCGCATTCAAGGCACTGCAAACGCGCAGAGTGATCTAGATTTGGCGGTATTGGTTGAGGGTTATGCTGATCCGATGCAGTTGTTCGAGCTATCAAATAAGTTAGCCGATCAACTCGGTTATGAAGTAGATTTGCTCGATATGCGTGCGGCTTCCACTGTGATGCAGTATCAAGTTCTGACTAGGGGTGAGCGTTGGTGGGTGAAAGATGCGTTACCAGTGGGTTTGTTTGAAACGATGGTATTAAGCGAAAAAACCAATTTGGATGAGGTGAGGGCTGGGTTGCTAGCCGACATTCAGGCGAGGGGAAGGGTTTATGGTTGATGATGTTCTGATGAACAAAGCGGCTACGATCGAGCGTTGCGTGCATCGTGCTCGCGAAGAATACGATAAGGATACGGACACTTTTGCTACCGACTTCACTCGTCAAGATGCGGCCATTCTTAACATTCAGCGTGCTTGTGAAGCCGCTATTGATATGGGGCAGCATGTGATTCGCCGAGACAAATTAGGCGTTCCACAAAGTGCGCGAGATGTTTTCAGCTTATTGGCACAGGCCGGATTGATTGAGCATAGCCTAGCAGATGATCTTAAACGCATGGTTGGTTTTCGTAATATCGCTGTGCACGATTATCAGGCCATGCAGTTGCCGATTACGATTCGTATAATTACCTTCCACTTGGACGAGTTTTTGCGCTATAGCCAAGCTTTACTTAAGCAGGATGTAGCGCATTAATATGCCCACCCCTTTCCAGCAATCCTGCTACGATTTACTGATGCAAGTGCCAGCCGGTCAGGTCACCACCTATGCCGATATAGCGCACGCCTTAGGTAGCAAAGCCTACCGCGCTGTCGGTTCAGCGATGAACAAAAATCCTGATCCGATAATTGTTCCCTGTCATCGCGTTGTGAATAGCGGTGGTCGTTTGGGTGATTATGCTTTTGGTGGCGAGCGTAAAGCACGCTTATTGGAAAGTGAAGGTGTACGCATTGTAGATGGCAAAGTGCAAGATTTTGAGCAGGTAAGGTTTCTCTTTGAATCAGTCACTCCGATGATACAACATGAGGGATTGCGTATCTTTAGTGTCCTGTCGCAGCACAATTTGATTGGAGCACTATCTTCAGAAGCAGAGTTGTCGGTTAGTTATAAGTCTATGTTAGATTGGAAGCATAAGATTTAATTTAGACTCGTTTTATCGTGTAAAATAACCCTAAAACCGATTTAATTTATTGAGAAGCATCATGAACTGGAACAAATTAATGAATGTCGCTAAAGATGTATTAGAAAACGGCTTGCTGGATCAGCCAGAAGCCGCGCAACAGGCACAACCCAAGCCTGTGCCCTCATCGGTTGTTCCAGGGGCAACAGGCGATTTAAAAACCGATGCGCTCAATTATCACCAATACCCGACACCGGGTAAATTGTCGATTGAACTGAGCAAGCCTGCTGAAACCGCGCGTGATCTGACTCTTGCGTATAGTCCAGGTGTCGCCGAGCCGGTGAAAGCCATCGCGGCAACGCCCAGTGATGCTTATAAATACACCATGAAGGGAAATTTAGTAGCGGTTATTTCTAATGGTACGGCGATTTTGGGTCTCGGTAATTTAGGTGCTCTGGCTTCTAAACCGGTGATGGAGGGTAAGGCGTTATTGTTCAAACGCTTTGCCGGTATTGATTCGATTGATATTGAAGTCGATTGTACCGACACCGAAGAGCTGATTCGCACCATTGCTAATATTGCACCGACCTTTGGTGGCATTAATTTAGAAGACATTGCCTCACCACAATGCTTCGAAGTCGAAAACCGTTTAAAAGCCATGCTCGATATTCCGGTATTTCACGATGACCAACATGGTACCGCCATTGTATTGGCAGCCGGCTTAACCAATGCCTTACGCATCGCTAACAAACGCTTAGAAGACGCTAAAATTGTGCTGGTAGGTGCTGGGGCGGCGGGTACGGCATCTCTCAATTTATTGTTAGATTTGGGTGTGCAAAAGTCGAATATTTTGGTAGTGGATAAGGTCGGTGTGCTGCATACCGGCATGACCGACTTAGCGCCGCACATGGCGCAATTTGCAGCCGATACTAACGCACGTACTTTGGCGGATGCTCTGGTCGGCGCAGACGTGTTTATTGGTTTGTCGGCACCCAATTTACTGACACCGGAAATGTTGGATAGCATGGCGAGTACACCGATTGTCTTTGCCATGGCCAATCCCGATCCCGAAATTCAACCCGATTTGGCGAAATCAGTGTGTAATGATGTCATTATGGCGACAGGTCGAAGCGATTACCCTAACCAGGTCAATAATGTATTGTGTTTCCCTTATTTGTTCCGTGGTGCGCTAGATGCGCGTAGTAAAGAAATTAACACCGCCATGAAGTTAGCCGCTGTCGATGCCATTGCCGGCTTAGCGCATGAACCTGTTCCTGCTGAAGTGCTGGCAGCGAATAATCTGCAAAGCCTAACCTTTGGTGCGGATTACATTCTGCCTAAGGCTAACGATCTGCGCTTGCGCGAGCGTGTGTCGCGCGCCGTTTATCAAGCGGCGGTAGATTCGGGTGTTGCACGCATTTAATGGATTAGTTTTTCTGAACTTGATCATAAAAAATTTTTTGTGCAATTTGTTCAAAATTTAACATACAAGCCCTCAGTTTTTAAGGCATAATCTTTGCTGTTATCCAGTGCTATGACTGGATTTCAGTAAAGAGGTGTTTTATGCGCAGTATTGCCAGTAAATTGATGATGCGAATGCTCATCGCGGCAGCCGTTATTTTAGCGATTGGTGTCGCGGTTATTTTCCAAATTCGTACGATTCTCTTTGAAGAAGCGGCAAGCGAATTAATGCAGTCTAAAGAGCAGCGCGTTACCACTAAAGATGGAAACCGGTGTTGCGGCACTCTATGGTATTACGTCAACGACACCGCAATTAGCTGAGCTGGTTGAAAGGCGCGATGTGGATGGTGTGCGTGCCATTGTCGGTGTCATTCCCGATATTTTCAAAGTCGATACCGAATTTAAGAACATTCGTGTCAACGTGTTTGATGCGGCGGGTAATATTTTTGTGCGTTCTGCTATTCCTAGTCCTGACCCTGAACTGGGTAAATCATCTGCTTTCCGTTCTGGTTTTAAAGAGTTGTTAGAAGGCAAGCGTCTTTCTTATTCAGGCATTGACTTAGCCCGTTCCGGTGTGGTGATGAGTTCTCTGGTTGCCATCAAAAATGCCGATGGTAAGCTGGCAGGTATTATTGAATTTCAATCGGGCTTTGGTTCAATCAATAAGCAATTCGCTAAGCAAGGTGTTCAGTTCGTACAGGTGCTTAATGAAGAGGCGCTCAAGCTCTATCCTAAAGGTGCTGAGAATCCTAAATTAGGAGGCATGCCTATCGCCCATCCGACGCAATTCGCAGAGTCAGTAGATTGGTACAGTGATGTCGACTTGACGGGTTTCGATAATAGTGGTCTGCTTATTCAGAATAATAAAATTGTACTACGCACAGAAATGAAGTCCGGTGCTGGTCAAGTGGTTGGCTACCGTTATGTGGGTATGAATTTAGATCATCCTGAATTGCAAGCGGTGGTGCAACGTACCGATACCATCATTATTGATATGCTGGTGATCGTTGTGATTATGCTGATCGTGCTCATGGTGTTGCTGGCCTATGTTATCCGACGTGTGGTGTCACAACCCTTGCAGCAGGTTGAACAAGGCTTACACCAAGTGGCTAATACGGGGCGCATGAATTTAGCGGTGACTTATCAGTCAGATGATGAGGTAGGTCGCATGGTAACCACATTAACGCAGGTATTTAAGCAAATTGCCAATGGTGTTGAGCAAGCGAACCAGGTCGTGGCGGCGATTGGTCAGGGCGACTTTTCAAAGCGTTTAACGGGTGAGTTTGCGGGCGATTTTGCTGAGTTACAACAAGGCGTTAACGCTTCAGCGCAAAGCGTTTCTTTCATGATGGATGAGCTAACCAAGGTAATGCAAGGATTGTCAGCGGGTTCTTTCGATGTAAAAATGGACGAACGCGTTGCGCCAGCTTTCCGCCAGCAGGTCGATCAGGCAATGAGAGAGGTTTCTTCGGTTATCGCCGATATTAGTCGAGTAATGAATCAGATGGAGCAAGGTTATTTGAACCATCGTGTTGAGGTGGATTGTCATGGTGACTTGTTGGCATTGAAAAATAGCATTAACAATACCCTTAACGCTTTAGGCGCTGCTTTTAACGATATTGAACATGTGATGGTAGAGCAAACAACGGGTAACATTGAAGTCATGCCACGTATCGACCAGAAAGGGGAAGTGGGCATGGTGCAAAATACCATGGCTTTGTCGATGACCAATATCGCTTCGATTGTGACCGAGGTTCGTTCTAGCTTAGAGCAAGCCGTTCAGGGCGTGATGAGTGTGAACCACAGCATAGGTAATATTTCAGGTCAAATGCAGCAACAGGCCTCTGCATTAGAGCAAAGCTCTGCGACAGCGGAAGAAATGCAGCGTCAAGCGCAATCGATGCAAGGTCAGGCGAATGATGTCGCTAGCCTGATGCAACAAATGCAAACACATGTGGAAGCAACGCGTCATGTCATGGCAGGCACCATCGAAGCCATGCAAACCATTCAACAGAAGAGTCAACAAATCGAAAGTATTGTCGCTATGATTGACGGTATTGCTTTCCAAACTAATTTGTTGGCACTGAATGCGGCGGTAGAGGCGGCTCGTGCGGGTGAGCATGGTCGAGGTTTTGCCGTTGTGGCGGGTGAAGTGCGCAGTTTGGCGCAAAAAACAGCCGATGCCGCCAAAGATATTGGTCAGTTGATTATTAGTACTGTTGCCGATGTTGATCGTGGTAATGAGCAGGTTAAACAAACCGAATTGGCTGTGGCGCAGGTAGAGCAGGGTGCTCAGCAAGTACAAGAACGCATTTCGGTAATGCGCGTTTCTGCCGAACAAACGGCTACTGGTGTCAGTGAGTTGCATCAGGCCATTAGCGTGCTCGACAGTGCCATTCAAGAAAACACAGCGGGTGTTGAGGCGATTAGTCATACCGCCGAGCGAATCAGTCAGCAGTCGAACAGTGTTTTAACAAGCTTGTCTTTCTTCAAGCTCACCAACTTGAATGGCTTGTTAGATGCCGCGGTAGCAGCCAATGATTTCCGTTATGCACGCGGACGTCGTATGATGCGCACTTGGGCGCTCAAAACAGAAGTTGCCTTGTTAACACCTAATGGTCGACCAGAAGTGAGTACAGGCTTAACTGATCATTTTGCCAGCATTCCTGAAATGCAGGGGCGTTATGCCAGCATTGATCAGAAGAAAGAGCGTGCGGTTGCAATTGCGAAGCAGTTGTTTGATCGTCGTGATCGTGGTGAAGCGATTACGGATGCTGATTTTGGCGAGTTCCGTGAAGCCGTTAAAGCAACGGTAGCGGAGATTACCGCAGCAGAAACCGCTATTTTGTCGGTACAACGGAGTCCCCAAAGCCGCGTGCCTCGTCTGACAGCACGTTAATACGCGCTGAGCTATGTTGCTTGCGTTTAATAAGCCCTTTCAGGTGATGAGTCAATTCTCACCAGAAGGGGATAAGCTGACGTTGAAAGATTTTATCGACATTCCTCGTGTTTATCCAGCCGGTCGGTTGGACTATGACAGCGAGGGATTATTGTTATTGACGGATGATGGCCGTCTGCAAGCTCGTATTAGCGATCCACAACATAAGCTGCCTAAAACCTATTGGGTGCAAGTGGAGGGTGAAATAACGCCTGAGGCGATTGCTAGCTTAAGTCAGGGCGTGCTCTTAAAAGACGGCATGACCAAACCTGCTCAAGCAATCGCGATGGCAGAACCCGTTGATTTGTGGCCACGCAATCCCCCTGTACGTTATCGAGCTGCCATTCCGACCAGTTGGCTGAGTCTGACCATTCGTGAAGGGCGTAATCGACAGGTAAGAAGAATGACTGCGGCGGTAGGTTTTCCTACGCTACGCTTAATTCGTTATGCGGTGGGCAAGGTTAATTTAATCGGATTAGGTGTCGGTGAGTGGGTAAGCTTATCAGAATCGC
>NCFI01000117.1 GCA_002281095.1 Thiotrichales bacterium 35-46-9 | reverse complement strand
ACACTCGATAATTATGGTAAAATACACAACTGATTTTATTGTAATATCTTCGAAACCCCCTTACTTAAAACAGCATTAAAAAATACAGGCACATAAGCAATGTCATCAATACATATCTACAACTCGCAAAGCAAACAAAAAGAAGCCTTTAAACCCATTCATGCGCCTCATGTCGGTATGTATGTATGCGGTATTACCGTTTACGATTTTTGCCACATTGGTCATGCACGAGTGATGGTTGGCTTTGACATGATTGTACGTCATTTGCGTAGTCGTGGTTATGACGTGAAATATGTACGCAATATTACTGATATTGATGACAAAATCATCCAGCGTGCTATCGAAAATGGCGAAAGCACGCAAGACTTAACCGAACGCTTTATTAAAGCCATGCATGAAGATGAAGCTGCGCTCAATGTGCTGCGTCCCGATGTCGAACCTAAAGCAACCGAATACATTACGCAAATTACCGATATGGTACAAACCTTAGTCGATAAAGGCTTTGCTTATGCTGCCGCCAATGGCGATGTCTATTTTCGCGTGGAAAAGTTTGCTGAGTATGGCAAGCTGTCGGGCAAGAAAATCGAAGACCTCCAGTCGGGCGCGCGTGTCGATGTGAATGAGCAGAAAGAAAGTCCGTTAGACTTTGTACTCTGGAAAGCCTCCAAACCAAGTGAACCGCATTGGCATTCACCTTGGGGTGAGGGTCGTCCGGGGTGGCATATTGAGTGTTCCGCTATGTCGAAACATACCATCGGTGAGCACTTAGATATTCATGGTGGTGGTCACGACTTACAATTTCCTCATCACGAAAATGAAATCGCTCAAAGCGAGTGCGCGCACGGTCATACCTATGTGAATACCTGGATGCACGTGGGTTTTGTCAATGTTGATAATGAAAAAATGTCTAAGTCGTTAGGGAATTTTTTCACCATTCGTGATGTGCTCAAAGTTTACCCAGCAGAAGTGATTCGTTTCTTCTTATTGTCGAGTCATTACCGCAATCCGCTTAACTACACCACCGAAAACTTAGACAATGCTCGTGCTGCCTTGCGTCGCTTATATGGTGCATTAGATGGGGTGAATTTAGCAACACCAGACGCTAACCTAGTCAGCCAGTGGACCGATGCCTACAATGCGGTGATGGATGATGACTTTAATACCCCGCAAGCCTTTGCCGTATTATTCGATTTGGCAACGGAAGTGAATAAAGCGAAAGCCACTAAAGATCACAGCTTGGCTGGACAACTGGCACAGTTATTAGTCTCTTTAGGCAATCAACTCGGTATTTTAACCAGTGAACCGAGTGCCTTTTTGCAGGCTGGTGTAGCGACGGATGGATTAAGTGAAGCCGACATTCAAGCCAAAATCGAGGCTCGATTGGCAGCTAAAAAAGCCAAAGACTTTACTCAAGCGGATAGTATTCGTAATGAACTTAAATCAGCAGGAATTGAAATTTTAGACACACCACAAGGCACAACCTGGCGTCGGATTTAACCTTATAAAGGAATAGTTTTAAATGTTAGAACAAACATTATTAGAGGTGCTGTTACTCCTTGGAGTTACTGTTGTCATCATTCTTGGATTTCAACGCTTTAAAATTCCTGCAAGTTTAGGTTATTTACTGGTTGGGGTACTGCTAGGCGCACATACTGCTGGTCCAGTTATTAGTAATGAATATATTAATATAGTTGCTCAATTCGGTATTGTTTTTTTATTGTTTACGATTGGTTTAAGTTTTTCTATGGCTCAAATTTATGCGTCTCGGCATACGATTTTGGGCTTAGGAACAGCTCAAGTCGTTCTGACGACAGCAGTGGTCGCACTTTTGTTATGGCTGATTGGAGTGCCCGGTGTCGCAGCCTTTGTCATTGGTGCCGTGTTTGCCCAATCCTCTACCACTATTATCTCTAAACAACTCATCGAACAAGGTGAAGAGCAAACAAGGCATGGTCGTTTGGGTATTACCATGTCTGTTTTTCAAGATATTACCGCCGTGCCTTTTGTCGTCGTTATTCCTGTGTTGGCGGTTGCATCAGCCCAAGCCATGGCAATGGATTTAGGCTGGGCCATGTTAAAAGCCTTATTGGCTTTCATCTTGGTTTTTTTCTTAGGACGTTACCTGTTAAAACCCTTTTTTCATCTGGTTGCTGAACGTAAATCAGCCGAGCTATTTACACTAACGGTATTATTGGTCACGCTATTAGCCGCATGGACAACGAATAGCCTTGGCTTATCAATGGCTTTTGGTGCATTTTTAGCGGGAATGATGCTGGCTGAAACAGAGTTTAGACATCAAATTGAATCGAGTATTCGACCTTTTCGAGATGTATTGCTAGGGCTATTTTTTATCAGCATTGGTATGTTGGTTAATCCTAGCATTATTCCTGATATTTGGTTAGAAGCTGTTTTGGGTGCATTGCTATTATTAGCGATTAAATTTTTATTAGTCGCTGTGATTGTGCGAGCATCGGGAATCGACTTGCAAACGGCTTTGAGAACGGGGTTATTATTAGCTGTTGGCGGTGAGTTTGGTTTTGCTTTATTAGCTATCGGTATTGAAGCGAGCATATTAGAAACCAAAATGGCGCAAATTGCTCTCATGTCTGTACTTTTTTCTATGATTTTAGCGCCTTTTTTAATTCGCTATAATCAGGATATTAGTGGATGGTTTGTTAAGAAAAGCCTAACAAAAGTCCAAACTGAACTTGCTGAAAAATCGCCAACAAATACTGAGTTTACTCATCATGTGGTGATAAGTGGTTATGGTCGAATTGGACAAGTCGTGGCTAGATTACTTGAAAAAGAAAATATTTCGTATATTGCAATTGATATGGATCCGGGACGAGTTAAAGAAGCAAGACTAGCAGGAGAGCCTATATACTACGGTGATGCTTCAGATGTTTCGATTCTAGAAAATTTAGGATTGGTAGATGCCAGCTTATTAATTATTTGTCATAACGATCTGACTTCAACCTTAAGAACGATTAAGTTTGCGCGCTCCTTAAATCTTACTTTGCCTATATTGGTACGTTCTCGTGATGAAAAGCACGTGAAAGAACTACGTCAGGCAGGTGCAACAGAAGTGATCCCTGAAACTTATGAAGCAGGATTAATGCTGGGTTCACATGCTATGCTGGCACTCAAAATGCCACTAGCTAAAGTTGCGAAAACCATACAGGCCAGTCGTGTTGACCGTTATCAAATGATGCGGGAATTATTTCGTAGTACGGTTGAAATTAATGAATGTCGGAACTTGCCCGATTTTTTGCATTCGGTTCTGTTAACAGAAGGCAGTTCGGTCATTGGCCTTCGCTTAGACCAGCTTGAATTAGCGAAAGAAAATGTAACTATTAATGCCCTAGTGAGAGATGGTGAGCGCAATCTTAACCCGGCTATGGACACGGTTCTAAAAACGGGAGATGTGTTAGTGCTTTTTGGTAACACTGATCAGTTGCGCAAAGTAGAAAGTCAGCTCACTAATCAGTGCTCGATATGTTAGTTATTGATTAAACCAAAAAAATAGCTAGGGTGACCTCTAAAAACCCTAACGGGATGGGGGACTGGGGGAAGGGATGCACAATAATTGCATGTAACCTATTGATTTAATCCCTTCCACCAGAGACTAAATAAACTT
>NCFI01000019.1 GCA_002281095.1 Thiotrichales bacterium 35-46-9 | reverse complement strand
TCTGCTCTTGCGACTTCTTGTGCATAATTTTTATATCACGTGGATCCTTTGACATTAGCATCTTAAGCCAGCGAGCAGACTCCTCTTCAGTAAGATTTTGGTAAGAATCTAATTTTTCTTTAAGAAACTTCATTTTTTCCATAATTGATTCCTCACTTAACGTAGAAACATCAAGTTTTTCCTTTTCATTATTACCAAACGACTTAAAAAACAAGGCGAAAACAATTATAAAAACCAAAATAAGAGAAAAAATTAATACTTCCATAATTACAGACGACCATCAACTTCGTCTTTACCGAGCACATACTTCACATCGAAAAGGACATGTGGGTCTTTACCGAAGGCGTGAATGCCTTTGGCACCCATTTCGATAAACTGATGATGTTTCACTGCTAAAATAACCGCATCGTAAGCGCCAGCTTCGGGCATGTCGATTAACTCAATACCATATTCGTGTTTCGCCTCTGCCTTGTCGGCCCAAGGATCGTAAACATCTACTTTCGTTTCGTATTCGGCAAATTCTTTCACCATATCAACCACACGCGTATTACGCACGTCTGGACAATCTTCTTTAAACGTTAAGCCTAAAATTAAAATGCGCGAACCCATAACATTGATTTTCTTTTTCAACATCATTTTCACGATTTGCTGCACCACATAGGCACCCATATTGTCATTCAAACGACGACCGGCAAGAATGATTTCTGGGTTATAACCAACAGCCTGTGCCTTAAATGTCAGGTAGTAAGGGTCGACACCAATACAATGACCACCCACCAAACCAGGACGGAACGGCAAGAAATTCCATTTCGTACCCGCTGCTTTTAACACCTCTTCGGTATCAATACCGAGTTTATTGAAAATGAGCGCCAATTCGTTAATCAAGGCAATATTGACGTCTCGCTGGGTGTTTTCAATCACTTTCGCTGCTTCAGCCACTTTCATACTGCTGGCTTTGTGCGTACCTGCGACAATAATGCTTTGGTAAAGTGCGTCAACAAAATCGGCAACGATCGGTGTAGAACCTGAAGTCACTTTCAGAATATTGGTCACTCGGTGCTGTTTATCGCCCGGATTAATGCGCTCTGGACTGTAACCACAGTAGAAGTCTTCGTTAAACTTCAAGCCACTTTTTTCCAATAAAGGCACACAGACCTCTTCGGTTGCCCCTGGGTAAACGGTCGATTCATAAATCACCACGTCGCCACGCTTTAACACTTTGGCAAGCGACTCACTGGCCTTAATTAGCGGTGTAAAGTCAGGGGCTTTGTGTTCATCAATCGGTGTCGGTACAGTGACAATGTACACATTGCAAGGACGAATATCTTCTAAATTGGCCGTGTAAGAGAGCTTGGTCGCTTCTTTTAACTCTTCATCAGACACTTCTAGCGTGTGGTCATGACCCGCTTTCAGCGCTTCGACACGGGCTTGATGAATATCAAAACCGATGACTTCAAACTTTTTACCAAACTCGACTGCCAATGGCAAACCGACATAACCCAAACCAACAATACCAATACGAACATTGGAAAGATTCACAATCATGCTCCTCACAAGCGAAAAACACTGCCCAACGCAGTTTAGGCAACTTTAGCACAAGGCCAAATAAAAAAAAGGGGGGCGGGAAAATATTTTATTGAATCCGCTCACCCGACCAAGCTAACCAATCATCTAATTTTGCCCAAACTTCGTCCAACCCTGTTTTTTTCAGAGCGGAAAAAGTCTGCACGCTCAATTCTCCGCCATAAGTGGCTAGTTGTTTGCGTACCGCCAGCAAGGTATTTTTTTGCTGACCAAAAGATAACTTATCGGCCTTGGTTAACAACACATGCACCGGACGTCCAATCGCCACGGCCCAATGCAGTAGCTGATCATCCAATGGCATAAAAGGATGACGAATATCCATCAACAAAATAATGCCCTTCAAGCATTGACGCTGTTCCAAATAAGCGCCCATCGACCTACCCCATTCTTCTTTCAGAGGAATAGGCACCTTAGCGAACCCGTAACCCGGCAAGTCCACTAAGCGCCTGTCTGGCGTATCGAGCGTAAAAATATTGATCAACTGAGTACGACCGGGCGTTTTCGATACTTTCGCTAACCCTGTTTGATGGGTAATGCAATTTAAACTACTCGACTTACCCGCATTAGAACGTCCCACAAAAGCCACTTCTGCTCCCGTATCTTCGGGACATTGAGCCAGTTTAGGCGCACTTTTTAAGAAAGTAGCACGTTGATAAAGGGGATGTTGTATCATGCAAGGTTCTCGTGGATCACTTGCCATTCATATGGCATGGGTTATAATCAGTGCATTTTCGGCGAGAAGCTCGCCCAAGTTTACACATAAAAAATATAGGCACATCAAGGCTATGGATAAAAAAAGATCACTCAAGCATCACCCAGTGTTGACCTTTATTGGATCAATGAACCTAGCCATCGTTTTGCTGGTGATGCTCGCCATTGCATCCGTGATCGGTACCATCCTAAAACAAAACGAAGCCTATGCTAGCTATGTTATCAAATTCGGTCCTTTCTGGTTTGATGTTTTTCGCACGCTCGAACTCTATGATGTTTACAGCGCCATTTGGTTCTTAACGGTTCTCGCCTTCCTATTGTTGTCGATTTCTGCCTGTGTGTGGCGTCATTGGGCGCATTTTGTTAAAGACATGCTCAGCTATCAAGAGCATACTCATGCTACGCAATTACAAAAAATGGGCTTATCGGTACAGGGCGAACGGGTGGAAAACTCGGTACAAGTGCGTGATGAAGCACAACAGCTATTCAAAAAGCTGGGCTTTAAATTCAAAGTAGAAGCAAAAGAAACTGACACACTCATTGCCGCCAAAAAAGGCGCCGGGCATCGCTTAGGTTACTTTTTCACCCACATTGCCATTGTTATTATCTGCCTAGGCGCCTTGCTGGATTCGAATATCAAATTCAAAGTACAAGAATGGATGGGATCCGTAGAAGCAGAAACACGTAGCATTGCGCTCACCGATGTCAATCCGAAGGCCAACATTGCGGTGGATAACAACTCTTTCCGTGGTTCTGTGAATATCCCGGAAGGTAAAAGTGCTGATGTTGTTTTCCTAACCTTCAAAGAAGGATACTTGGTACAAAAACTACCTTTCACCGTACAAGTTGTCGATTTCCGCGTTGAGCATTACGACACCGGCATGCCTAAGTCGTTTGAAAGTGACATTATTCTCAGCGCCCCTGATCTTGAAGAGCCAATCAAAACCACGATTTTTGTTAATAAACCCCTGTATTACAAAGACTATGCGATTTATCAATCGAGTTTTGGTGATGGTGGCAGTCAGGTTGAATTGCGTGCTTGGCCAATGGTCAGCAACAACACCAGCCCATCTATATTAGCGGGTGAAATCAACCGAGTCATTAACATGAATACCCCTATTGGTGATTACAAACTCGAATTAAATGATTACAAAACCAATAATGTGATTGACTTACCCGAACCAGACGAAAATGGTCGCAAAGTCAAAAATCTAGGCCCTAGCGTACAATTTAAAGTGCGCGATGCTCAAGGACAAGCACTTGAATATGAAAACTATTTATTAGCGGTTGAGCGAGGTGGCGCTTGGTATCAAGTTTCTAAATACCGTCGTAATGTGGCTGAAGCTTTCCAATTCTTCCTACTGCCACTAGATGATAAACAAAGCCTCAATCGTTTTATGCGCTTTTTAGCACTCATTAACGATCGTCATGCGTTAGATAGCATCTTAAATCCTGGCATTGAGCAGGAAAAGGATCCCGTTAAACGAGAACAACTGGAAACGCAAAAACGCTTTATGCAACAGCTCATTAATTTGTTCAGAGCGCGTGGTTTTGATGGCATCAGAGGCTATCTGGAACAAGCCGTTTCTGAAGCAGAAAAACGTGATCAAGTATTTAACCAATACTTAGAAATCATGACCGTTGCCCTACAAGGGCTTTACCTCAAAACCTTAGAACTCGAAGGCAATCAGGGTGAAACGACCGAAGCACAACGTCGCTTCTTTGCCGATAGTGTTGAAGCCATTGATGCACTAAAAGATTATGGTCCCCCCATGTTCTTTGAAGTCACCAGCGTCGATCATCGCGAAGCTTCTGGCCTGCAAATCACCAAATCGCCCGGAAAAGATGTCGTCTATTTTGGCTCTCTTCTGTTAGTGATTGGTACTTTCTTGCTGTTTTATGTGCGCCCACAACGCTTGTGGCTATTAATTCAACCACAAACCAATGGTGGCACCGCATTTATTTTTGCAGGAAAAGACGGCAAAGATGATAAGATGCTGCAACCCCTTTTCGATCAAATAACACAACAACTTCAGCAGGCGCCCGCCGCAATGCAAGGAGATAAAACATGACTGCAGGCTACACCGAACAGCCCACTCTACTTCAATCGCTGCTCAGCGTAAGAGGTATTTTATGGAGTCTACTCATCATTTTTGCCAGCTGGCTCGGTTGGCACGAATATGGCGAATTACTTGATGAGCATGAGCGTTCCTATGAAATTGGTATTCTCATTGGTACCGCCATTGGTGTGATTGCTTTCGGCTTAGCCTGGAAAAGCATGCAAACCCTGATGACCGCCGTACTCATCATGACGTGGATTGGCATTGCTAGCTATGCCGCCAATGGTAATAGTTACCAAGCACAAGAGTCCGCTTTTTTCTTAAAATTCTTGTTTTCCAGTCAATCGGCCATTATGTGGATGAACGTACTGTTCATTTTCGCTATGGTTACCTACTTTTTTGCCCTATGGCGCAATTCTGAGTTTTCGGGCAAAGTAGCCACTGGCTTAACATGGACAGCAACGGCTTTCGGCTTAGCTGGTCTGGGAGTGCGTTGGCGCGAGTCTTACCTGATCAATCCAGATTATGGTCATATTCCTGTGAGCAACCTCTACGAAGTATTCATCCTATTCGCTATTATTACCGCCTTGCTTTATCTCTATTACGAGCAAAAAATTCGTAGCCGTGCTTTGGGTGGCTTTGTCTTAGCGGTCATTTCAGCCGCAGTAGGTTTTATTCTATGGTATACCTTTGGTCGTGATGCGGCAGAAATTCAGCCACTGGTACCGGCTCTGAAAAGCTACTGGATGAAAATTCACGTCCCGGCTAACTTCGTTGGTTATGGTACCTTTGCCTTAGCTGCCATGATTGCTATTCCTTACTTATGGCGTGATCGCATCGAAAAACGAGGCGATCTAAACAACCCATGGTTAACACGACTGCCAACGCTAGAGGTGATGGAAGATGTAATGTATAAAGCCATTGCTTTTGGTTTTGCTTTCTTCACCATCGCAACCATTCTCGGTGCCATGTGGGCTGCTGAAGCTTGGGGTGGTTACTGGAGCTGGGATCCTAAAGAAACTTGGGCGCTCATTGTCTGGCTAAACTACGCGGCTTGGTTACATTTCCGTATGTCGAAAGGCTGGGGTGGCGCACCTATGGCTTGGTGGTCGATCATCGGTTTACTCATCACCACTTTTGCTTTCTTGGGTGTCAATATGTTCTTATCTGGACTCCACTCTTACGGTAGCCTGTAAAATCCTCACGTCTCTCATCCAACCTTCTCTCATCTCATGAGAGAGGGGTTCTTCACTTAGGAGTGATTTAGTATGAATCGTCGTTATTTTCTGAGTTTAATGACTGCCAGTTTAGTCGCTACAGCTTCCTTTTCTGCTCAAGCTGCACCCTATGCCTTTGAAGAAGGTATTCACTATAAAAAATTGCCCGACAATGCCCGTGCCTTAGTGGCCAAAGGGACAGTGCAGGAGTTTTTCTTTTATGGTTGTTCTCACTGCCAAGACATGGAAAAACCCTTAAAAGAATGGCTGGCCAATAAACCTAAGCATATCCACTTTGAAGCCATTCCTGCCGTGTTTCAGTCACCCGCATGGGCGACGCTGGCGCGTATTCACTTCGCCTTGAAAGCAAGTGATCAGTTAAGTCTGCATGGCAAGGTATTTGAGCTATTCTTACAAGACAAAGCACGCCCTAAAAACCAAGAAGAAGTGGCCGACTTATTGACGGCTAAGGACAAATCTTTCAATAAAGCGGCTTTCTTAAAAGCCTATGATAGCGATGTCAACACCGCTGATGTTACCCGTGCTGCTAAGTTGTCGGGACAATATCAGCTTGAAGCCGTACCCACCTTTGTCATTAATGGGCAATATGTCACCGACTTACCTATGGCAGGTACTCACGCCAAACTCTTTGCCCTCATTGAGGAGCTGAGCCAAAAATGACCATCAATGCTGCCCAGTTAATGGTTCGCTGCTTAGAAGCTGAACAGGTCGAGTATATTTTCGGTATTCCAGGTGAAGAAAACCTGAATGTCATGGATGCGCTACTCGACTCATCCATTCAGTTTGTTTGCACGCGCCACGAGCAAGGGGCAGCCTTTATGGCCGATGTTTACGGACGCCTGACTGGAAAGGCTGGCGTCTGCATGTCCACCCTTGGGCCTGGTGCGACCAACCTAATTACCGGTGTTGCTGATGCCAATATGGATCGGGCTCCTGTTGTTGCTATTGCAGGTCAGGCAGCGACCAGTCGTATGCACAAGGAATCGCATCAAGTGGTCGATTTGGTCAGTATGTTCAGACCCATCAGCAAATATTCGGCGCAAATTCTAGAACCAGAAACCACGCCCGAAGTCATTCGCAAAGCCTTTAAACAAGCGCAAAGTGAAAAACCGGGTGCCTGCTTTATCGACTTTCCCGAAAACGTCGCTAAAATGCCAACCCATGCCACGCCGCTGCCAATTTCAGAACCACTACGTTCAGGCGCTCATCCTGAAGTGCGCGATCAAGCCTTGGCCTTAATTAAGCAGGCCAAGCATCCCTTAATCTTAGCGGGCAATGGCATTATTCGCGCTCGTGCTGAAGACAAACTACTGGCTTTTGCTGAAACTTTCCATCTGCCGGTGGTGAATACCTTTATGGCGAAAGGTGTCATCTCGTTCAAACATGAGCTCGCCATTGGTACGGCGGGACTACAATCGGGCGACTACCAAAACTGTGGTTTTGAATTAGCCGATGTCATTATTTGCATTGGCTTTGATATGGCCGAATATCATCCGCGCGTCTGGCATGCCAGTCGCGACCGCACCATTATTCACATCGACAGCCAGCCTGCTGAGGTCGATGACGCCTACATTCCCAGTGTCGAAATTCTGGGCGATATTTATCGCAACCTAGAGCTGATGACCAACACCCACCGTGGTGAGTCAGACTGGCAAGCCAGTATTCCCAAACGCGATCTCACGCCTTACCGTAACTTACGCCATGCACTGATTCACGAAATGAAGCAGCACGCAAAATCGTCTGACTGGCCGTTAAAACCGCAAAAAATCATTTGGGACCTACGCACAGCGATGGCGCTAGATGACATAGCGGTATGCGATGTCGGCGCCCATAAAATGTGGATGGCGCGCATGTTTCGCTGTGAAGTTTCCAATACCTGTATTATTTCGAATGGTTTTGCCAGTATGGGCATTGCGTTACCCGGTGTGATTGCTGCCAAACTCGCCTATCCAGAAAAGGCAGCCGTGGCTGTTACCGGTGATGCGGGTTTTCTGATGAATGTGCAAGAGTTAGAAACCGCTGTGCGTTTAGGCTTGTCTTTAGTGGTACTCATTTGGAATGATTCAGGTTATGGCTTAATTCGTTGGAAACAAGAACGCGAATTTGGACGCAGCGCTTTTGTTGAATTTAACAATCCTGATTTTGTGCAACTGGCTCAATCTTTTGGTGCTGTTGGTGTCCGAATTGAATCTGCCGATGACCTATTACCCACATTACAACAGGCGCTAGCCCATCAAGGCGTCACCGTTATCGACTGTCCGGTTGATTACCGCGAAAACAGCCAATTGGTGGCACGTTTGGGACAGGTACTAGAATAGGATCGATTTGTCTTAGTTGGTTGAATTCACTAGGACAACAGGTTAAAATTTGACCATAAAAATTTACATTTTCATATTGCGGGCATTTCACAACCATTCCTACAAACAGAATTGACTCTGTTGTTGTGCTCGTAACGCCTATCGCCTCCGTCTGCCTACTTGTGGTGCAAGGCTAACAGAAGGCCTAATGACCAATAAGGAGCCTCAGCAATGACAACCAACAACGAATACACCATGACTCAGTCTTGGGAAGCACAAGCACAGTTTAAGGAATACTTGTCGGCTGTTAATCCGAAAATGCCACAAATTGATGTCGATGCTTTTTTAAGCGATATGTGGACAAGTGGTGAAACCCGTGTTATTCCATTCGACCTATCCGGCAATTTAGAAACCGAATACCCTGCCACGACGCCTAACCTCTACGCAGGTTATTTGCGTGTCAATGCCAATGAATCCATTAAAACCGATTTCATAGCCGCTTCACAAATGTTCTTTGTGATTCGTGGTCGTGGCAATACCCAAGTCGATCAGGGTAATATTTTATGGAAAGCTGGCGACCTGTTTACGCTACCTGCCACGCAATCGGCTGAACACTTTGCCAGTGAAGATGCGGCTTTATTCTGGGTTAATGATGCACCTTTATTATCTTACTTAGGTGTCGCACCTACCAGTGCCCGTTTCACACCCGTGCTTTACACGAAAGAACGCTTAGCCGAAGCCATTGCCAACGAACGTGCTGATACCAATGCCACCAAACGTAACCGTTTGGGCGTATTGTTGTCGAATCCTAATTTCCCTAAAACCATGACGCTGACGCATACCCTCTGGTCTTTGTACAATGTGCTACCGGCTGGCATTACGCAAAAACCCCATCGTCACAACTCCATTGCCATCGACCATTGCGTTAGCGCAGGTCCTAATACCTATACCATGATTGGTAAAGAGTTGGATGAACACGGCAATATCCTTAATCCCATTAAAGCGATGTGGACGCCTGGCTCTACCTTCATTACCCCGCCAGGTTGGTGGCATTCACATCATAATGACTCGGATGTTGATGCAGTGGTATTACCCATTCAGGATGCTGGCCTGATTATGAACATGCAAGTACTCGACTTTAAACTGGTTAAATAAGCCAATCCCCTAAAAGCTAAAACGCCCCAATACTGGGGCGTTTTGATTTTTGGTCATAACATCATCACACTTATTTTTTGCCCGATGACTTCCAACCCTCGTAACCATTAAACAACACCTTCACCTGCTCATAACCCACCAAACGTAAGGCAAAATGAGCCTTAGATGACAAAATGCCCGTATCACAATAAAGCACGATCAAACGATCTTTGGGCAATTGCTTCACTTCAGACAAGACAAAACGCCAATCAATGTTAATCGCACCGGCAATGTGATCTTTCGCATAGGCTTCGGCAGGACGCGTATCGACGATTAACGGCTTAGCGGTTAATCCCTTGAGCTGGGCGGCAGTAATCACACCATCAGCAAAAGGTGCCGCTTCCATATAATCTTGCAAGTGTTCAAAAACCACTTTATCGTTACTGCTTTGTGCCATAGTCCCCGTCGATACGAAAAAAGTGGCTAATGCCGTTAACGCGAGCGGCAATCCGTACTGCATGAGCTGTCTCCTTACATTCATTGTGTTAGTTTTAGGCTAGTTTAGCATGAGCTAGAATACGAAGATGATAAAAAAACGTCACATTTCAAGCCAAAAGCAGTGTGCATTTCAGGTTATCGGTCGATATAATGAAGATAAGACCACTGAGTCTATTTCTTTGTATCCTTAGGTAAGTTATGAATCGTCACCAAGCCAGCAAACAACAATCTGCTCATAGCGCACATGCACCTTCATTGGTAAGTGTTCCCTTGCGTAAAGAGGCCATCATGCAAAGTCTAAAGCATGTGGGTGGGGCGAGTGCATTCAAAGTACCTGATATGCCCGATGTCATTATTTTATTAGAACGTGAAGCCAATTCGCGCTATCCGAATGCACGCAAGTTTGCTGAGATTATCGAGTCAAATAATGTCATTACCGGTGAAATTCTCAGCATTGTTAAATCGCCGACCTTTTTACGGCACATGACTGCCACGGTGGAAATTAAAACCATTCACCATGTCATTAACCTGATCGGTATTCAAAAGACCTATCGCTTGGCGGTGGCGGCGGCGATACGTGCCATTCCAGCACAATCGACGCTCTTTCGTTCTATTATTGACCATAGCTTTGATATCGCCGTGGCCTGTGCCGAAATCGCCGGTTATGTGCAAGGCATTGATATTAGTGATGCTTACCTGTTTGGTCTATTCCGCGATGCGGGTGCCATTGGTATTGCCAATAGTCTGCAACAGAAATACGAACGTTACTGGCATCACCTGCTCTCGTTTCCCTCTAGCGGGCCATTATTAGAAGAGCAAGAGCTGAAAATTCGTCACGATTACTTAGGCGTGGTGGCGGCTCGTCAATGGGGATTTGGCAATGGCACCGGTGAAGGAGACATGCTGATCGCCATTCAAGAACATCACAACTGCCAGCAAGTTGCCCACTTTAGCAATGAACGCGTACGCCTACTGGTCGCCATTGGCTTATTGGCGGAAGTTATGGTTGGTGAAATTAATGCCGAGAACTACCAAGCAACCGAAGTTGAAAAAGTTCGCGCCACGGCTTTGGAGGTACTTTACCTGTCGGATGAAGTTAAATCTCTCATTCGCATGAACTTACTTTCTATCTTAATTGATCGAACCCCTATTTAATTGGAGCGATACATGCGTCTTGCCTACTTACATCCACCTGAAGCGATGCTGGTTGCACACAAAGAAGCGCTAGCGCTGATGAGTGAGCTCAATGCTCACCCCAATCCAATTAATTATCATCTATTTTATGAGTATGCGTTGGGTGAGCACCCTGAGTTCACCGCCTTCATAGATGAAATGCGCCATAATCAAGAGCCTTGGTCGGATATTCTAGGTATTCGCTTGACTGAGCGCTTTTTCAAACAGCAAGAACGCACCATTGCTGGCGTTGAACAAGAGCTGATGAATGCGATTGGTGAAATGACTGAAAATGTCAGTAAACACGTCGATACCCATTTCGAGTTGGCACAAGCGTTAGAAAGCAACCCTGAAAAAGCACCGCTCATTTCAGCGCATCTGAAAAAAGCCAATCGACTATTGTCGCATGAAGTGAAAGATGGCAAACAACGGGTTGATGCCACACGGGCGCGCTTGGTAGAGCATAAAAAGCATACCATGACCGACTTACTCACACGACTGCATAACGAAACACACCTAGCCGAGTTTTTGCCGGTCATTGTGAAGCGCAATCAAACATCAGGAAAGCGTATTCTGCTGGCACTGATCGACGTGGATCATTTTGCCGAATACAACGCCCGTTACGGACATCATCGGGGAGATAGCTTACTGCGTGGTTATGCCAAGATTTTGGCCTCACAGGGTGAAGGCTCACATGCTTGGCGCATGAACGCAGATGAGTTTGTACTAACGATGGTGATGAAACCCGATGCTCCCGTACGTAACCTTATTAAACGGGTACACAATCAGTTGGCGTCAATCCATTTTAAAGAAAGTGCCGATCGCACGGCTGTTCCGGCACAACCCGTCACCATGGTGGTGGACTTAGTAGCCGATCAGGCAGAAAACACGCTCAATCACTTATATGATCTGATGAAGACACATCGTAACACGGGCAGCCTTCATTTCACGCCAGAGCTAACAGAGGCGCTCTAAGGGGCACCTCTAAAAACCCCACTTCGTGGAATTTTTGGAGTACCCAAGTTTATTTTATTTCTGGTGGATGGGCCTTAATCAGCAAGTTATATGCATTTTTTTGCATCCCTTCCCACACACTTTAGTGCACCGCAAGGTGAAACCCCCTTCCCATTAGGGATTTATAGGTCAAATTTTGAATTTTACTAATACCCCATCATCATGATTTTCCATTAGAAAATTTATATTTGTGCGTTTATAATCATGGCATTAATAAATCAAAAAAAGAGCCACCATGAACATCACCATTATCGGTAGCGGCTTTGCCGCCCTCACTGCCGTACAACAAGTGCGCGCTCAGCGTCCTGATGCCAAGATTACCCTCATTAGCCCGACAGCGGAACTTATTTACTATCCCAGTCTCATTTGGATTCCAACCGGAAAACGTCGCGGTGAACAACTACGCGTTCCCTTGGTTAATTTCTTTAAACGCATGAACTTAACACATGTTAAAGCGCAAGTGACGGGATTAAGCGAACAAGGTCGTGTGGTGCACACCAGTGCAGGCGATATTCGCAATGATGGCCTAATCATTGGTTCAGGTGGTCGTTTTATGAAAAAACTACCGGGTATTGAGCACAGTATTGCGCTGTGCGAGGGCATTCCGGCAGCAGAACAGATCCGAGATCGACTCGCCGCCATGCGTGATACCGGCGGTACCATTGCTTTTGGTTTTGCCAGCAACCCCAATGAACCCGCTGCCATGCGCGGCGGCCCGATGTTTGAACTCTTGTTTGGACTCGACAACTGGCTGCGTGCGGAAGGCATTCGTGATCGCTTTACCTTTAAATTCTTCTCACCGGCTCAACGTCCCGGACAACGCTTGGGTAACGAAGCGGTTGATCGTATTCTTAAACGCATGGCAGAAAGAGACATTAGCACCCATTTAGGTCACAAATTGGTGCGCTTTGAAGCGCAAGCAGTGGTAACCGAAGCAGAAACCATTACCGCCGATTTAATTTTGTTTATGCCGGGCATGACTGGTCCAGCTTGGGCAGATCAAGCGGGCGTTGAACTCTCTTCAGGTGGCTTTTTACCGGCGAATGAGATGGGACAAGTAACAGGACTGCAATACACCTACGTTGCCGGTGATTCAGGCAGCTATCCAGGACCAGAGTGGTTACCGAAGCAAGCACACATGGCCGACCTACAAGCCAAAACAGCCGCCGATAATTTGATTGCTGAGTTAATGGGTAAAACCCCTAGCACGAAAACCAAAATCGAATTGGTGTGTATTATGGATATGCACGATCGCGGCATTTTAGTATGGCGTGATGAAAAGCGTAACTTCATGATTCCCTGTCGTTTATTACACTGGGCGAAGCAAGCTTTTGAATGGTGGTATTTACGTCAGTATCGTTAAAAACCATACAAACAACTTAGCCCTCTTGCGAGGGCTTTTTTATTGGCTTAACCGAACTTCACTATTAGAGGTAACCTATAAAAAACCCTAATGGGTAGGGGGACTGGGGGAAGGGATGCACGAAAAATGCATGTAACTTACTGATTAAAGCCCTTCCACCAGAAATAAAACAAACTTGGGTGCTCTAAAAATGCCAAGAAGTGGGGTTTTTAGAGATGCCCTAAAATAATCCGGTAATGACGCCCTCATCATCAATATCGATGATTTCGGCCGTTGGTCTGGTTGGCAATCCCGGCATGGTCATCATATTTCCGGCAATAGCGACAATAAACCCCGCACCATTTTGTAACTTAACATCGCTGATTTCAACTGTATGGCCGCTGGGTGCACCCTTCAAGGCGGGATCGGTACTAAAAGACATTTGGGTTTTGGCCATACAAATCGGCAAATGACCATAGTTGGCTTGTAATTGCTCAATGTCTTTCTTCACCTTCGCCGAAGCGACAATTTCTTTCGCACCGTAGAGCTTAGTAGCAACGGCTGACAGCTTATCCCACAGTGGTGTTTGATCTTCATAGGTGAACTGAACCTGTGCTTCACGCGCATCAACAATCGACATCACCTTCTCTGCTAAGGCTTCTGCGCCAGCACTGCCTTCAGCCCAGTGACGTGAAACCACACATTCCGCGCCTAAATCGGCACATTTTTGCTGCAAAAGCGCGATTTCAGCATCGCTATCGAAAGTGAAATGGTTAATCGACACCACCACCGGTTGCCCAAATTGCTGTTGCAAGTTGGTTAAGTGGCGCTCTAAATTGGCAAAGCCTTTTTCTAAAGCTGGCAAGTTTTCTTGATTGAGGTGCATTTTATCAACGCCACCGTGAAATTTCAGCGCACGTACCGTCGCTACTAACACCACGGCAGAAGGTTTTAAGCCGGTGGTGCGACATTTGATATTAAAGAATTTTTCTGCCCCTAAATCAGCACCAAAACCGGCCTCCGTGACCGCATAGTCGGCCAATTTAAGTGCGGTTTTAGTGGCAATCACCGAATTACAACCGTGGGCAATATTGGCAAAAGGACCACCATGCACAATGGCTAAATTGTTTTCCAGTGTTTGTACTAAATTCGGCTTAAAGGCGTCTTTTAATAAAGCAGCCATGGCACCATGTGCTTTTAAGTCAGACGCATAAACGGGTGTCGTACCGTCTTTTTTGTAACCGATAATAATACGTCCTAAACGCTCTTTTAAGTCGGCACGATTGGTGGCTAAACACAAAATCGCCATCACTTCGGAAGCAACGACAATATCAAAGCCATCTTCACGCAAATAGCCATTAGCCGGTCCGCCCATACCAACGGTAATATCACGCAAAGCACGATCGTTCATGTCCATCACGCGCTTCCAACGAATACGACGCGCATCAATATCTAGTGCGTTACCATGATGAATGTGGTTATCAATCATCGCTGCTAACAGGTTATGCGCCACACCAATGGCATGAAAATCACCCGTAAAATGCAAGTTGATGTCTTCCATCGGCACCACTTGCGCGTAGCCGCCACCCGCTGCACCGCCTTTAATGCCAAAACATGGCCCAAGTGACGGTTCGCGCAAGCAGATGATCGCCTTCTTGCCCTGTGTTTTACCCACTCGATTAAGCGCATCACCTAGACCCACCGTGGTCGTGGTTTTGCCTTCACCCGCAGGGGTTGGACTAATGGCGGTAACCAAAATCAGTTTACCTTCCGATTGACGATGCGAGAGGGAGTTAACATAGTCTAATGAAATTTTGGCTTTGTAATGACCATAAGGATCCAGCTGCTCGGCAGGAATCGAAAAGGTTTCCTGTGCCAATTGAATGATCGGTTTCATTTTCGCTGCTTGAGCAATCTTAATGTCAGACATACTGTTTTTCCTTAAAGTGGTAGCACTAAAACCCGTTATGAGCTGGCAAAATTGCTAGGCGCACGGAGCACAAACGAAGGAGTGTACACTAGGTACATGACTGAGTTGAGCACCGCGCAACAACGCAAGATGACAGCGTAATAGGGTTTCACAAAATTTCAATCCAATGCTTAACCTGAACCTCTGTTCCCTTCTGCAAATGCATTAAGCATCCAATATTGGCGGTAACAATGACATCGGTTTTATGCGCCAGCAAATTTTCCAGCTTATTATCGCGTAATTGCTTAGCCATTGTTGGGTTAAAGAGTGAATAGGTCCCTGCCGAACCGCAACACAAATGGGCATCTTTCACCGGATTGACGCGATAACCCAATTTACGCAATGCCTGCTCCACCACCCCTTGCAACTGCTGCCCATGCTGCAAAGTACAGGGCGAATGAAAGGTAATGGTTTGGTTATCGAAATGGGTAAACTTCGATAAGTCTTGCGTTAATAAAAACTCAGAAATATCCTTACTGGCTTGAGCAATGGCTTGTGCTTTTTCGGCATAAATCGGATCGGCACGCAATAAATGACCATAATCCTTTAGCATCACACCACAACCACTGGCAGTGGAAATAATCGCTTTCACGCCTTGTTGCAGATAAGGATACCAAGCATCAATATTGGCTTTCACTTGCGCTAGCGCATCATCATGGGCAGATAAATGCTGATTTAACGCACCACAACACTGGCTCTGTGTTGTTTCGATGACATTCCAGCCCAGCTTATTCAGCACCTTAATGCTGGCTTGATTAATATTAGGCGCTAAGGCTGGCTGCACACAGCCTTTGAGTAACAACACACTCGATGCTAATACGTCGGCACGATCGGCTAACTGTTGTTGTAATGCTAACTCCTGCACACTAAAAGCAATCGCCGATGAGTGGCGCAAAAAGGGCATCACCCTCACCACCAGATTAAAGAGCCAAGGCGTGGTTAAACTCTTGCGCACGCCCCAACGCATCAGTCGTTGCCATAACGGGCGCGTCACTTGCTGTTCCATGGCATGACGACCAATATCCAATAAATGACCATACTCCACACCAGACGGGCAGGTAGTTTCGCAAGAAAGGCAAGTTAAACAGCTATCTAGATGCGATAAGGATTCACGTGAAACATCGTTACCTTCTAACAGGCTTTTGATGAGATAAATACGCCCCCGTGGTGAGTCTAACTCATCGCCGAGTAAGCCATAAGTCGGACAAGCCGACAAACAAAAACCGCAATGCACGCAGTTACGTAAAATCGTGTCGGCGGTTTGACCATCGGGCGTGTTAAGCCATTCAGGCTGAAGTTGCGTCTGCATAATCGGGCTTACATTTGCTTGAAAATATGGTGCGGATCGAACACATCGCGTAGTCCATTTTTGAGATGGGCAACACGCGGTGTGTCATTATGACGAGGCGCAAAATAGGCTTGCCATAGCGTCGTATAAGGATGGTTAGGCTTATCTTTACTCGCCACCCAACGACGCATACCACAAGAACCCACCGCAATGGTGTTTTCAATGGCGGGTGTGGTACTTTCAACATCTAAGCGCCACAATTTAACGTCGGGTGGGAGTTGCGGACGAAACGGATTTAGTCTAACCCAAATATCATTGTCGATTTCTGTCACGCCAACCCGATTGGTTTGTAACGGATGAGCGCCAGCGACGCGATAAATAAACTTACCTTCGTAATAAGCCGCCGCCGATAGCGGCAAGGAAGTACCCGCCATTTGATTCATCAACAAAATGGCTTCGTTTTCCGACATTTCCATCTGATAACTGCGCTCTTCCATTAACGGAATGACGCGCAAACTCAGTTCCGTCACTAAAGCCATCGACCCTTTTGACCCCACCAACATGCGTGAAACGTCATAACCGGCGACATTTTTGATCATGCGACCACCAAAGCTGAGATAACGTCCTTGGCCGTCGATTAACTTAGTACCTAAAACAAAATCGCGCAAGCTACCACGAAACGGACGCGAAGGCCCCGTTAAGGCACAGGCATAGGTACCACCAATCGTTGAATCCCCATAATCAGGTGGCTCAAAACCGAGCATTTGCTTATGTTGTGCTAATACGGCTTTCAACTCACTCAGTTTCGTGCCTGCCTTAACGGTAATCACCAGCTCCGCTGGCTCATAACTGACAATGCCTTCATAACCTGCCGTACTAAGTGATTCCGTTGCCGCATCGCGCAAGACTTTGGAATGATGACCACTAATTTGAATGATCTGTTGATCAACCTGTGCTTGTTTAATTTGCTCGCACCAACGCATCACTTGGTTGTCGATGTTTTTGTGCTGTGGCATTAAAAACGCTCCAAATGAGGATGGGCTAACTGACCATGATGCACGTGCATATGCCCCAACTCGGCACAACGATGCAAGGTAGGCACTGCCTTACCGGGATTCAATAAACCCGTGTCGTCAAATACCGCTTTAATACCATGAAAAATTTCTAATTCGGGCGTGTGATACTGATGACACATGGCATTCAACTTTTCTACGCCCACACCATGCTCACCCGTAATCGTGCCGCCAACGTCAACGCACAGTTTCAATATTTCACCGCCAAAAGCTTCCGTTGTCGCTAATTCACCCGGTTTGTTAGCATCGTACATAATCAGCGGATGCAAATTACCATCGCCCGCATGGAACACATTAGCGACTTTTAAGCCGTATTTGTCAGACAACTTAGCGATTTCTTCCAGCACATAAGCGAGTTGACTGCGCGGAATGGTACCGTCCATACAGTAATAATCGGGTGAAAAACGCCCAACGGCGGGGAAAGCGTTTTTGCGCCCTTTCCACAAAGCAATGCGTTGTGCTTCGTTTTGCGACAATTGAATTTGATAAGCACCCGCCTGCGTTAAAATATCAGCCACGCGCTTGGCATCGACTTGTACCTGATCGTGACTGCCATCGACTTCACAGAGCAATAAGGCTTCTGCTTCGGTGGGGTAGCCTACTTTAGCAAAGGCTTCGGCCGCCATAATGGAAAACTTGTCCATCATTTCTAAGCCAGCGGGAATAATGCCCTGCTCTAACACCCGTGTGACCGCATCGGCACAAGCTCCCACTGAATGAAAGGCCGCCATCACCACCTGCGCCGCTTCGGGTTTGGGTAATAACTTCAGCTTAATTTCGACAATCACACCCAATAAGCCTTCCGAACCATTCATTAACGCCAACAGGTCAATGCCATCGTCTTTTTCATCGAAAACCGATTCCGTACCATCCATATCGACAATTTTGATGGAAGTGACATTATGAACTGTTAAGCCATATTTCAGGCAATGCACACCCCCCGAATTTTCCGCTACATTACCGCCAATCGAGCAGGCAATTTGCGAGGAAGGATCGGGCGCATAGTAGAGACCATAATCGGCAACGGCTTCACTAACGACAATATTACGCACTCCCGGCTGCACAATGGCAATACGTTGCAAGGGGTCGATTTTCAGAATTTTATTCAGTTTAGAAAGCCCCAGCACAATACCGTCTTTTAAAGGCAAACTACCGCCCGCTAAGCCAGTACCTGAGCCACGCGTAATGACCGGCACTTGATATTGCTTGCAAATACGCAGCACCGCTTTAACCTGTTCCACATCGCTGGGTAAGGCGACGGCTAAGGGACGCTCACGGTAAGCGGACAAGGCGTCACACTCGAACGGGCGACAGGCTTCGTCACTGGTCAGCAAACTTTCCGCCGAAAGTACCTGTTTCAGTGCGTTAATTACTTCCATTTGTTAACCTTGAATGCCATAATATTTCAAGTATTATAGTTGACTTGAATCAATTTTTATCCAAATTTATGGAATTTACAAGGTAAGCGCCGCATGAACTCATTCAATCCACCCATTCGCACCCTCATGGGACCTGGTCCTTCCGACATTCACCCGCGTGTATTGGCGGCTATGTCGCGCCCAACCATTGGCCACTTAGACCCAGAATTCATCCGCATGATGGATGAAATTAAGGTAATGCTGAAATATGCTTTTCAAACCAACAATGAGATGACCATGCCCGTTTCAGCACCGGGTTCAGCGGGTATGGAAACCTGCTTCGTCAACTTGGTTGAACCGGGCGATAAGGTGGTAGTGTGTATTAATGGCGTGTTCGGCGGCCGTATGAAAGAAAACATCGAACGTTTCGGTGGTACCGCCGTTGTCGTTGAAGATGCTTGGGGTAGTGCTGTTTCGGTCGATAAGGTCGAAGCCGCTTTACAAGCCAACCCAGACGCTAAAATCCTCGCCTTTGTGCATGCCGAAACCTCAACGGGCGCACGTTCAGATGCCAAAACCCTGTGCGAAATCGCCCGTAAGCATAACTGCTTAACCATCGTTGACGCCGTGACGTCTTTAGCTGGCGTTGAACTGCGCGTTGATGATTGGGGTATTGATGCTATCTATTCAGGTACGCAAAAATGCTTGTCTTGTGTACCGGGTTTATCGCCTGTCAGCTTTAGCGAGCGCGCCTTAGAAAAAGTGCGTAACCGCAAAACCAAAGTGCCTAGCTGGTTCATGGATTTGAATTTGGTGATGGCTTACTGGGGTTCGGGTCAGAAACGCGCTTACCACCACACCGCCCCGGTCAATGCCCTTTACGCGCTACATGAATCCCTCGTCATGCTGATGGAAGAAGGCTTAGAAGCATCTTGGGCGCGTCATGCGCATAACCACCAGCTACTCAAAGCCGGTATTGAAGGCATGGGCATGAGCTTTGTCGTTAACGAAGCCGACCGTTTGCCACAACTGAATAGTGTGTGGATTCCGGAAGGTGTCGATGACGCTACCGTGCGTAGTCGTTTATTGAATGAATACAACCTTGAAATTGGTGCTGGCTTAGGCGCTTTAGCTGGCAAAGTGTGGCGTATCGGCTTGATGGGTCAGAGCAGCAAACCTGAAAAAGTCCTCTTCTGCCTAGCGGCATTGAAAGAGGTCTTGAAAGGCTAATCGCTGATTGACTGGCTAAGATGAACCCCGGCGAAGGCTGGGGTTTGTTGTATTTAACATGCTTTACAGCAACAAATTAAGGCAATAAGGTCAAACATTCCTGTGCCGATTTCCTTGGCGGTGCTGGCGGAATCACTTCCGGATAACCCATATAAATCATGGCGCAACAACGCTCTTTGCTGCTATCTACGCCTACTTCGGCCATCACTTGATCATCATAGATCATCGGATGCGTGCTCCACTGTGCACCTAGCCCTTTATCGGTTGCTGCTAACAATAAATTTTGAATAGCGCAATGAGTAGCGGCTAAATCTTCTTCCCGAATAACGGGCTGACGATCTAATCGACACATCACTAACAAAATGGCTGGAACAGCTAAAAACTTTTCTACCGCTTTTTGCTTAATGCGCTCATGCACCGTTGCATCGGCTGCCATTGCCTTAGCGGCTTTCGCTTCACCATAGTATTCAGCCAAACACGATTGCGTTTGCTTACCCAACCAAATAAAGCGCCAAGGTTGCGTTAAATGATGATTTGGTGCCATAACGGCTGCTTCAATTAATGGATAAATATCATCCACAACCAGCGCTTTCGATTGAAATTTAAACACACTGCGTCGTGACATAACTACTTGATTAAATTCCATAAAACCTCTTTCAATAGGATGAATAATACAGCTTATAACTTGTGGATAATATGGGGATAATGTCACAATTAACGACATTAATTAAAATAATCCACAATGATACACAAGCCTGTGAACAAGAATGAAACAAAGCTGTTAGCACAGTATTCACATCTTAACGCTATGAAAAAAAGAGCAAAAATAATCTTATCCACATACCCACAGGCACTATAATCTTAACAATAAAGAAATAAGAATATCTCTTTAACTAATTAGAACCCGTCGCTATGAGCTCCATTTTACTCGAATGCTTTCTCTTCATCAGCATTGGCTATCTGTTGAAACAAACACAACCGCTTGCCTTCGATGCCGAAACCGTTCGTAAATCGATTATTTCGCTTATTTACCTAGTACTATT
>NCFI01000018.1 GCA_002281095.1 Thiotrichales bacterium 35-46-9 | reverse complement strand
GGCGTGACTTTTAATTTTTCGAGCCGTGATATGTTAGACAGTGCGCAACAGCCTAGTTTGGCACCGTTTTTAGAGCTAGTTCAACGTGAATATCTTGATATTGAAGGGGAGTTTCAGCATGAAGTGGATGTGTTTAATTTTGTAACGGATATCGTCCAAAAGGTTAATCGGTTGGCTGTATTGGAGTCATGCAATCTGATTAGTTTAAATCAAAAAAACCAATATGGTCTAACGAGTAGTTATTATGCTTTTCAAGTGGATAAAGGAAATGTCGCCATTAAATGTAGATTTAATTTTTTAGCTTTGAACGTACCTAAAGTAACCTCTACTCCGGAGATTCAACCTTGAAACACAGTGTTCATTGTTTAGTAGCTCTTGTAGGGCTTTTGTTCTCGGTCAATCTTTTGGCCGGATCCATAGAGTTGGAAAGGCTTTTTACAACGGCTGAGCAAAGAGCTATCATTGATAGGGATCATCTTGCTTTTAAGAAACAAATTTCAACTCGTGGATCGTCAAGTGTTTCTGTTCAGCATGCAAATCGCAGCTTGTTTTTTGAGGCGTTATTACGCACTGAAGCGGGTTATAGTATTTGGTTAAACGGTAGTATGATTGAGGGAGTCAAAGTAGTTCATGGTATTTTGCTGAACACTAAAAAGATTAGTGCGGGTAACTTGATCTTAAACACTCCAAATGGTATTAGAAAACTGGGGTTAGGTCAGGTTTATTGGGTCGATCAGGATAAGATCACGGAGTCTTATGAGCAACCATAGTCAAGCAAAATCTTATCAACAAGGAGCTGCATTGTTAGTATTCATTGCAGCATTGGTTATGACCTTGGCGTGGTTATCTTATGGGTTATTGGGGGACTTAGGGCAAAAGTTGAAACGTCAGCAAGCGCAAGATGTAGGCATGGTTTTGGCAGAAGTAAAAGAGAATTTGTTGGTGTTTGCTGAGAGTATACCTGAGTTATACGCCGGAACAAGTTCCGAAAAAAGCCCTGGCTTTTTATTATGCCCTGACATGCGATCACTGAGTGATCCTGATTCTGGCACTTCAAGTGGGTCTTGCGCTTGGGGTACGTCTAATGCCATAGGTCGCTTACCAGCTTCTAAAGCTGGATCTGTGTCGGAGTACTTTTACTTTTGGTCTGGTGAAAAAAATGCTGGGTTATCTCTTTGGTATTCAATTGCAGATGAGTATCGCTACGGTGCTACTGGTTATGGAAGTATTTACGGAAATACTATTAACCCTGTGTATGGAGGTCTTTCTCCATTTAACTCATCAATGATGTTAGATGGAAACGCAGTAGCAGCGGTAGTTATTGCCGCTGGAGATCCTTTAGCTTCGCAATTGGGTCGTAACCATGAACAACCAGCAAGCAACCAATGGCCACAGTTTTTAGAAAGTCCTAGTGGTGGAGCAACAGGAGCTTCCTTTCTAAGCCGTCCGGCTGTAGCTACGATCCCCTTTAATGATCGTGTTGTGGGCGTTAGCCAGGCGGAGTTTAATGATCGAATGAAGCGTAAGGTTTGTTCGCTTGCAAGGAGCAGCAATTGGTGCAGTGTAACCGAATTTTCTGCTTTACCAGCAACACATTGGTTTAAGCGTTTTGAGTGGGCTGATAGCAATGGAAACGGTTCTGGAGCATCGCGTATTTGTAGTATTAATTCGGGTAATGTTGCTGGAATGAACATACAAGAGTGTCCTTAGGAGTAGGTATGAAAAAAAATGGTTTTACTCTTCTTGAAGTAGCCATTGTGCTTGTCATTGTTGGGTTGTTGTTAGCGGGTGGTGTAAACTTATTGTCTGGTTCAGCGGATACGTCTAAGTATAAACAGACCGAGAATAATCTACAGGAAGTGAAAGATTCGTTAATCACTTACTTTATTCAATATGACGGAGTATTGCCATGTCCAGACATTCACAATGACGTTAATAACGCTTCCTATGGTCAGTCTGACTATAATTCAGGTAATGCAACTAGCGGTGGTGTTTGTACGAATTATGAAGGTTGGTTACCACATACTACGTTAGGAATTGGTGGTGGCGGTGATGCATGGGGTGAACGTTATAAATATGTCGTCAGCCGTGCCTTTACTGCGCCGCCTGTAACTCTTCCTAATACCAACCCTAACCTTTGTTCGGGAAATTTTAGTCGTTCAAATAGTGCATGGCAAATTTCAGTTTATGACTTGCTTAACGATGTTACTGTTGCTCCAGTTCAGCCAGCTTCGGGATCAATGTTAGGGGATTGGGCTGCTTTTGCACTGATTTCTACTGGGAAAAATGGTAGGCAAGCGAATGCAAATATTACGGCTACCTCTGTTGGTGCTTTTCAAGGTTGTAATACATTAAATCCACGTGAACAATATCATTGTATTGCCACAACTCCCACCACTACTCAGCCATTTTACTTAAGATCGGGCACTCAAATGAGTGGTGGTTCGGAAATCATTTTTGATGATATGGTGGTTTGGGTAGGTGATTACCAACTGATTAGTCAGTTGAGAAAAGCTGGAGGGTGTAATTGAATTTTTTGTTTTGCGTACTGATTTAGTTACAAGATGTCTTAAAGCTTTTATGAGCACTTGCAAAACATAAGGTTTGTGCTATAATGTTGCTTATCGATTCCCTGATAGCTCAGTCGGTAGAGCGACGGACTGTTAATCCGCAGGTCCCTGGTTCGAGTCCAGGTCGGGGAGCCAAATTTAGCTTGTTTTTTTATGGGCAAGCGCTATATAAAGCCATCGTTAATTCGATGGCTTTTTTGTTTGTTACGGTAGCCCCTTATCCGATTGTTTAAGCTTTACATAAGCAATGGCGACGGTGAGCGCATCGGTATAAGCGTCGTGTGCGCCTAAATTAGGGACATTAAGCGTAGTACAAATACTGCTTAACCTCAGATCTAGCCGTTTTTGTGGAATCAGACCAATTTTTTGGTCGTAATAAATTGCTGATAATTCCAGCTGTTGATTGGGTAGTTTAATACCTAACCAAGGTTGCACAACTCGGTTAATCAACGCCATGTCAAATTCTAGGTAGTAGCCGAGAATAGGGCTACTGCCGATAAAAGCCAGCAGTTGTTTCATGGCCTCAATAGGTTCAAGTCCATCTTCCACATCGCAATTTCTCAGTTGATGCACTTTAATGGCTTCAGCTTGGATACGTTGTGACGGTTTCAGTTTGAGCTGTAGCCGTTCGCTGGTGAGAATTTGATTATCGATAATGCGCACGGCACCAATGCTAATGATTTCGTCTTTGTTGGCATCTAGTCCGGTGGTTTCACAATCTAAGCTGACGACACCGGCGCGTTGTGGGGGTTCAAATAAGAAGTGATAGTCTGCTTCTGTTAACTGTTTTTTTTGCCAACTGCGGTAAAGAGCGTTAAACCACATAAAAATCACATCAACTGGTTGAGTTTGTAATGATGATTGAGCAAGTTTTTGAACTGATCTACTAACTTAAAGCTGTCTTTTAATAAGTCTTTTTGTAGATGCGAGAGACGATCAACCATAATTAGGTTGTTGATTTCGGCTTCTTGCTCTAACGCGATGAGTTGTTCATTCAGGCGTAGCTGTTGCATAAAATCAAAGGCTTCAACCAGTTCACTGGCAAAACCACTCGATAGGGTGCGCGTTGCGCCTAGCGCGATTAACCGCTCATGTGTTGTTGTCGCGGTGATGTTGTGTTCACACATGAGGACACGCGCACCCTGCACGATGGGGAAGAGTCCGCCTTTTTTCAGGTCGAGTTGACCTTGTTTATTGGTTTTGAATTGTGAAAATAGCCCTAAAGGGGTTTCAAACTGGAGCGCACTTTTAGCAAAATGTCCCATAAAGGCTCGATTACTCGCCACTGCCGACTTAACCTGTTGCAATAGGCTTTGCGTTAATTGAGGGGTGCCTGCTGCCGTATCGGCATCGAGCAAAATCGACAAGTACATCATAGATTCATTGGTTGCTTGATGCATCCATTCGTGCACTTGGTTCAACAAATCGGCCAAGGATTGTTGCCATAACGGATTAATCATCATGATGTTACCAGGACAATCCGGAAAGCCCAAGTCGGCTAGGGCATCATGTATGGCTTGCGCCCAAAGGCTTACTTGACTCGTTTCAGCATTGCCTTGCCAAATTAAGGCATTATCTTGATCGGTACGCAGAATTTGTTCTTGTCGGCCTTCTGAACCCATTATCAATAGCGCATAGTCTAGCGATGCTAGTGAAGCGGGGCGTGTCAGTTGGCTGATTTTACGGAAGAGCGCACGATTGAGTGAACTGACTAATTCGGCAATAAATTTAGGGTTGACACCTTTGTGATGCAGACTGCGAATGAGTGCTGTTAAGCCTTGCTGAATCGGCTTTAAGTCATCGAGTGTCTGCGCTTGTTCTAGTTGCTGTCCCATCATAACAGACTGATTAGCCAGTGCACCGAGTAACGTTTTTTGCGGCAAAATACCAATGGGCTGATGTTGATTGAGAATAACGATATGGCTGAGGTTGTGCTCAGTCATGAGTACTAGTGCTTTGAACAAATGATCATCTTGCTGCATAGACACCAACTTGCACTTGGCCAGTTGGCTCAGTAAAGGGTAGTGATTAGGTTCATGGTCAGTAAACGCATTGAGCAAATCGGTTGTCGTAACTATGCCGTGTGACTGATCGTTCATCATGACCAAGCCGGCACTGGCTTGATGTGCTCTTAAGGCTTTACTGGCTTGTTGTAGGCTTAATTCATCGCTCAGGCTAACGATTGGTAACAGCGGCACATCGGCTGCGGTGAGCATCATAAAGTTAGCAAAGGCATCGGTTTGTTCGCGTTGTTGCAATCGCGCGATTTTATCGCGAATGCCTGCACTCCAATAAGCGAAGAATGCTGCGTTTTCTTGACAAAGCACATCGAAAAATTCGCCTGAAATGCGATAAGCTAAGACTTCTTCTAAGGCGGTAAAATGACCTTCGCCACCCTGCAAGAGAATGAGTGCGCCAGCGGTTTCACTGGCGTGAATGATGTCTTTATCTTCATCATTGACTTGCCACTGACCACGCCCCTTAAAAACCAACAATAAGCAGCGTTCTGCGATCGGTTGGCTACGGATGGTCAGTGTTTGTTGTTGATCGAGATAGATCAGATCGCTATGACGTGACAAACGCTCTAATTGGGCATTGCTAAGCAGATTAAAAGGAGTCACTGATGTGAGTTCAAGCCCATTCATGAAGTGACTCCTTTAGTTGGGTTGATTAAGCTTGACCTTGTTGCTGAGCGGCCATGTCGGCATGAACCTGAGCCATATCGAGCGCTTTCACTTTGCCAATAATTTCGTCTAACTCAGAACCTTGCAACGCACCTGAATGAGCATAAATGACAATGCCTTCACGCATAAAAGCGATGGTTGGAATAGAGCGTACTTGAAATAAGCCAGCTAATTCTTGTTCTTCGTCGACGTTAACTTTGGTAAAAGCGACTTCGGGATGACGTTCAGCTGCTGCATCGAAAGTGGGCGCAAACGATTTGCAAGGACCACACCAAGCCGCCCAAAAGTCAATAATGACCATTTCGTGTGCTTTGATGGTTTCTTCGAATTGGTCGGCTGTTAAGGTTGCAACAGACATAGTTTTTCCTTTTTTGAAAATGGACGCGTTAAGCGCCAGTGAGTAATTTGGGATCCATTAGGTGCGTTAAGGTATCACGATCCATGTCCGTTAGGCGTAGGGCAACATCAATAATCGGCTCGCCCGTTTTGTAGGCTTCTTTGGCAATTTGCGCGCCTTTTTCGTAGCCAACCACCGAGTTGAGTGCGGTCACTAAAATGGGGTTAACGGCCAGCGCTTTTTCTAATTGCTTATGATTAACCGTAAATCCGGCAATGGCTTTATCGGCTAGTAAAGGCATGACATTACTCAGCAGCTGAATGCTTTCTAAGATATTGCGTGCCATCATCGGTAGCATGACATTGAGCTGGAAGCTACCAGATTGTCCACCGATATTAATGGCCACATCATTACCCATGACCTGTGCACAAACCATGAGCGTTGCTTCGGGAATGACGGGGTTGATTTTACCGGGCATAATGGAGCTACCAGGCTGTAAATCGGGTAGGCTGATTTCGGCTAACCCAGCCAGTGGACCAGCGTTCATCCAGCGTAAATCGTTGGCAATTTTACTGAGGCTAGCGGCTAATGTCTTGAGTTGACCAGACAAGGAAACTACGCTGTCCAAGCTCGATAAGGCTTCGAATTTATTGACTGCGCTGGTGAAGGGTAAGGCTAGCAATTCACTGACATTTTGAGCAAAACGCGCACCAAATTCGGCATGGGCATTGACGCCAGTACCCACTGCTGTGCCGCCTTGTGCCAGAGCACAGAGTTGCGGTAGGGTGTTTTCAATGCGTTGGCGGTTATTGGCGATTTGCTGCGCCCAGCCAGACAGCTCTTGTCCCATACGCACAGGCATGGCATCCATTAAGTGGGTGCGGCCCGTTTTAACCACATCCTGGCAGTCAACGGCTTTGGTTTCGATGGTGCTTTGTAAGTGGGCTAACGCAGGCAATAAGGCTTGATGAATTTGCTGAACACAAGCAATGTGAATGGCACTGGGGAAGGTGTCGTTAGAGCTTTGCGCCATATTGACGTGGTCATTTGGGTGAATGCTCAATCCGCTTAGTTGGCTGGCGCGTGTAGCAATCACTTCGTTGACATTCATGTTGCTACTGGTGCCAGAACCCGTTTGGAACACATCAATCGGAAACTGATCGAGCCATTGTCCGTCTATAATTTCTTGCGCCGCTTGGCGAATGGCACTCGCCTGTTCGGCAGAGAGTTTACCAAGCTGTTCATTGGTGGTGGCGCTTGCATGTTTGACGCTGGCAATCGCTTGAATCAACACACTTGGGAGTGGCTGGAAGCTAATCGGAAAATTGTCGATGGCACGTTGTGTTTGCGCACTGTAAAGGGCGTTGCTCGGTACTTTGACTTCGCCGAGACTGTCTTTTTCAATTCTAAATGACATGGGGCTAACAAGAAGTGATTAACATAATAGGCTAAGTATAGAGGGTTAGCTAAGTGATTGCACTATTCGGTTAATAAATTTATGAGCTTTCAAGGCAATAAGTGACGCTCAAGACTTCGGATAAACTTTCAATTTTATCCATTAATGCTAACCAGTCTTGCTCTGCATTAACAGAGAGTTCGAGGTGGACACGAATGCTGTTGGCTTGCTCTCCCGGTAAGGCTTGAAAGTGACCAATACGCACGCCTTCTTTGGTTAAACAGGTGACAAGGTCGACCAATAAATTGTCACGTTCAATAGCGATAATTTCCAGACACAAAGGCGTTTCCGTCGATTGAATGCCACCCCAGCGCACTTTGAGTAGTCGTTGATGCGTTTGCGCGGGCAGGGCGAGTAGGTCGGGACAATCTTGACGATGAATGCGCAAGCCATGTTGACGAGTCAATAGCCCAATGATGGGTTCGGGTGGATGAGGGGCACAGCATTGGGCGATATGAGCACTGACTTTACCAATACCGGGGACAAAAATGCTGGAATCCTGCGGCTTGGTGTTTTCGTTCGTTGAAGTACTAATTGGGGATTGTACACGCGGATGTAAATAGTCTTGTACCGCTTTTGACAGTTGTTCGCTACTAATGCGTCCCTGACCTATGGCAATGGCAATGCTTTTATCGCTGCTTTTGTCGTTATTGGCAAAGGTAAAACGTTGCGTTAAGAATTGCACAAATTCATTGCCCAAACGAAAGCGAGATTTTAACCGGTCAAGTTGGGATTTTCCTGTGGCTAAATGAACGTCTGCCGCTTGACGATTAAAATAAGCCTTCACTTTGCCGCGCGCACGACTAGTGGCTAAGAATTTTCCCGACAACCAGTTGAGGTTGGGCGTACCTTGTTTTTGCGTTAAAATTTCGACGCGATCACCATTAGATAAGGGTTCATCGAGCGGTTTAATAACCCCGTTAACCAAGGCCCCCCGACAACTATGCCCCAATTCGGTATGAATGAGATAAGCGACATCCAGTGCCGTTGCACCTTGTGTCAGGCGTAACAAGTCGCCTTTAGGGGTTAGAACAAAAATGTGTTTGCCAGTCAGCTCTTTTTCCCAAGCATCGAAGCTTTGTGCGTCTAATTCACCAGAAAGAGACTGCCGCAGTTGATGCACCAGTTGCGTTAGGCTGGCATCTTGTTGAGCACCTTCTTTATAACGCCAGTGCGCGGCTACGCCTTCTTCGGCCAGTTGATGCATCTGATGGGTACGAATTTGAATTTCCACTGGCCAACCATTCTGACCAATAATAATGGTATGAATACTCTGGTAGCCGTTAGCCTTAGGTCGAGCAATATAGTCGTCAAATTCACTGAGTAAGGGCACATAGTGCTGATGTAACAAGCCCAGCACGCGATAGCAATCTTCGATGGAGTGCGTGAGTAATCTGAGCGCGTGTAAATCGTAAAGTTGTTCAAATGCCAGTGATTTACGCTGCATCTTTTTGTAAATGCTGTAAATGTGTTTGGGGCGTCCGGCGATATCGACACTGATGTTTTCTGCATGTAAGAGTGCGCTGATGTCGCTAATGGTGTGCGCAATAAAGGCTTCTCTTTCCGTGCGTTTACTGGCCAGTGCTTTGGCAATGCTGCTATAGTCTTGCGGATGGGACAAACGAAAGGCAATGTCTTCCATTTCCCACTTCCAAGTCGAAAGGCCTAAGCGATTGGCTAAGGGTGCGTAAACCGATAGGGTTTGCATGGCCAATTGTTGCTGTTCGGCTTCGTCCATGAGTTTGAATAAACGTAAATGTGCCAGATGGCCTGCCAGTGCCGTCAGCAATACCAAGGGTGAGGCGAGTAACGATAGCAACATGCGGCGGAAATTTTCCCATTGCTCATTGCTTTCGGGGAGGTGGTTGCTGAGCTGTTGCCGTTGTTTTTCCCAGTGCAAAAGCTGATGCCGTAAGCGAATGTGAGATTCGTCCGGTTCTTGTGCACACTCCCAAGTGGTCAGCGTATCAATGAGTAAGCTAGGGGCGGGCAGGCTTTGCAACAAGGGCAGGGCTTGTGCAAAGTTGCTGGGCAAGTCTGGCCAGTGTTTTGGATTGCGTTCTTGATTCACTAAGCGAGTTAATCCTGATGCAAGTGGTTCGATTTGATGTGGCTGAGCAGTCCTTCACTGGCCGCTTGTACCATGTCAAAAACCAATTCAAAACCATCTACGCCACCATAGTAGGGGTCGGGGACTTCGCGTTCGTTTAGATGCGGCGCAAACGATAGAAATAAACTTAACTTGTGTGCCATGTCGCGTGGTGCCATTTCTTGCAGTAACGACAGATTATAGTCGTCCATGGCAATTAAATAGTCGTAATGATAAAAGTCCCCTAAATCGACTTGCCGAGCGCGTAAGTCGCTCATATCAATACCGCGCTTACGTGCGGTTTGCATGGAACGACTATCAGGCGGATTGCCTACATGGTAAGCATGAGTGCCGGCTGAATCTATTTCAATGAGTTCGGTTAAGCCATGTTCTTGCACCAAATGGCGGAATACCGCATGAGCAGTAGGGGAGCGGCAAATATTTCCCATGCAAATGAGTAGGACTTTCACACGATTTGGATTTGGAGCTTTCATTGCTAATGACCTTTACCCTTAGCTTGACACTATATCTAACAAATTCACCAACTGCAGTTAGTTCATTCACTCTAGATGCTTTCAGTTATAATACGCAGTTAATTTAACGCAATTTTCTCGTTTTTCACAGCCGACTTAGGAGATTCATCGGTCATGTTAACAAAAACTTACTTAACCGGCAAAACCGATTATCTTGAGTCGAGCATCGAACGCATGAGTGCGGCTTTATCCGCGCAAGGTTTTCAACTGGATTTTTCGCAGTGGCTTAATCCCGCCCCCTATATCCATTCTGTGCATGTTAAAGAGCGTGATTGTCCAGCTTTGTTTGCCAATGGTAAGGGTATTAGTGAAAAAGCCTGTCAAGCGAGTGCCATGGGCGAGTTTATTGAGCGTTTGGGTACGCATTATCTGTTTGCGGATTATTACTTAGGCCAAACCCCCAGCGGTTTTTTAATGCACCCGCAGGAACGTCGCTTGCCCGTAGATACTTTTAGCAAAGATCAACTGCTAACGCCTGCTTTATGGGCAGTTTATGATGCAGACCAACAGGTGGATGCCAAACAGCTGGTGGCATTACAAGATGGCGGTGCCGTGGTCTCCGCCATTCCCCTAACGCCTGTGGCGGGTGGTGAAGCTGTCTATTTTCCCATTAATTTGCTCAATTCTTTGTATGCCAGTAACGGATTAGCGGCAGGCAATAGCTTGTTAGAGGCGGCGGTGCAAGGATTGTCGGAAATATTCGAGCGTTGGGTCAGAATTCAGATTCTAAAACATAACTGGTGTTTACCGCGCGTGCCAGAATCGGTTTGGAAGAGCTTCACGACAGTTGTCGAAGCGATGGAAAAGCTGGCTATCCAAGGGATTCGTTGTGATATTCGTGATGCCTCTTTAGGTGGAAAATACCCTGTTATCGCCATTATTTTAACCGATGTCGATGATGGTAGAAGTTTTGTCTCTTTTGGTGCGCATCCCATTCTAGAGGTAGCCATAGAGCGGACACTCACCGAGTCCTTGCAAGGTCGACAAGTTACTGAGCGTGATGGCTTTGACTATCCACTGGCAGATGACGAACTGGTTGCCAGTGAAGAAAATTGCGAAATGCATTTTATTGATGCCAGTGGTCGTTGGCACTTAGGTTTCTTTGCCGATACACCCCATTTTGAGCCAGCGATTTGCAATAACAGTGGCAGTGTTGAAGAACAATGGCAGGGGCTTTTAACGGCGGTAGAAGCAGCCGGATTTCAAATTTACTGGCAACATCATCAGCGTTTAGCCTTGCACGTAGTGCGCCTAGTCGTTCCAGGTATGTCAGAAATTTACCCGATGAGCGATTTACTCGACGGTAATGCTAATCGGGGTTTGGTGCTCAGAGATGCCCTAAATGCGCTAGATTGGAATAAAGATCGCAGTTTTGAGCAACTTTTGAGTTTGTTGGAAGAAGAAGGCTACCCAGCTCATACGCGTGTGGCCAGTCTGATTGGCTTGTTGGCCGATCCGGGTTCGCCTTGGTCTTGGTTGACGGTAGCAGAATTAAAGCTGGGTTGCTTGCTCTATTTAGGCGACTTTGAAGCAGCGCAAGCGAGTTTAGCGGAAGTGGTAGCTGTTGGTCGTTCAACGCCAGAATATCAAGCACTCGATTTGGCATTGACTCTGATGCAAAATGATAGCTTAGATGAGCAGGTTTCGGCGCTCGTTAATCTGTTTGGTGAAGATCGGTGGCAGTCAGTGGTGGCGTGGATTGATGGTAGCTGTTTTATTTGGGATATGGAATTAATCGAACCAGAGCGTTTTTCTGCACGTCACCAATCTCTACTCAGAGCACATATGCGTATTAACAAGGCGTTAGCAGATGAAGCAACTGTGGCTTAATTACCCGTATTTGTCGTGTTTCTGTTAAAATACAAGAATATTTCGGACTAGGCGATGAGCATGAACTTAAACTTTCTCGATTTTGAACAACCTATTGCAGAATTAGAAGCCCGTATCGACCAGTTGCGTCACACGGTTGCTGATAGCGGTTTAGACTTGAATGAAGAAATTCATCAGCTCTCTGAAAAGAGTCGTCAGTTAACACAACAAATTTTTGGTAAGTTGACTGACTGGCAAATGGTGCAGTTGTCGCGTCATCCGCAACGTCCTTACACTTTAGATTACGTTCGTCATATCTGTGAAGAGTTTCACGAGTTACACGGTGATCGTGCTTTTGCCGATGATGAAGCCATTGTTGGTGGGCTGGCGCGTATTGATGGCATGCCAGTGATGGTCATTGGTCATGAAAAAGGTCGTGATACCAATGAGAAAATTCGTCGTAACTTTGGTATGCCACGTCCAGAAGGCTATCGCAAGGCTTTGCGTTTGATGAAAATGGCTGAGCGTTTTGGTTTGCCAATTTTGACTTTTATTGACACGCCAGGCGCCTATCCGGGTATTAATGCCGAAGAGCGTGGTCAGAGTGAAGCCATTGCCCGCAATCTCATTGAAATGGCGGAATTGAGTGTGCCGATTGTCGTTACCGTTATTGGTGAAGGTGGTTCGGGTGGTGCTTTAGCCATTGGTGTGGGTGATGTCACTATGATGATGCAGTACAGTGTTTACTCGGTGATTTCTCCTGAAGGTTGTGCCTCCATTCTCTGGAAGAGCGCCGACAAAGCAGCCGATGCAGCTAAAGCCTTGGGTATGACAGCGCCTCGCTTGCTGGAGCTGGGTTTAGTGGATGAAATTGTCAATGAGCCTTTGGGTGGTGCGCATCGTTCACATGAACAAGCAGCCGCCAATTTGAAGCAAAAACTTGTCTCTCATCTGCGCGCGCTAGAAAAGATTCCCAGTAATGAACTGCTCAAACGTCGTTATGATCGATATATGAAGTACGGTAACTTTACAACAGCTTAATCTGATGATGAACGAAGATGCACCGACAACAGCCTGCCCAATTGAGCAGGCTGTTTTGTTATTCAAATCCGTTTATGGGCATCGACCGATTGTCTTGGCGTTTAGTGGTGGCATGGATTCAACAGTGTTACTGCATGCTTTGGTCAAGCAAGGGTTAACGCCCAAGATGGTGCATGTTCATCATGGATTGCAGGCGATCGCCGATGATTGGGTGTTGCACGCGCAGCAGCAAGCAGCGCATTTTGGGGTTGAGTGTCATATTGAACGCATACAGCTAGCAGATAGGTCTCGTCGAGGCATGGAAGATTTAGCTCGTAGCGCACGCTACACGGCTTTATGGCAACAAGTACCGAATCAGGGTGTGCTATTAACGGCGCATCATGAGCGCGATCAAGCTGAAACAGTATTGTTGCGTTTACTGCGCGGAGCTGGTGTGAAAGGTTTGGCTGCGATTCATACTGAGCAAAGTTTTGATCATCAGCGCTGTCTGTATCGCCCGCTCTTGCCGGTCAGCTATGAAGCCATGCTGGGTTATGCGCAACGACATCAACTTAGCTGGGTAGAAGACCCTACGAATCAGCAAGCAGTGGCTTTGCGCAATCAGATCAGACATGGTCTATTGCCGACAATGCGTGAGCTTCAACCGGCCTTTGAGCAAAAACTCGCTCAAACCGCCTTACATTGCCAAGAAGCAGATGCCTTATTGATGGAGATGGCTTCTGAAGATTGGCAAAAAATTCACTTATCTGAACACTGTTGGTCGTTAACCCTGTGGCAATCACTCAGTTGGCCGCGTGCGCGTCAGGCGTTAGCTTATCGGTTAACGATGCTAGGGGAAAGTGTAACGGTTGCTCAGTGGCAGCAAGTCAAGCAGCAGTTTTATCAGCGCGTTTCGTCCCAAACTCATCCTGAGTTGTGTTTGTCACAACATAAGCTGGTGCTTGCTGATGATAAAGGTTATTGTTTGCCGCTCTCTTGGTTGGTCACGCCTGCTGAACAGACTTTGAGTTTAACGCTACACACACAACAACTTGTATGGGCGCCTTGGCTAAGTCTCGCACTAAACGTTAAGCAGGGTAGCCTAACAGTTAGGATTAAGCCACGTCAGGGCGGAGAAAAGGTCAGTGTCGATGGCAAAATGAGAAGTTTAAAAAGTTGGTTGCAAAAAGCGCATATTCCGCATTGGCAAATGGCGCACTGGCCGGTGATTTATGATGAACAAGGCCAGCTGTTTGGCTGGCCAGGTATGCCATTGCACTGGTGGCGTAAGGGCATGGAGTGTGAGGTTATCTTCCCTGGTTGCTAGGGACATCATCTGGAATAATAAAGCCTTCTTTACGCGCTTGTTCTTTACAGTATTGTTCTGCAAATTCTAGTAATTGCCCCACGGCACGATGACGGAATTTATGACGCTGACGCACATGCGAGAAGGGACGCATTAGGGGAGGATTGAGCGGAATGGCTTTGAGCGTACCCAGTTTAATTTCTTTACTGAGCGTCGTGCGCGAGGTAATCGCCACACCCACTTCGGATTCAACGGCCATTTTGACTGATTCAGGGCTGCCTAATTCCATGACGATATCAAAGTCGATGAAGTTCATGCCCGCATTACGCATATATTCATCAATGACAGCACGAGAGCCAGAACCTTCTTCACGTAAAATGAACGGATACTGGGTCAACTGTTCAGGTCTGATGGTATCGAACGCAGCCAAAGGGTGATCGGGTGGAACAATCACGACCAACTCATCCAGACGGCAGGTAATGACTTCCAAGTTTTTGTTGTACACCGGTGCTTCAACAATGCCCAAGTCGAGTAGGTTATTTTCAACCATAGAGACAATCGCATCGGTGTTGCCCACTTGTAAGCGTAGGGTGACATCGGGGAATTGCTTTTTGAACACACCCAGTAGGCGCGGTAGTAGGTATTCAGCAATGGTGGTACTGGCACCGATTACCAGAGCACCGGTAATATCACCTGTTAAATCCTTAACATCATTCGCCATTTTGGCGTAGGATTCCAAAATTTGTTCGGCATAATCATAAACCACTCGACCCGCTTCGGTTAGGGTGATTTTGTTATGTGTTCGATCAAACAGGCGCGTGTTAAACGCATCTTCCAATTGCTTAATTTGAAAAGTGACCGCAGGTTGCGTCATGTGCAGAATTTCTGCTGCTTTGGTAAAGCTCATAACGCGGGCAACAGTGTGAAAAACTTGCAGTCTACGGTCTGCCATTCAAAATATCCTCAGCGTGATTAATCAGCGTAAATTTACTAACGCATTATAAACGATAAATAAAATTTTGTCTGTAATCCAAAAAACTTGGGCAGTAGTTCAAATTACGTAGAGAAGTTGTCTGCAATTAATCTAACTTGCTTTCATAGTCATTAGCACTCATTAAGCCGTCTAATTGAGTTGTATTAGACACCTGAATTTGAAATAACCAACCATTCGTGTAGGGTTCATCATTGATGAGTTCAGGCGTTCCATCCAGTTTTTCATTAATAGCAACAATGACCCCATCAACAGGCGCGTGAACATCAGAAGCGGCCTTAACCGACTCTAATACGCAGCAAGCCTGTTCTGCCGTGACCTGAGTGCCGACACTGGGTAAACTGGCATGAACGACATCACCTAAGGCTTGTTGGGCATAGTCACTAATGCCAACGGTATAAATTCCGTCTTGTTCGCTGGCAATAATCCATTCATGCGTGTTAGCATAACGACGATCATTAGGATGGTTCATGTAGGTGCTCCGCTGTTAGTGAAATGGGTTGATTCGTTGAGGTGGGTTGAACAAGCTGTTGCTCAATGCGCTCTAAGCGTTGGCTTAGTTGTATAATGAGCGCTTCCAGCTGGGCATTATCGCGCTTTTCGTTTTGAATTTGCAGTGCTGATAAGGTTTTCTGATTTTCTTTGAGTGTTTGCAGTAGCTCTTTGTCTCTTTCGATTTCATCTTCACCCACCATATAGGCGGCCAGTTGCGCTGTTAATAACGAGAAGAAGACGGTTCCCATAATGATAATCAGCGCACCAAAAATACGTCCTTCTGTACTACTGGGTACAATATCACCATAGCCGACAGTTGCCATAGTGGCCAGTGACCACCATAAACCTTCTTCTAAATTGTGTACAGAAGGATCAATACTATGGATGACAATGCCACTCAATATCACAATAATGACAAACGCCAATACAATGGCACCCAATTGACTGACTTTAAAGAGACGTTGTAAACCTCTATGCATTTCGGTGAGATAACGTGCGAAAACCATAAATTGCACAACACGCAAAATGATGGCGTAAGGGATGCTACTCAGAATGAGCGGAAATGTGAGGAGGATAATTGGGATGTTAAGCCAATTAGTTTTGAGATAATGCCAAGGGTTTTGAACCATGATCAGCATAATTAGCATTTCAATAATGAGCACTATCCATATTAGCCAACTGGCCAATAACATCCAGTCGTCGATCAGCTTAAACTCGGGCAGTTGATCGACTAACCACATAATAGGGACCAGTAAAATAAAAGCGGCAACAATAATATTAAAAATACCGCTTAATTTAATGGCTAATGGATTTTCGTCTTGAGCAACACCAGACAAGCCAATTTTGTGGAAAATCATTGGGCGCTGTTTAGTCATTCGCGCTTAACCCTGTTAGGCGTCCATAAAGCCCTTGAGCCGAAACGATCGCCTTGACGCTGTTGAGTTGGCTCACAGGCTGTGCCAATTGACGTAATCCCTTAGCGATAGGCTGGTTAGCAAAGAGCCAGTTCAAGCCATCCATGCTGTTTTGTACGAGCGCAGCGTCATGTTTACGGGCTCGTTCGTAATGTTTGAGTACACGTTCGTCGCCGATGGGTTGGCAACGTTCGATGGCGTTCTGCAGTGTCTTCTGCAAGGCAATTACATCTAAAAAGCCTAGATTCACGCCTTGTCCTGCTTGTGGATGCAAGGTGTGCGCAGCATCCCCTATGAGTAACGCATTTCGACCAACATAATGTTCGGTTTGTCGTTTAACGAGCGGAAAGGCTGCCAGCTGTCCGACTGGCGTTAATTGACCGAGCATGAGTGCCGAAGCCTGTGTCATGGCTTGGCTTTGTTGCTCAGCGTTCAGCGAAAGGGTTTGTTCGACTTGGTTAGAAGAGACATACCAAGCGATAGAACAGGTTTTTTCTGCCAAGGGTAGTAAGGCAAAAGGTCCCTCATCACGATAGTGTTGCCAGCAAGTTTGCTGGTGGTCTCGTTCGGTTGTTACAGTGCCGACAATACAGTGCTGATGATAGTCATGAATGCTTTGTTCAAGCCCCAACCAGCGACGAACTTGGCTATTCGCGCCGTCTGCACCAATGAGCAGCGGCGTACGTATTAGTTGTCCGTTAGATAGCGTTACTCGCCAATGACCATCGGCTTCTTGCGCTGCAGCTATCGGCGTTGCTTGTTCTATTTGACACAATGGCTGTTGTTTCAGTACTGACCAAATGGCGGCTGTGATCACATCATTTTCGATTAAATGGCCTAAATTGGGTTCATGTAAATCTTGAGCATCGAGCAGTGTACGAAAGCCATTTTCATCTTGAATGTGCATACGGGTAAAAGGGAGCGAGCGGCGAGCGGCTATTTCTGGCCATACCCCTAGGCGTTTGAGCAGTTGCTCGCTACTGCGTTGAATGGCACTGACGCGCAAGCGATAGGGCGCTTGCTGATCGCGACAGTCGTCTACTGGATTAGACTCGACCAATACCACCGAACAACCCAGCTGGCAGAGAGCCAGTGCGGCACTGGCACCGACCATGCCGCCACCAATAATAACAATCGGTTCTGACTGTAGGCTATTCATTATCAATACCCCATGGCCATGCGCGTAATGCGCTTTTTCAGTGGTGTCATGACATTAAGCAAGGTTAAGCCTGCACTAGCAAACCCCCGAATCAAGGCTTGTGGATGCGAAAACAGCGTGACCAATCCATGCGTGGCGCGCATAATGCGTCGATGGTCTTTGAGCCGAACATCGGCCATTTCATGCCATGCCTGCTCGTCGGCATGTTGACTCCAAGCGACCACCGCTTGCACATCACGAATCCCCAGATTTAAGCCTTGTCCCGCTACGGGATGTTGTGTATGAGCGGCATTCCCCATCAATAACACCCGACCCGATTGAATGCGCTCGGGTTTCACTTCCACCAGCGGATAATGAGTCACCTCACTGACTGCAGCCACTCTAGGCAGTGCCTTACCCAGCTGCGCATTAACGCGTTCAACCAAGGCGTCATGATCCATGAGGGTTACATGATCTATCTCGGCTAAGTCGTAACAATAAACCAGTTTAACCTGATAAGGATCGGCCAAGGGCAACATGGCCGTGGGACCAGAGGGGGTAAAGCGCTCTACCGCACCTTGCTGATGCGGTTCGCTTAGTGTGCCGATACAGGTCATGAGCTGATGAGAATAATGCCGTGTTTCACTGCTAATCGCGAGTTGATTGCGAATCCAAGAATGGGCACCATCGGCAGCAAACAGACGATCGGCTTGCCACTTTTGTGGAACGGGTTCGTCAGTCACGTTTCCCGTTAAAATGACTTGTTCGTTGCTTTGTGTCAGACTATCGAGTTGCACGCCAGTGATGAACTGAATTTCGGTTTGCTTTAGGTGCGCAAAAATGACTTCACCCAAGGCACGTTGCGCAATGGTGTAACCCAAGGCAGGTACGCCTTGTTGGCTGGCCGTCATCAGCATGGAACCCAAGTGGCCTTTGCTCGAGGTATGGATATGGGTGATGGGTGTTAGCTTAGCGGTTAAGTCAGTGAGTTTGAGGGTCTGCGTTAACCACTCCACGCTTTGCGGTGTCAAAGCCAATTGACGATTATCGTAACTACTGGGGAGGTTTTGAGTGGGTAGTGCTTCTTTTTCCAGAAGCATTACTTGCCATCCTTGTTGCCATAGCCCCAAAGCAGTGAGTGCGCCGACTGGGCCCGCACCGACCACCAGCGCGCTGGGTTGTGGACTTAGTGTTGTTGCATCCATGCTTCAATCTCCTCAACCGTGCGTGGTAAACCGGCTGTTAAGCATTCATAACCGGTTTCAGTTACCAATACAGAATCTTCAATACGCACGCCAATACCTCGCCAACGGGCCTCGACTTGTTGATTATCAGGGCTGATGTAAATGCCGGGTTCGACCGTCAAGGCCATACCAACTTTAAGCACTCGCCACTGACCATTCACTTTATACTGTCCCACATCGTGCACGTCGTTGCCGAGCCAATGTCCGGTTTGGTGCATATAAAAGGCTTTGTAGCTACCACTTTCAATGGCGTTTTCTAGGGTGTCCGTTAATAATCCCAGCTCAATCAGTCCCTGACAAATAACACGCACCGCCGCTTGGTGTGGCGCATCGTAAGGCGTACCTGGTTGAATGAGTGCCAAAGCCGCTTGTTGTGCTTCCAGTACCAAGTTATAAATAGCCGCTTGTTCGGCTGAAAAGCGACCGCTAAGGGGGAAAGTATGGGTACAGTCTCCCGCATAACCATTCATCTCAGCACCCGCATCAATCAATACGAGGTTTGATGACTGCAAAGGGGCATTATTTTCGTTGTAATGGAGCACGCATGCATTTTCACCCGAAGCGACAATACTGTTAAATGCCTGATGACTTGCGCCCTGTTGCTTAAAGGCGGCTTCGAGTGCCGCTTGTAGGTGATATTCAAATTGAGCGCTTTTAGCCGCTTTCATTGCCGCCAAGTGTCCAGCTACCGTCACTTGTGCCGCTTGTCTTAGTCCTGCTTGTGCTGCGCTATCTTTAATCAAGCGTTGTTCGTGCAGAAAGGGATCGAGATCGTTTATCGTCTGCGGAGCGCTGACCCCCAATCGGACACGACGTTTGAGTTGTTGTACCACGCTCATCACCGATGACAGCCACACCTCACCTTGCTCAAAGCTGAAATAGATAACTGATTTATCCGCCAAAGCGGTAACTAGCTCATTGTTCAGTTGCACCACATCGGCTGCAGAGTCTAGTCCCAGTGCTTCGGGTGCGGCTTCAACCCCCAGTCGATAACCATCCCAAATTTCTTTTTCTTTGTCTTTAGCGCGGCACCAAAGATGGCTCTTATAACCATCCGCTGTTTTACTCAGCATCAGCACGGCATCGGGTTCATTAAATCCAGTGAGGAAATAAAAATCGCTCTGCGGTCGGAAAGGGTAGTGGGTGTCACGATTGCGAATCAGTTCTTTTCCGGAAGCAATCAGTGCCACGCTATTGTCTGCCATCGCCTGAAATAAGTGCAAACGGCGTTGTTGAAAAACAGCGGTATTCATCTCGTTATTACCCAGCAGGTTAGTGAACCGTTGGTTTGGCTTCTGGCGCTAAGTGTTCGGCAATATGCCCAACGGCTAAGCGCACATATTCGCTCAGGTCGGTGAAGTCACTTTCATCGGTATTGGACTCTTCCACACTACTTTCATCTAACTGGCTAATGTGCGTAATGTCTTCAATCCACTCACGAAACTCTTTCGGCAAAGTCTTCCAGTTTTGAATACGATTACCTAAACCCAAGCCATACAAATAGCCCTGACAGAACTGCTGTAAGGCATAGGCGCGCAGTTTTAACGGTTCGTCGTCACTGGGTAATAACAAGGTAATACTCAATGGGTCATCGCTAAGTTGCTCGCTACTGACATCGTGAATACGCTGAAAGTCTTTTAATAATTGAGCAGGCATACTGCTAATATCAAACTCTTTCACTAAGGCATCTAACCATGCTTTTAGATCCCAACTCTCGTTACCTGCATTTAAACCATGCCAAAAGCCATGCAAGAAGGCAGCATCTTCACGTAAAGAAGCTTTTAATGTTGAGTCAATTTGTGCATAATCCATGGTGTTGCGTTTTACCTTAATGAAACTCGTTAAATTTTTAACATTATCGCACTAGGAATGATTGGATGCAAAAAAATACCGTCGCCTTGACACTGGCTGGCAAAAAATTTCAGGTTCCTTGTGCACCGAGCGATGCAGCAGATTTGCTATTAGCCGCCCAAGCGGTCAATGATGCCCTTCATAAAAGCAGTTCTAACCTGCCATTAGAAACGCGATTGTTAATGTTGTGCCTCAATTTAAGTTACGAGCTGTTACAAGCCGATCGTTTTACAAAGTCATTAGAATCAGAAGTTTCCGCCAATTTGCGCCAAGTTCAGCGTATGCTAGAGGAACAAAAAGGGGAAGCTGGCGACGATTAATTGATGCATCTGCTGTTGGTTTTCGCTAGAATAGAACCAAAGGCGTGTTCTGGCGGCTTGGTGCATTGCTGACGTACCCGGAGCCGATAAATTTTCTTTTGGGGCCGAATTACCATCGGGGTGAGCGTCTTGCTTTGTCCAAGATACCTAGCTGATGGCTATAGCTTCCACCTAAACTATAGGGTTTAGGGACCAATACGCAACACCAGTTGTTGGTTCACGTCTTTACAATTAATTCTTAATGGGTGTTTCGCATGGCCGATGCCACCATCTCAATTAACGCTATGAACGATAAAAAAGCGCTACGCACAAGCTGTCGTCGAGCACGTCAAAGTCTGACTGAACAACAACAACAGCAGCATGCTCAAGCAGTGATGCAAACCTTGCTGAGTTTACCCTTTTTACAATCCGCTTCATTATCGATTGGTGCTAGCCTAGCATTTGATGGCGAAGTTGATTTAATGGCCACTATGCGAGCGCTCAAGTCACAACACAGGCTTTATTTACCGCGTCTTAAACCAGATACCACACTCGATTTTTTGCTTTGGCAAGAGACCGCCGATATGAAAGCAAACGTCTTGGGTATTCCTGAACCGATAGGTGAGCAAGTCATCAGCATTGCCGAGCTGGATCTGGTGTTCATGCCCTTAGTGGGCGTGGATTTACAA
>NCFI01000116.1 GCA_002281095.1 Thiotrichales bacterium 35-46-9 | reverse complement strand
AATATTGGTCAATTTGGGGGGCGGAAGCACCAAAAAACCTTCACCGCCTGAAGCATCAGAACTCCTATCAGGGTAAACTTCATCCATATCAGGCGCAAAAACCACATCGACACCAAGCTGGCGCAACGCTTGAACGTCCGCATCTAAAGTACGTGGATAACAATCAAAATCTTCATTAGGCCCAAACTGTAATGGATTAACAAAAATGCTCACTACGACTTTATCAGCATGTTGTTGTGCTAACTTCACTAACGAGAAGTGCCCCTCATGCAAATTACCCATCGTCGGTACAAAAGCGATCCGTTGCGATGAGTCTTGCCACTGCTGCTGAATAGTTCGCCACTGCACAAGCTGATGAATTAATTGTGTCACTTAACGATTAGCCTTTTACCTGACTAGGAAACTCACCTAACTTAACGGCCTGCACGTAAGCCGTCACCGCTTCGGCTAAACTTCTACCTTCTATGAGAAACTTAGGCGCAAATGAAGGCGCATAAGACGACAAGCCCAAAATATCATGCAATACCAATACCTGACCGTCTGTTTCCGCACCCGAACCTATGCCGATGGTTGGAATGGATAAGGCAGTGGTAATGCGTTGCGCCACTTCAGCAACCACGCACTCCATCACCAGTAACGAAGCGCCGGCTTTTTCCAAAGCCAAGGCTTCATCCAACAAGCGCTGCGCATCGGCTTCTGTTTTACCCGCCATTTTGTAACCTGCTCTTAGAGCTTGTTGTGGCAACAATCCTATGTGAGCGCAAACAGGAACACCTTGTTCTGTCAACGCTTGAACTAAAGGGAGCACAGACAAACCACCTTCAACCTTAACCATTTGCACCTGCGCTTCTTGCAACAAGCGACGTGAACTCTTTAATCCTTGCTCAACACTCGTCGCAGTCATGAAGGGTAAATCAGCAATGACCCAGGCCAAAGGAGCACCGCGCTTAACCATAGCAGCATGATAAATCACATCATCAAGCGTAACGGGAATGGTAGAATCATGACCTTGCATCACCATACCTAAGGAATCACCCACCAATAAGGCATCGACACCACATTGATGCAACAATCGGGCAAAACTGGCATCGTAAGCCGTTAACAGCGCCAGTTTTTCGCCCACAGCTTTCGCTTTGAGTAGCTTAGATAAGGTAACGGGTTTAACTGAATCGTTCATGAAAGACTTTCCTGTTGTGATGGTGTCATCGGCTGGGCGTTAAACTCTCTGGCACAAGTCAACTGATTTACCAAACCCAATGTTGGAATCGCATAATCTGGAGCTAAATCTCGCCAAGGCAAAACAACAAAGTCACGATCAATGATACCAGGATGAGGCAAGGTTAACCGCTCCGATTGCATCACCAAATCGTCAATAGACAAAATATCAATATCCAGCGTGCGTTCACCCCAATGACGAGCTCTCACACGTAATTGGGCTTGCTCAATCGATTGGCATAAATCGAGTAATTCAAGTGGCGACAAATCGGTTTCACACTCTACCACCGCATTAACATAATCGGGCTGATCTTTTGGCCCCATGGGAGCAGACTGATAATAAGGAGAAACACGCAAGCATCGAATCATCGGCTGCGCTCGCAACGCCTGTACCGCTTGATTTAACTGTTGCACAGGCTGATTCAGATTAGCGCCTAATCCCAAATAAGCCAACATACAGATTACCGACGAGGACGGCGACGACGCTTAGGACGACGCGTTTGTTCAAGCGCTTCTTCAAAAGCAACCTCTTGATCCTCCACCGCCGACACAAAAGTTGGCTGATATAACCATTCAGGATGGGTATCTTGCTGCTGTTGCCAAAAATCCACCACAGCCGAGAAGCGTGGCACCGCAACCGCTCGCAACGCCAAGAAATCGAAACCGGCCCGGAAACGCGGAATAGCCATGACGCGCTCTACTTGGTCTTGCTTAGTTAGCAACAACAGCTGCATCGCCCACACTTCTTTTACATAGTGCATAATCGGCTTCGTTAGTGCCGTGCGCTCACCTTGCTCTGCTAACACCATATTGGCTGCTTTGAGTAGTTCATCAAGCGAAACCAACTCTTGTTCATCTCGCTCCATGGCTTGCCACAAAGGCTCCCACATCATCACGGCAAACAAGAAACCTGGATGAACCCCCTTATCGGAAGCAATACGTTCATCTGTTTGACCCAAAGCGACAGGAATCACCAAAGCAGACCAAGAATCTGGCTGTTGTAAACAATACTCAGTTTGATCAAACAAGCCACCCATCAGTCCATGCTGACGCAACTTCTCAAATACACACAACGCCTGACCACCATGAAAGAGCTTTAACACTTCTTCATATAATCGTGCAGGTGCTGCCTCAGCCAATAAATGCGACAATTCAGGTAAAGGAGACGCTGTTTCTTGTGGCAATTCTAAGCCCAGTTTACAGGCAAAACGAACCGCACGAATCATGCGAACGGGATCTTCACGATAACGCTGTACTGGTTCACCAATCAGACGAATTTGACCTGCCTGCAAATCTTGCATGGCGCCAACGTAATCGACAATACTAAAATCTTCGATATTGTAGTAAAGCGCATTAACGGTAAAATCACGACGCCAGACGTCTTCATCACGCGTACCGTAAACATTATCACGACGCAGCATACCTTGATCATCAATAACACGATCACCGCGTTCTTCAGACTGAGCACGAAAAGTCGCTACTTCAATGACTTTATCACCAACATGTACGTGTGCTAAGCGAAAACGGCGACCAATAATGCGACAGCGACCACGGAACACACCCTTTACTTGATCTGGCGTAGCATTGGTGACGATATCGAAATCTTTAGGCTCTAACCCTAACAACAAATCACGCACACAACCGCCAACTAGATAGGCTTCATATCCGTTTTTTGATAAGGTATAAAGGACATCCAACACACCTTTGTCAATCTGACGACGACTAATGCTGTGTTCGGAACGAGGAATAATGTGTGGTGTCACATTCACGATAATGGGTCACCCTTATTGAGGTGTCTAATGTAGATGGCAAAACGGGCCTGACTTGCAGACCCGTTTTAACTAATTTTGGTAGTCGCGAGTGGACTCGAACCACCGACCCCCACCATGTCAAGGTGGTGCTCTAACCAACTGAGCTACGCGACTGTTGTTCTTACTGACCCTATGTCAGCTTGGTGCCTGAGGGGAGACTCGAACTCCCACGTTGTTACCAACGGTGGATTTTGAATCCACTGCGTCTACCGATTCCGCCACTCAGGCAGGCATGTTAATCTGCATCAACCAAATAATTATAGTGGATTAATCACTCGTTAGCAAGTGTTTTATGAGTATGTGAAAGGGAATAGAAAAAGAAAACCCCACCGAGGTGGGGAATGACAGAGTTTAATAAAAGCAAAACATCATAACGTTGTACACATAGTGTAAGTACTGTCATCAGAATAAGCCGCTACCGCTGGAGCTCCAAGAGTGGGTGCCAAGTTATTTACACCTACAATAGCACGGACTGAACCTGTATTGGCAGCACCGTCATCCATTGTTGCATCTATCGCCCGTGCCGCTTTACCGGGAACTGATCCCATACAAACATAGCGACCTCCAGCGGGGAAACCAAACACAGCAGCCCCTGTTACCCCAGTCAAACCACCAAATGCATTTCTTGGCAATGCAGCAACACCAGCCAATGCTGGATCTCCAGAGATAAAACCTGCATATCTCAAGTGTCTAAAAAATTCATCATTCTCACCTGCACCAGTAAATGTTTGAGCTTCTGTAATTTCTAAAATGCCATTATTATTACCCGCTACAGCTGTCGCCCAATTGCCGCCACGTGCTTGCAAAGTAGCGACAGGACCATCGTCAC
>NCFI01000017.1:22221-23600 GCA_002281095.1 Thiotrichales bacterium 35-46-9 | reverse complement strand
GTCACGCAGTTGAACGCGACCGTCACGAATACTTTTAACCTCCCAACCTTCTAACACAATGCCAGCTTCAAAATTGTCTTCGATGCTGTAATCATGCAATGCCTTTTTATTTAAGGCAATAGTGGGGGATGAGTTTTGTTTTTTAGTGGCTTTTGTCATAATGGATAAGATTATACGTTAAAACAGTGAGGATTGCGCCAATGGGGCGTATTCATAAAAGTCTAGTGATGCCTTATCGGGTAGATCAAATATACACTATCGTTGCTGATGTGGTTGCTTACCCTCAATTTTTGCCTTGGTGCGGTGGCGCTCGTATTCTTAAACAGGAAGGCGCTTTGGTTGAGGCCGAGATTACCATAGCTAAAGGTCCAGTTAAAGTCGCTTTTGCAACAGTTAACCAGTTAACGCTTAATGAACGCATCGATATGCGTTTAGCAAAGGGTCCTTTTAAACAGTTGACAGGTGGTTGGCTGTTTGAGACTTTAGATGATGGGGCTTGCAGGGTGACATTGGCTTTAGATTTTGAGTTTAATAATCGACTGTTGGCTATGACGGTGGGTTCGGTATTTGAACAGCTTATTAGTTCATTGATTGATGCTTTCTTGCTTAGAGCGAAGGAACTTTATGGAAGCTAATATGATTGACATTGAAGTGGCTTATGCCTTACCGCGTCAGCAATTTTTACTTCAAGAAAAAGTTGTTGAAGGGTGTACGGTTGCTGAAGCCTTATCACAATCAGAAATTCATCAACTTGTGCCCCACATTGAAATTATTGACGGAAAAGTGGGGATCTTTGGCAAGGTTGCTAAAATGAGCCAAGTTTTGAAAGCGGGTGATCGGATAGAGATCTATCGCCCCTTAGTGAATGATCCGAAAGAGGCGAGACGTCGTCGAGCGACAGAGAAGAGTTAACTTTTGTTGTTTGGGGTTGTCCAACGGGTGACGTAGCCCTGTGCGTCGAATTCAATCACCAGTAGTTTGACTTTGTCAGACTGAAAGGTTGGATCAGTTGAACGAAACACATATTCCCAGCGATTGTTGCTAAAAGAAGATTGATTCGAAGGTGGACCAAAAATACGACGCACCTGATCTTGCGTTAGGCCTGCCTGTAAATTCTCCAAGCTGGATTGGTCAATTAGAACACCTTGATCGACTCTGACTCGGTGTGGGTTAATACAAGCGGTAAGTGAGGCAATAAGCGCGATGGAAATCAGTAAACGAATCATATTAACGAGAGCTCATAACTAGTGAAGTAGGTGGTTTAGTCCTGCATATTAGGCTAAACTATACCGTAAACCGAATTGGAATACCATAAAGTAGGAATGTTATTGTATGAAACAGACAGCAGATCTGCGCAAAGCTGGGCTCAAAGTGACGCT
>NCFI01000017.1:0-22162 GCA_002281095.1 Thiotrichales bacterium 35-46-9 | reverse complement strand
TCTCGCGTCAAAATTTTGGAAATTTTAGAAAGTGCAGGCGATCAACATCATTTAACCGCTGAAGATGTATACAAAGTGCTGTTAGAACAAGATGAAGAAGTGGGTTTGGCCACGGTATATCGCGTTTTGACACAGTTTGAAGCTGCTGGTATCGTGCGTCGACTCAATTTTGAAAACAATATTTCCACCTTTGAGTTGGATACGGGCGATAATCACGATCATATTGTGTGTTTGCAGTCGGGCATGGTTGAGGAGTTTGTTGATCCGATCATTGAATCACGCATTAAAGCGATTGCTGATGAGCGGGGTTATGAGTTGTCATGGCATAGCCTAACCATTTATGGTAGCAAAAAAAGTCAAGACTAATAAGCTGTTGTTGTGAGTGAACTAATGTCTGGAAAATTGGTTAGTGATTATGACTATCATCTCCCTGAATCCCTCATTGCGCAGTACCCTTTAGCAGATCGTGCGGCGAGCCGTTTATTGGGTGTTGGTTGTGATGGTAGCTTGACAGATGGTGTGTTTAGCGATGTTCTGCATGCCTTAAAAGCGAATGATTTGTTGGTGCTTAATAACACGCGCGTGATTCCAGCGCGTTTATATGGACAAAAAGCGAGTGGTGGGCGTTTTGAAATGCTTATCGAGCGCTTGCTACCAGAACAACAAGCATTGGTTCATTTACGTGTCAGTAAAAAACCAGCCATGCATTCGATTCTTGAACTAGAGGGTGGAGTGCAAGCGCGTTTTCTCGGTAGAGAGGGGGAGTTATTCAAGGTTGAATGGTTAACTGATGAGCCTGTGCTCGAAATGCTTGATCGTATCGGACACTTACCCTTGCCGCCTTACATTGCACGTCCAGATGGTGAAGCGGATGCTGAGCGTTATCAAACGGTGTTTGCGCAGGAAGCCGGTGCAGTAGCGGCACCAACAGCAGGGCTGCATTTTACCGATGAACTGCTTAAGGCGATCCAAGCTAAGGGTGTAGAAACAGCAACATTGACACTTCACGTGGGCGCAGGCACCTTTCAACCGGTCAGGGTTGAGCGTGTTGAAGATCATCATATGCACTTTGAGCGCATTAATGTCAGTCAAGCACTGGTTGATAAGATTGCGCAAACGCGTGCTAATGGCGGTCGAGTGATTGCAGTAGGTACAACAGTGGTGCGCGCTTTAGAGTCAGCAGCACGCTCTGGTGAATTGATTGCATACTCTGGTGAAACGGACATTTTCATTACACCGGGTTTTGAGTTTAGAGTGGTCGATGCCTTGATTACCAATTTTCACTTGCCACAGTCAACATTATTAATGTTAGTCAGTGCTTTTGCTGGTTATCAGCGCATCATGTCCGCTTACGCCCATGCAGTACAACAGCAGTACCGTTTTTTCAGTTATGGTGATGCCATGTTGTTATCGCGTTGTACTCAGGAAAATGCTTAATGTTAAGATCACTCTTTGCCATATCCTTGGCAATCATTTTACAGGGTTGCGCCAGTAATCCTTTGCCACCAGAAGCCAGTCAACAGAATCTTGGAAAGTTAACGATTCATACGCCGATTGTGATCGACAGTGAGAAGGCCAGAGTTTCAGTGCAAGCTGGGCGTGTCGTTGATCGTATTGATCGCAGTGAAGCGGTTTGTAGTTTTGAGTCTTGGTTAAAGAGCGATGGCGCTCAAATCATACAAGTAGATACTTTTCGTATTAGCCAGTTAGATGAACGTCATGGAGATGTCAGTCAAGGTTTTGGTTTTTACGGAAGTAATGATGCTTCAATTGGCGTTGGTGTCGGTTTTCGTCTAGGTGGTATCGGTTTAGGAGTTGGTCCTATGGGTTATCCTTACGATATGCGTGAAGGTCAACGCGTAGCACAAGCCATGGTGCAAATGCGTATTGCCTCATCTAAACAGCCCATGATTTACCGACTGACTTGCTACAGCGCAGAAGGTTGGATGGGATCAGTTGATGTGCCGAATGAAGCACAAATGAATCAGATATTAAACGGCATTGCTACCGTTGAGCTAGTAAAACAATAAAGAATAGTATGAGTAAAATGCAATTTACGTTGCTAAAGCAACAGGGTAAAGCGCGTCGTGGACGCATGGTTTTCGAGCGTGGTGTGGTAGAAACGCCAGCCTTCATGCCAGTAGGTACCTATGGTGCAGTCAAAGGTGTTTCACCGGAAGAAGTCGGCGATGTTGGTGCGCAAATATTATTGGGTAACACCTTTCATTTGTTTTTGCGTCCTGGCTTAGAGGTGATTGAATCATTTGGTGGCTTACATAATTTTATGAATTGGCAAGGTCCGATTCTGACCGATTCTGGCGGTTTTCAAGTGTTTAGCTTAGGTGAATTACGCAAGATTACCGAGCAGGGCGTCAAGTTTCAATCTCCTGTTGATGGCGCTAAAATCTTTATTGGTCCTGAAGAGTCCATGCATATTCAAACGGTATTAGGCTCGGATATCGTCATGATTTTTGATGAATGTACACCTTATCCTGCAACGCACGATCAAGCTCGTTTTTCGATGGAATTATCCTTACGCTGGGCGCAGCGCTCTCGTGATGCTTATCAAGGCAAGGGTGCTTTGTTTGGTATTGTGCAAGGCGGTATGTACGAAGATTTGCGCGATATTTCACTTAAAGGACTGGTTGATATTGGTTTTGATGGTTACGCGATTGGTGGTTTGTCAGTAGGTGAACCTAAAGCGGATATGGCACGTATTTTAGATCACACAGCGCATCAGTTGCCCACCGATAAAGCACGTTATGTGATGGGAATTGGCAAACCAGAAGATTTGGTGGAAGCGGTGCGACATGGTGCGGATATGTTCGATTGTGTTATGCCAACACGCAATGCGCGTAACTGCCATATTTTTACCCGACGTGGTGTGATGAAGTTACGTAATACCCGTTATAAGAAAGATACCAAACCGATTGATCCTCATTGTTCTTGCTATGCATGTCGTAACTTTTCAAGAGGTTACTTACATCATCTCGACAAACTTAGAGAAAGTTTAGGGGCGCGCTTAAATACCATTCATAATCTGCATTATTACCAGCAATTGATGCAAGATATTCGCAAGGCGCTAGATGAAGATCGATTCGATGCCTTTGTTGAACAGTTTTATGCTGAACAAGCTATGGGCGTTGATGCTCTAGATGTGGCATAATAGCGCAAATTTAACCGGATTTTTTATTTTAGGAAAGAGAGTACTCCCATGATCGACTTTTTAATCAGTTCAGCACATGCTAACGAAGCTGCGGCATCAACCGAACAAAGCATGATCAGTATTTTGATGCTGGTGGTATTGTTTGCTGTATTTTATTTCTTGTTAATTCGTCCACAACAAAAGCGTGTGAAAGAGCATAAAGCACTGGTCGAAGGCGTTAAGAAAGGTGATGAAATCGTTACTTTTGGTGGTGTCCTCGGACGTATTACTAATGTTGGTGATGCCTTTGTTGATTTGGAAATTGCGAACAATGTGACCGTTAAAGTACAAAAACAAAGTATTGCTAATATCATGCCAAAGGGTACGATGGCTGACGCTTAATCGTATTGGTTAACAAAAGGGGCAAGTTTGCCCCTTTCGTTTTTTCTGTCATCTGTCATTTTGACAAAGGTATAAGCTATGCTCGTTCAACCCAATACCCGTTCTGTAGCGAATATTTATCCGCTATGGAAAGCCATTCTTGTTGTATTGTTATGTTTTATTGGTTTTGTTTACGCATTGCCGAATATTTATCCAGAAGACCCAGCCATCCAAGTTTCTTCAGTTAAAGGCGATCCTTTAGCAGAACGCGAGTTGGGCTCAGTGCAACAAGCCTTGGTTTCTGCGGGCTATGAGGTTAAGTCTGTTGAGTTGGATAATGGGCAGGTATTGGTTCGTTTTAATGATACTGAAACTCAGCTTAAAGCGCAGGATACCTTAAAATCAGGTTTAGGACGTAGTTTTATTGTTGCCTTGAACTTAGCACCAAGCACGCCCGAATGGTTAAGCAGCATTGGTGGTCGTCCGGCACCTTTAGGTCTCGATTTACGCGGTGGTGTGCATTTCTTATTCGATGTGGATATGGATGCAGCGGTCGCCGGTTACTATCAACGTCACGTCACAGACCTAAAGCGCTTACTGCGCAACGAGCAAATTCGTTATCAAGAAGTAGCGCTTGAAAATGAAATTTTTACGCTTCAGCTGCGCGAAGGTCAGGATGTGAGTTTTGAGAAAGTTCGCCAATTGATTGAAAAAAATCTGCCTGATTTAGTCTTGATGGACAATGAAGGTGTGACCAGTCGCTGGCAGTTTAACAAAACAGCTATTGCTGAGTTTAAGAAATCGACCGTTCAACAAAACGTGACTACCTTGCGTAACCGAGTTAATGAATTGGGTGTTGCCGAACCTTTGATTCAACAGCAAGGTGAGCGTCGTATTGTCGTTCAATTACCTGGTGTGCAAGACTCTGCCCGTGCTAAAGAAATTTTAGGTGCCACAGCTACGCTGGAATTCCGTTTGGTCGATGAAAAAGGCGATGTGCAAGCAGCGATTGCGGGACGTGTTCCAGCCGGTAGCAAGCTTTATGGCTCGCGTGATGGCCGCCAATTACTGCTCAAGACAGATGTCATTGTCACCGGTGATTCTGTTACCGATGCTAAGTCTGGGTTAGACACTCAAGGCGGTTCTCCGATGGTGAGTGTCAACTTGGATGAAGCGGGTGGACGTAAAATGCTCGAAACCACCAAAGCCAATGTCGGCAACCGTATGGCCGTGGTGTTTATCGAGTCGCGCGTCGAAAGCAAAGTGGTTGATGGCGAAACGATTAAAACACGTGTGACGACGCAGGATGTCATTAATGCCGCAGTGATTCGTGACCAATTTGCCAATCGTTTTCAAATTACAGGATTAGATACGGTACACGAAGCGCGTAACCTTGCCTTATTGTTACGTGCTGGTGCGTTATCAGCTCCTATGGAAATTGTTGAAGAGCGTACCGTTGGTCCTTCATTGGGCGCAGAAAACATCGAGAAAGGCGTTTGGTCGATTATTGTTGGTTTTGTCGCTGTGCTTTTGTTCATGCTGTGGCGTTATAAGTTATTAGGGCTGTACGCCAATATCGCGCTCTTGGCAAATGTGTTTTTAATTATGGCCTTGTTAAGCACGATGCAGGCGACTTTAACACTACCAGGTATTGCTGGTATTGTGTTAACCATGGGCATGGCAGTTGATGCTAACGTATTGATTAACGAACGTATTCGTGAAGAGTTGCGTAATGGACATACTACTTTTGCTGCTATTCAAGCGGGCTTTGATAAAGCTTTCTGGACGATTGCTGACTCGCACGTGACTCAGTTACTTACAGCTTTATTGTTATTTGCATTTGGTTCAGGTCCGATTAAAGGTTTTGCCATCACACTGACCATTGGTGTGATCACCTCGATGTTCACCGCCTTAATGGTGTCTCGTTTGCTGGTGCATTGGACTTATAGCAATAAAAAAGTAAGCCGTGTGTCGGTGTAAGGGGAGAAGTGTGATGTTTGGTTTAAGTTTGGTTGACACTAAAATCCCGTTTATGAACTACCAGAAGTACTGGATGTGGTTTTCAGCGATTTTAACAGCGGTGTGTTTAGCGGGTATTGTTACTAAAGGCTTTAACTTTGGTATTGATTTTACCGGTGGTTTAACCGTCGAAGTAGCCTATGAGCAGCCAGTTGAGTTAGAGCCTTTGCGTCAACAACTGTCTGTTTCTGGGTTTGAACAGGCGGTGGTGCAGCATTTTGGTTCGACGCGCGAAGTATTAATTCGTACCGCTTCTCAAGAAGATGTCAGTGCGCAGGCTTTAACGGAAAAATTATTAGCGGTTTTGTCGGTAGATGCCAATCCTCATGTCATTAAGCGTACTGAATTTGTCGGTCCGCAAGTGGGTGATGAATTAGCCAGCGATGGCTTAATTGCCCTAATCGCCGCTTTTTTGATTATTACGGTGTATGTATCGGTGCGTTACGAAATTCGTTTCTCTTTGGGGGCGATTTTAGGTGTGGTGCATGATGTGATTATTGTTGCGGGTATTTTTGCCTGGATGGGTTGGTTAGTCGATTTAAGCGTATTGGCGGCTATTTTGGCCATTATTGGTTACTCCATTAATGATACCATTGTGGTGTTTGACCGGGTGCGCGAAAACTTCCGTACCTTACGAGGCTATAGTCCGAAGGAAGTGATGGATGCGGCAATTAATCAAACCCTTTCTCGTACGGTGATGACGTCTTTCACCACCTTACTGGTGGTGGTCGTCTTGTTCTTCACCGGTGGTGAAGCGCTGCACTTGTTTGCCTTAGTACTGATTATTGGTATTGCTTTTGGTACTTATTCTTCGGTTTACGTGGCTTCGTCTTTAACGCTAGCTTTAGGTATTACACAAGATGATTTAATGCGTAAAGACAAGGGCAAGGATAAATCAGCAGTGGAAGAAGACTTGATTGCCGACTTCTTGCAAAAAGAAGCTTCACGAGGTGCCAAATGACCATTCCTTGGCAAGATGAAATTGATCGCCGTAGAACCTTTGCCATCATTTCCCATCCGGATGCCGGTAAAACCACGGTTACCGAAAAACTCTTGTTATTCGGGGGTGCGATTCAGTTAGCGGGTACGGTCAAAGGGCGTAAAGCTGCGCGTCATGCCACTTCCGACTGGATGGCGCTAGAAAAAGAGCGGGGTATTTCGGTAACCTCATCGGTGATGCAGTTTCCTTACCGTGACGCCATTATTAATCTGCTCGATACACCGGGTCACGAAGACTTCTCGGAAGATACCTATCGTACGCTCACCGCTGTTGACTCAGCCTTAATGGTCATTGACTGTGCCAAGGGTGTTGAGGATCGTACCGTTAAGTTGATGGATGTGTGTCGTTTGCGCGACACCCCCATTTTAACCTTCATCAACAAACTCGACCGTGAAGGGCGAGAGGTGTTAGACCTGCTTGATGAAGTAGAAAGCGTGTTAAAAATTCAATGTGCGCCGATTGTTTGGCCCATTGGTATGGGTAAGCGCTTTAAGGGTATTTATCATCTATTGAATGATACGGTGCGATTGTTCGAGAATAGTAGCAACGATAAAGCCAGTGAAGGTCGCATGATTCAGGGTATTAATAATCCTGAGTTGGATGAAGTTCTAGGCGATCAGGCCGAAGAGTTACGTGCAGAAATTGAATTGGTACAGGGTGCGAGTCATCCATTCGATCTAGAAGCCTTTATGGCCGGTAAGCAAACACCGGTTTATTTTGGTTCGGCGATTAACAACTTTGGTCTGCAAGAATTGTTAGATGCTTTTGTCGATTTTGCTCCCAAACCGCACGGACGTAATGGTTCTGAACGTTTCGTCGAGCCGAGCGAAGAAAAAATGACCGGGTTTGTGTTCAAAATTCAAGCGAATATGGACCCGCAGCATCGCGATCGCGTTGCCTTTATGCGTCTAGTGTCGGGTCGTTATGAAAAAGGCATGAAGCTGCTACAAGTGCGTACCGGTAAAGAGATGAAAATTGCTCAGGCAATTACCTTCATGGCCAATGCCCGTGAAGGGGTAGAAGAAGCTTTTGCTGGCGATGTGATTGGTATTCATAACCACGGTACCATTCAAATTGGCGATACCTTCAGTCAAGGTGAAGCGTTAAAGTTCACCGGTATTCCTAACTTTGCGCCTGAGTTGTTCAGACGCGCTCGCTTGTTAGATCCGTTAAAGATGAAAGCCTTACAAAAAGGGCTGACACAATTATCGGAAGAGGGCGCAACACAACTGTTCCGTCCATTGCTCAATAATGATTTGATTTTGGGTGCAGTAGGGATACTTCAGTTTGACGTGGTGGCGCACCGATTGCAAGACGAGTACGGCGTGAAATGCTTGTTTGAGCCGGTCAGTATTGCCACTGCCCACTGGGTAGAAGGCGACAAAGCCGAAATTGAGAAGCTATTAGACAAGTCGAAAGACAACCTTGCTTATGATGCAGCAGGTCATTTGTGTTACCTAGCGCCTTCGCGTGTTAATTTATCCTTGACCGAAGAGCGTTGGCCCAAATTGCATTTCACAGCAACGCGTGAACACTAACAGGGACACACGCTTTTGCATTTGTTGACGCTTAATCCCATTGCAGAATATCGACCATCAGTTGTTACCATTGGTAATTTTGATGGCCTGCATTGTGGTCATCAGCAATTGCTGGCTGAAGTACAAGCGCAAGCCAAACAGCTCAATGCGGCCAGTGCTGTGGTGTTGTTTGAACCACAACCATTGGAGTATTTGCGCCCAGAACAGGCACCGCCGCGCTTAATGCGTTTGGGCGAAAAATTGGCTGGTTTGCGCCGCTTAGGTATTCATCGTGTTGGGTTAGCGCGATTCGATGCGCGCTTTGCTGCACTCACACCACGTCAATTTGTTCAAACCGTCTTATTGGATAAGCTTCATTGTCGCTCTGTGTGGGTCGGTGATGATTTCCGCTTTGGTCTTCAACGACAGGGCGATTTCGCTACTCTGCAATATTTAGGCGCTGAGTTGGGTTTTCGCGTGGCGCAAACACCTACTTACGAACTGAATGGTCGTCGTTTGGCCTCTACTTGGTTACGAGAAGCGCTCAGTCAAGCAGACTTAGCTCAGGCTGCTGAAATTTTGGGTCAACGGTATCAGGTAACGGCAAGGGTACTGCATGGACAGAAGTTGGGTCGTACCATTGGCTTTCCAACGCTAAACTTATTATTTAAATATGCTCCCGCGTTGACTGGCGTGTTTATTGTACAAGTGCATGGCCTATCTGCACATCCTTTATGGGGTGTCGCTAATGTTGGTAAACGACCAACAGTCGATGGGCAGCAGCATCGATTAGAAGTTCATGTGTTAGATTGGCAGGGTGATGCCTACGGAAAATCCTTAAGTGTTGAGTTTTATCAGCAAATTCGCAAGGAGCAAAAATTTGCTTCTGTTAATCAATTAATGCAACAAATTCAACAGGATGTTGTTAATGCGAGAGCTTGGATTGAGCGGCACCATCAATTTAACTAAAAAAAAGTTGCAATTTCATCAAAAAAACATATTAACAAGGGGTTAATTAGGCTACACTAGCCCTAACGTTGAATGGTAATTCACCAAACGACACTGTTTGATTCGCTCGCATCGGTGAATAAACAGCTTTTCCCAGATGCAGAATGATGAGACTGAGATATGCAACTTTACGTAGGCAACCTGCCATACACCATTAGCGAAGACGATTTACGTTCACTGTTCACACCTCACGGTGAAGTAACTCGTGCAACCATTATTAAAGACCGTGAAACTGGTCGTTCTAAAGGCTTCGGCTTTGTGGACATGCCAGACAACGCTCAAGGTGATGCAGCGATTGCAGCACTAAACGGCGCTGACATGAAAGGTCGCCCACTTAAAGTGAACGTGTCTGAGCCTAAGAAAGATGGCCCACGTCCAGCTTTCCAACGCCGTCCTCAGTACTAATTCATTTTAGTCGCTGAACGCGTTTATGAAAAACCCCGCTTGCGGGGTTTTTTATTGCCTGATTTTGTGGGGCTTAACGCTTTGTTCTGTTAAAATAGAGTTCATTTTTTTGTTGCACTTTTTGAGCCTAATTCCATGACTGATTACAAATCGACGTTGAATCTTCCCGACACTCAGTTTCCCATGCGTGGTGACTTGCCTAAACGAGAGCCAGAGCGTTTGAAATCTTGGCAAGAAGGCAATATTTATGGGCAAATGCGCGCGGCTCGTCAAGGTCGCCCAAGCTTTGTGTTGCATGATGGCCCCCCTTATGCGAACGGTGATATTCATATTGGTCATGCGGTTAATAAAGTGCTCAAAGACATGATCGTTAAATCGAAAGTCTTATCGGGATTTGATGCGCCTTATATTCCGGGCTGGGATTGTCATGGCTTACCGATTGAGCTGAATGTTGAAAAAGCCGAGGGTAAGGTAGGGGTTAAGCTGGATGCGCGTGCTTTCCGTCAAGCCTGCCGTGATTATGCCGATGCTCAGGTAGCACGTCAGAAAAAAGATTTTCAGCGTTTGGGAGTGCTGGGTGATTGGGAAGCCCCTTATTTAACGAAAGATTTTAGTTTTGAAGCCAATCAGTTACGTGCGCTAGCGAAAATAGTCGATAACAATCATCTCTATTTGGGTCTTAAACCTGTTTATTGGAGTGTGGGTGCTCAATCGGCATTGGCAGAAGCTGAAGTGGAATATGCCGATAAGCGTTCGAATGCCATTGATGTGGCTTTTGCCGTTGTTGAACCAGATCAAATTTTTAGCCGTTGGAATGCTACCCATTTGCCTAAACGAGGTGAAGGGCGTTGTTCAGTGGTCATTTGGACAACCACGCCTTGGACTTTACCAGCCAATGAAGCTGTTGCTTTGAATGCCGAGCTAGAATATGCCTTAGTGCAAATTGAGCGAGATGGCATCGCTGAACGCATTATTGTTGCGTTAGGTTTATTGGAAGCGATTATGGGGCGTTATGGAATTGCTGATTATCAGGTGTTGGCAACAGGTAGCGGGGCAGGTCTTGAGGGGCTGTCGCTTCAACATCCTTTCCTCGATAAACAGGTACCGGTGATTGTTGGTGAACACGTCACCCTAGATGCCGGTACGGGTGCGGTGCATACCGCTCCTGCGCATGGCGTGGAAGACTTCCAAGTGGGCTTGCGTTATAACTTGCCCGTAAACTGCCCAGTGGATGGCAGTGGTCGTTATATTGACGGTACACCCCTGTTTGCAGGAGAGTCAGTGTTAAGTGTTGACGCTAAGGTGTTGGAATTATTGCGTGAAAAATCGGTTTTGATTCATCACCAAGCCATTACCCATAGTTATCCGCATTGCTGGCGCACTAAAACACCCCTCATTTTCCGTGCTACGCCTCAGTGGTTTGTTAGCATGGAGCAAGCCGGCTTGCGTGATCAAGCACTGGCAGCGATTCCGAAAGTGAACTGGGTACCCGAATGGGGTCAGGGTCGTATTAATGCCATGATTGATGGTCGCCCCGATTGGTGTATTTCTCGTCAACGCCATTGGGGTGTGCCGATCGCGATTTTTGTCCACAAACAAACGCAGCAAATGCACCCACGCACCAGTGAGCTACTGGGCCTCGTCGCCAATTTGGTCGAAAAAGACGGTATTGATGCTTGGTATGAATTGGATGCCGCCAGCTTACTCGGTAATGAGGCCAGTGAGTATGAAAAAGTACAAGACATTCTCGATGTCTGGTTCGACTCAGGTGTTACCCATAGCTGTGTGTTGGAAACGCGTGAAGGCGTTTCTCGCCCTGCCGATTTGTATTTAGAAGGCTCAGACCAACATCGTGGTTGGTTCCAATCATCCTTGTTAACTTCCTTAGCAATGGATGGCACTGCTCCCTATAAATCGGTGCTGACGCATGGTTTTACCGTCGATGCTGATGGTAAGAAGATGTCGAAATCTAAGGGTAACGTGGTTGCCCCGCAAGAAATTTGCGATAAATTTGGCGCCGATATTCTGCGTTTGTGGATTGCCTCTAGCGATTACCGCTACGAGATGACCGTTTCTAGTGAAATCATTGCCCGTATTGCCGACAGCTATCGTCGTATTCGTAATACCGCTCGTTTCCTATTAGCTAACCTAAAGGGCTTTAAGCCAGAACAGGCGTTGCCGTTAACGGAGTTGGTGGCTTTAGATCAGTGGGTGGTGCATCGTGCGCACCACATCCAGCAACAAGTCATTGCCGATTATGATGCCTATCAGTTCCACCAAATTGTACAGGCGGTGCATCATTTCTGCGCCGTCGATTTGGGTGCTTTCTACTTAGATATTATTAAAGATCGTCAGTACACGGCCAAGCAAGGTTCACAAGCGCATCGCTCGGTACAAACCGCGCTTTACCACGTATTGCAAGCGATGGTGCGCTGGATTGCCCCTGTGCTCAGTTATACCAGTGATGAAATTTGGCAAACCATGCAGGCTGAATTGGGTAATATGGAGACAAATAGTGTCTTTACCGTCCATTGGTATGATGGCTTACGTCCTTTGCTGAGCGAGCAAACGTCATTTGATGAGGGTTTCTGGCAATCGATGATGGACTTGCGCGATCAAGTGAACAAGCAGTTAGAAGTGCAACGTGCGGCTGGCACGATTAAAGGTTCCTTAACCGCTGAAGTTACCTTGTTTGTCGATGAGTCTTGGCAAACTCGTTTGGCCTTATTGGGCGATGAACTGCGTTTTGTGCTCATTACCTCAGCGGTTTCCGTCAAACCTTTGGCGCAAGCGACGGAGCAGTCAGTCGCTTCAGAATTGACGGGTGTTTCACTTGCCGTAACGCCAACAGCACATGCTAAGTGCGAGCGTTGCTGGCATCATCGTGATGATGTTGGCACACACGAAGGACATGAAGGCATTTGCGGTCGCTGTGTCGATAACGTCGCTGGTGAGGGCGAGGTTCGACACTATGCCTAATCCTGTCAGTTGGCAATACAGTGGATTAAGATGGGTTTGGATTGCTTTCGTGGTGATTCTCCTTGATCAACTGACCAAACAGTGGGCTTTGGCTAGTCTAGCGCCTTATGAACCCGTTGCGATTATGCCGATGTTTAATATCATGCTGGCTTTTAATCCTGGCGCGGCTTTTAGCTTTTTGGGCGATCAGGATGGCTGGCAGCGCTGGTTTTTCATTGCCTTAGCTTGGGGTGTGAGTCTGGCGTTAGTGATTTGGTTAAGTAAAACTGAACTGACTCAGCGTCGTTTAATTTTAGGCTTAACCTTGGTGTTAGGCGGTGCGATTGGTAATGTGATTGATCGCATGGTTTATCATCACGTGGTCGATTTTCTCGATTTCTACTGGGGTGTGTGGCATTATCCCACTTTTAATGTGGCCGATATCGCCATCAGTGTCGGTGCAGTGTTGTTGATTTGGGATGCCTGGAAAAGCGATAAGGCTTAAAGCCCATCGAGCTGGGGTTCACTTATCTTTTTCTTTCCACTGACAAGGCGCTTTAGCCACACACTGAGCGCACTTAGGTGCGCGTGCGGTGCAGACGTAACGACCATGTAAAATGAGCAGATGGTGTGCATCTTTAAGATGCTGCTTGGGTGTGATGGTGAGCAGTTTTCTTTCCACATCTAAGGGTGTTTTGCCGACCGCCAGTCCGGTTCGATTACCCAAGCGAAACAGATGCGTATCGACAGCAATGGTCGGATGTCCCCATAGCGTATTGAGCAACACATTAGCCGTTTTTCGACCCACGCCCGGTAAGGACTCTAACTCTTCACGTGTTTGCGGTACTTCACCGGAAAATTGATCAACCAATCGGTGACAGGTCTCTAGCAAATGCTTGGCCTTACTGTTGAACAGGCCGATGGTTTTGATGTGGTCTTTAATGCCTTCTAAGCCCAAGTCTATCATTGCTTGTGGTGTGTTAGCAGCAGCGAATAAGCCAAGGGTGGCTTTATTGACGCCAACATCGGTCGCTTGCGCTGATAAGAGTACTGCGGTTAGGAGTTCGAATGGGCTGTTAAAATTAAGCTCAGTAGTGGGGTTGGGAATGGAGTGCGCCAGCGCATCGTAAAATTCGAGCGCCTGTGCTTTGGTCATTTGTTTACTCGGTTTGATGGCCAACTGTGTCACGCGCTTTGACCTTCTTTAACACCGATATCGGTAATGGCAACACTAATAGTGGCTTGCTGTTTCTTTTGTTTGGCTTTAATCGCATTAGTAGCGGCAATCATTAGTCCCAGTCCAATAAAGGCACCGGGTGGCAATATCGCCATCAACAAACCATAGTTTAAGTCGATGATGTGTAGTGTCCAGTCTTTTGCCACGGCACCGAAGAGTAAATCGGCTTGAGCAAAGAGGGTGCCGTTACCCAAGAGTTCACGCATGCCACCCAAAATAACCAGTGCTACCAAGAAACCTAAGCCAATCGAAAAGCCATCAATGAGGGCTTTATCAACACTGTTCTTACTGGCATAAGCTTCAGCACGCGCCAATACAATACAGTTGGTCACAATCAGCGGAATAAAAATCCCCAAGACGCTATGTAAACTGGGTAACCACATAGACATCAGCAAATCGACAGAAGTGACTAACCCAGCAATGACGGTAATATAAGCAGGAATGCGAATTTCGGGCGTAATCCAGTGACGAATAACGGAAACAGCACCATTAGAAAGCGTCAGCACGAATAGGGTCGCGATACCCAGTCCCAAGGCATTGACTACATTATTACTGACCGCGAGCAGCGGGCATAATCCCAATAAAGCGACTAGGGCATAGTTGTTATGCCAGAGACCATCTATAAAAATATGACGGTATTCACTGAGTTTGCTATTCATGGCTGACCTCCAGAGCTTGGCGTTGCTAGGGGTGCATAGACTTCATCTTGGTGTTGACTGACCCAAGCGAGTGTTTTTTCTACTGTCGAGACGATGGCTCTGGGGGTAATGGTAGCGCCCGTACGATAGCTGAAATCGCCGCCATCTTTTTTCACTTTCCAGCGACTTTGCGGTGTGGTTTGGTAAGATTTGTCTCTAAATTGATGAATCCATTCATCCCGCTCAGCTTCGATGTAATCGCCCAGACCTGGAGTTTCTTTATGTGCCAGAATTCGCACCCCAGCCAGTCGATTGTCGGCCCATATCCCCACCAATAAGTGAATGTCACCTGAATAACCATTATGAGCGGTGACCGTTAATAGACTCGCAACGGGTTGTTGATCTTTTCTGGCACGGTAAATCGTTACCGGTTTTTTAGCGGATAATGCTGGAATACTAAGCGTAAGCTTGTCTTGAGTTAAGGCATTATTGTAATGCTCTGCAGCAACAAGGGTATTGAGTTGCAGTAATAGGGCTTTTTGTTGATTCTGCTGTTGTACCGGTTGTGCAAACTGATAAATAACATAAAGCAAAACAGCCGCACTGCCAGCAAAAGCAGCGAGCTTAGTGGCGGTGATGATGAAAGGCTTAATGGCGTTCATGTGCAGAACCTGTCGTTTTGACCACGCCATGACCATAAACACGCGGTATGGTCATGGCATCAATCCAAGGCACGAGCATATTCATCATCAGCACCGCAAAAGCGATGGCATCGGCATAGCCACCCCAAGTGCGAATGATATAGACCAAAGCGCCAATTCCCATGCCAAAATACAAGCGTCCGCTGGGTGTGGTGCTGCCCGTTACCGGGTCGGTAATGATGAAAAAGGCGGCAAATAAGGTGGCTCCCGATAACAGATGGAAGTTGGCACTGGCATAACGTTCAGCGTCATATAGGTTAAAACCTGTCGCTAAAATGGCGATGGTGGCAATAAAACCCACGGGCATTTGCCAGCGAATGACGCCTTTGTAAAGCAACCACAGACCACCTGCTAAGAAGGCCATGCTTAACCAGAACTGACTGGTGGCAAAAGATTGTCCGGCAAAAACGATTTCATTGGCGTAAATGCTAGAAAGCCCCTGATCATTGAGAATACCTGTTCGTGCCGCCTCTAAGGGAGTTGCTCCGGTCAGGGCATCGAGTGATAAATGAGGCGGCAGTTGACCAGTAAAAATCAGTTGAACGGTTTGCCAAGCGTCAAGTGGAGCGGCGACCAAATGATGGGGTAAATGCCAAACCGTCATCACTGCAGGGAAAGAAAGAAGGACAAAAGCGTAGCCTGCCATGGCCGGATTAAAAATATTGTAGCCCAGCCCACCGAACAAGTGTTTGGCGACAACCACCGCAAATAAGCTGGCTAGGGCGATGATCCACCAAGGAGAGGTGGGGGGAAGGCAGAAAACAATATCGATGGTGGTGAGTACCACTGACCAATCCGTTAAATAGGGTTTAAGGGGTTTATCACGTAGTTTGAGCATGATCGCTTCGGCAACCAAGGCAAAAGCAAGACCAATGGCAATTTGTACCAAAATGCCGATACCATAAAAATAGATGTGAACCAACAAAGCAGGCGTTGCCGCCATTTGCACCTGCATCATCACCTTACGTACATTTTGTTGTCCCCAGTCGTAGTGGGAAGCATGAATGATTGGGCTTTGCATATTAGGTCAGTTCCTTGGGGGCTTCATCAGCAGCCTTCTCGGCTTGTTCAGCGGCCATCATGGCTGCGCGTTTGGCGGCGAGACGTTCTGCCTTTTCTCGTGCTTCTTGTTCTTTACGGGCTAATTGTGCTTCATGACGTTGTTTAGCACGCTGTTGAGCTTCTTTTTCTGCTTTATCCTTTTTCACCGCCACTTTAGCATGACGATAATATTGTACTAAAGGGATTTGGCTGGGGCAGACATAAGCACAGCAACCGCATTCAATACAGTCTTTTAAGTGCAGGGCTTCGAGTTTGTCGAGCGCTTCTGCCTTGGCATGCCAATAGAGTTGTTGTGGCAAGAGATTAATGGGACAAGCGTCCATACAAGCTCCGCAACGAATGCAAGGCAGCGTCTCGCTTTCTGGTTCTGGCAAATTGACCAAAATGCAGTTACTGGTTTTAATCACGGGTGTTTGCGGGTGATGAATCGGTGTGCCCATCATAGGTCCACCCATGAGCCAGGGTGCGTGAGGCGTTTGCAGTCCGGCCCAGTTGACCAGATGTTCAAACGGTGTTCCTATGGGTACTTCGACGTTACAAGGCTTGTCGATGGCAAAACCCGTTACCGTCACAACGCGGCTCATCACCGGCTTGCCAATAATGACAGCGCGGTATACCGCTGCCAGTGTAGCGACGTTAAACATCACCAATCCTAGGTCGGTGCTATGGGCATCGCTAGGAATTTCATTTCCAGTGAGTTGGGTAATAAGTTGATTGGCACTGCCCATCGGATAAATGGTGGGCACCACCGTCACTTCAACCTGAATATGACTATCACTTTCAGGCATGGGACGGTATTGGCGCATCGCCAAAGCCGCTTCGGGTTTATTGTCTTCAATACCAATAATAACTTTCTTCGCACCCAGCGCATGCGCAGTAATCAGCGCCCCTTCGATAATTTCATGAGGTCTTTCACGCATGAGCATATCATCACAGGTTATGTAGGGTTCGCATTCGGCGGCATTAACAATCAATGTATGAATTTGCCCCGCTTTATTGGCAATTTTTCGGAAGCTGGGAAAGCCTGCACCGCCCATGCCAATGATGCCGGCATGTAATAGAATCGCTTTTAAACTCTGAACGCTATTGGGTCTATCTTTAGGTTGGAAAGCCTTAAGTTCATGCAGCCCATCTGGCTGTAACACAATACAAGGGCCTGGTAACCCTGAAGGATGACTGGTGGGGTAGTCACCAATATCGACAATCATGCCTGAGGTGGGAGCATGTAAGGGAACGCCTAAAGGCGGAGCACAACGGGCAATCAGCTCCCCACCAAGTACGCGCTGACCCACTTCAACCAAGGGTATGGAAGCGGGACCCACATGCTGGGTTAAGGAAATAATCAGCTTGTCAGCTAAAGGCGGTGTTTGAATGGGTTGATGCGTAGAGATCAGCTTATGTTGTGCGGGATGCACACCACCGTGAAAACTCACCCCAGTGGTTAAACGACTCAGCCATTGATCAAATTGTTGAATCCAGCGTCCAATGATCATGATGTTTTTTCACCTACAGCGCCTTTGGGCTTCTCCCATTGCCAATTTTGTGGCGTAACAGGAATGTTTTCCATTATAATACAATCAGTTGGACAAACTGGAATACAGAGTTCACAACCGGTACATTCATGGGTAATCACTGTATGGGTAAATTTAGCAGCACCCAAGATAGCATCGACAGGACAGGCTGCAATACACTTTACGCAACCAATACAGTCTTCTTCTTTAATAAAAGCAATTTGCTTGGGTTTGGCTTCAGCCGCTAGTGGTTTGACCTCACGACCTGTCAGTTCAGACAAGGCAATCACGGTGACTTCACCACCCGGAATACACAAGTTGATGTCCGCTTCGCCGCTGGCAACCGCATTGGCATAGGGTTTACATCCAGGGTAACCACATTGACCACATTGCGTTTGTGGCAGCAGAGCATCAATTTGCTCAACCAGCGGATTGCCTTCGATACGAAAGCGATGCGAGGCCCAAGCTAACAAACCGCCAAAGGCTAAAGCCAGTAAGGTAAAAAGCCCCAGTGCTGTCATTTAACCAGTCCTGAGAAGCCCATAAAGCCCATCGACATAATGCCAGCGGTAATTAGGGCAATGGCACTGCCTTGAAAGGCTACCGGTACATCAGCGACAGCGAGTCTTTCTCGTAAACTAGCGAAAATAGCCAGCACCATAGCAAACCCCACTCCCGCTCCAAAGCCATAAAGGGCAGCTTCTAATAGCGTGTGTTGTTCTTGCACGTTCAGCAACACCACACCTAATACAATACAGTTAGTGGTAATGAGCGGTAAATAAATTCCCAAAATGGCGTAGAGCACCGGTGAGAGCTTATGCATGGCCATTTCGGTAAAGCCAACGACCGTTGCAATAGTTAAAATAAAGGCAACGGTTCTTAAAAACTCGACATCAAAAGGAACCAGCAGGTAAGTATGAATCAGATAAGACAGAATACTCGATAAGGTGAGCACAAAAGTCGTTGCTAGGCCAAGACCTAGCGCACCATCCGTCTTTTTCGATACGCCCATGAAAGGACACAAGCCCAAAAACTTCACTAACACGAAGTTATTAACGAGCACGGTACCAATGAGGATAGTGATGATGTCGGTCATGCTATTACCTTGGTTTGATTCCAGTTACTTGACACGCATTCCAGGTTGAGCACCACAATCGGGTGTGAGTAGATAAAGGCCACCATCACCGCTACCCGCCAGTACCATACCTTCGGACATGCCAAAACGCATTTTACGTGGTTTTAGGTTAGCTACCATCACTGTCATGCGTCCTTCTAATTGCTCAGGACTGAATGCCGATTTAATACCGGCAAACACTTGACGTGTGCCCACGCCAATATCAAGCGTCAGCTTGACCAACTTATCGGCTTCGGGAACGTGTTCAGCTTTGATAATACGCGCAACACGCAAATCCAGCTTCATGAAGTCTTCGATAACAATCTCTTCACTAATGGCTTCGGGTACGAAGTCAGTTTGAGTGGGTTCAGTCACTTTGCTGGCTTTGCTAGTTACCGTTGTCGTTTCGGTTTTTTGTTGGGGTTGTGCGGCGACCGCTTGTGCATTTTCAGCCATCATGGCCTCGACTTGTTTCATTTCTAAACGGGTAAATAAGGCAGCATAAGGCGCAATGCGGTGATTTTCTAATGCTGTCTGCGCACTTTGCCAATTCCAGTCGCTTTCTTGTAAGAAGGCGCGTGCTTGATTCGCCATGTCTGGCAGCACAGGATTGAGATAAACCATCAATACACGGAATAGATTAATGGCTAAACTGGCTGATTGATGCAGTGCCTCACGTTTTTGCTCGTCTTTAGCCAGTTGCCAAGGAGCGACTTCGGCAATCCAAGCGTTAGCCTGGTCGGCCAGTGCCATAATCTCACGCATGGCTTGACCAAATTCACGTTGCTCATAAAGACGCGCAATCGAATCGGACGCTTGTTGGTAAGGGGCAAGTAATGCCGCATGATCTGCGTTGAGCGTTGCGAGCTTACCATCGAAAAACTTATGAATGAAGCCTGAGCAGCGGCTGGCAATATTCACCAACTTGCCCACCAAATCGCTATTAACGCGCTGTACAAAGTCTTCCATACTTAAATCAATGTCTTCAACACGATTAGACAATTTAGCGGCAAAATAATAACGCAAGGCTTGGGCGGGCAGATGGTTTAAGTAGGCTTCAGCAGTGATAAATGTACCGCGAGATTTCGACATTTTCTGACCATTAACGGTTAGAAAACCGTGCGCAAAAACAGCAGTCGGGGTACGGTAACCGGCTGCGTGTAACATCGAAGGCCAAAATAGGGTGTGGAAATAAACAATGTCTTTACCAATAAAATGGTAGAGCTCAACGTCACTGTCTGCTTTCCAATAGTCATCAAAATTAACGCCCGTTTTGTCACAATAGGCTTTGAAGCTACCCATGTATCCAATGGGTGCGTCTAACCAGACATAGAAAAACTTATCAACGGTATCGGGAATTTCAAAACCGAAGTAGGGCGCGTCACGAGAAATATCCCAAGGTTGTAAGTCATCTTTGAACCATTCGTCTAATTTATTGACGAGCTGACTAGGTAGACGACCTTCAGTCCGAATCCAGTCAGATAACCAAGCTTGTAATTTTGGCAGTTCAAAAAAGTAGTGACGAGAGGTTTTAGCAACGGGAGTGGCGCCGGTAATGGTCGAAACAGGGTTTTTCATGTCCAGCGGGCTATACGTTGCTCCGCAGCTTTCGCAACTGTCACCATATTGGTCGTGAGCACCACATTTAGGACATTCGCCTTTGACAAAGCGATCGGGCAGGAACATGCCTTTTTCGGGATCATAGGCTTGTTCGATGTCTTTTTCACTGATCAAACCTGCTTCGCGTAGCTTGATGTAAATACCTTGCGCCAAGGTTTTATTTTCATCGGAATGGGTACTGTGATAATGGTCAAAACCAATGCCAAAACCAGCAAAGTCGCGCGTATGTTCTTGCCAGATACGTCCAATCAAGGTTTCGGGAGTGATGCCTTCATTTTGCGCGCGTAACATAATGGGTGTGCCATGAGCGTCATCAGCACAGACATAGGTGCAGTCGTTGCCCATTAATTTTTGGAATCGCACCCAGATATCCGTTTGGATATATTCCACCATGTGGCCTAAGTGAATGGGGCCATTGGCATAAGGCAGGGCGCTGGTAACCAGCATACGGCGCGATGGTTGAGACATAGTAACTAACTTTCCGAAAATGTGATGACGTGACCCGCCATTTTACCTGATAGCTCTTGTTGTGGGCAATGCGCCAGTGTTCAATCGCAATAATTTGTTCTGGCTATTGCTTTGTCAGATTGATTGAGGCATTATCAAACTAACGCTTGGTAGTTTGCTATGTCTTCGTCATTCTATCAGGTGAGTAATAAGATAAGGATATAACCATGAAGCCACTCATTTCGATGTTACTTGCAACTTTAGTTGTCTCGCAGATTGCGATCAGTCATGCTGCAGAAATTAGCACTAAAAAAGAACCCACTAAAGTGCAAGCAATACCAGCGCATCACTGGCAGTTTCTCCTCTTCACTATTCCAGGCTGCTCATCGTGTATCACCATGCGCAATCAGGTTATCGAGCCATTGATTGAGTCAGGTCATATTCATCCGATGCAATTCAGTGAGGTGGTACAAGTGTCCGATGCCGATTGGCATTATGTACGTGGCCTAGGTTACGATCAGATTCGTAATTTAAAGGTTAAGTACAAAACCAGTTTGTTTCCTACTTTAGTGACCATCGATGCTCAAGGCAATAAAATTGCAGAAAATATCGTCGGCATAACCAGCGTAGAACACTATCGCACTAAATTGGAAAAGTTGATTGTGGAATTAGACAAAAAGCCCTAAATAGGGCTTTAAGTATTGAGCTGGTTATCAGCCAAACGAGTGCGTTTTCAGTGCTTCATCTGCCCCATATTACCCATCGGTTTAACGGATTTAACGGGTAATTCCAGCGTCTTTTCACTACCGTCTTCAAACTTAATGGTAACGGGTACCATTTTTTCCGATGATAAAGGTGCTGTTAGGTCGATTAACATAATATGAAGTCCGCCCGGTTTGAGCATAGCCTCACTGCCAGCGGGCAAATCAATTTGTGGAATTTGACGCATTTTCATCATGCCATTTTCGTGGGTATGAGTATGCAGTTCAACCACCTTAGCGGCTGGTGAGGTGGCACTTACCACTTTATGATCGCTCATATCGTTATTCTGTAAGGTCATAAAGGCGGCTGAAATCGTTTGGTTGGGCGGAACTTCACGCACAAAACCGTCTTTAACCGTAATTTGCTCACTGACAGAGGCTTGAACGCCTAGGCTGAGCGACATGAGTAAGCTAGCCGTTAATAGATTGAATTTCATAAGCACTATCCTCTAATTTAGAATGTTTCATTCACTTGAGTAAAGAGCGAATGGCGACCACAAACTCTGCACCAGAAGTGTCATGAGGTAGTTGAGTGACCAAAACGCCTTGTTGATTAATCAGATAAGTAAAAGCCGAATGGTCAACCGCATAACCCAACGCACCTTCTCCAATCGCTGCCTTTTGATACACCGCACCAT
>NCFI01000115.1 GCA_002281095.1 Thiotrichales bacterium 35-46-9 | reverse complement strand
GTTTTTCATTCAACATCGTACATCTTTCTCTTCTCTGTCTTATTTGTTTGGCTGTGCAGGTAAAAGTGCTGCCGTCGCTGTCGATGTCTTACCCGAAGATGTCGATACTTTTATGCAAATGGCTGAAGAAAGAGGCGTTAACATTCTCTATGTTATCGACACCCACTTACACGCCGATCACTATTCGGGTGGTCGTGAACTGGCAGACAAAACAGGCGCGAAATACTGCCTGCATGAAAGTGCCAAAACCGAGTTTGCCTATCATGCCTTATCGCACGGACAACACCTCACAGCTGGTAATGTCGGCGTCGAAATTATTCACACACCCGGTCATACCGAAGACGATATTTCTTTATTAGTCACCGACAACAGCCGTTGTCATGAGCCTTGGTTTGTTTTGACAGGTCATACCCTTTTCCCTGGTGCCGTTGGACGTCCGGACCTACACGGTCGTGAACAAGAAATGGCTGGTAAGCTATACGATTCTATTTATGGTCGTTTATTGTCCTTACCCGATCATTTAGAAATTTATGCCGGTGCCATGGCGGGTAGCGTCTGTGGTGGTGGCATCAGTGCCAAACCTGCTTCGACCATTGGCTTTGAAAAACGCCACAACCCTAGCCTTATCCGCAATAAAGATCAATTTATTGATAACGTCACCTCAATTGCACTCGCTGTTCCCGAAGGCATTAAAGACTTTTACCACTTTAATATCGGTAAAAACGCATGATTGCACACGGCATTCGTCATAATCGTCAGCAGTTTGGTTTGCAACTGCTGATGGTGTTTTTAGTGGGTCTGACCATCGGTATGACCCGTACCGTCCTTCCCGGCTTAGCGGAAAGTGAGTTTGGTTTAGGTAACGACCAATTTTTTTTACTCACTACCTTTGTCGTGGTGTTCGGGTTGATTAAAGCTACCATGAATCTCTTTGCCGGTAAGCTCAGCGATCGCTATGGTCGTAAGCAGGTATTACTCTGGGGATGGTTAGTTGCTTTACCGATTCCCTTATTGCTTTTCGCCGCACAAAATTGGTGGTGGGTGGTATCGGCAACGGTATTGCTTGGCTTTAATCAGGGCTTGGCATGGTCGATGGCACTCAACAGCAAACTCGATTTAGCTCACGGACATCAAAAAGGATTGGTCAATGGCTTAAATGAATTTTCTGGCTATGCCGCTGTTGGTTTAGCGGGGCTGCTCACCGCTTATTTTGCCGAACTTTGGGGTGCCCGCGATGCTTTGGCCATACTTAGTATCATCGTCATCGGTTCTGGATTATTGCTGACCGTGTTTGGCGTAAAAGACACCATGCCTTGGGCAAGATTACACCATCAAACATCAAGCACCAACACCATTAACACCGAACAAATGACCTTAGCGCAACTGTTCCGCTTTGCCAGTTTGCAACATCCGCAACTCATCGCCCTAAACCAAGCGGGCTTAGTCGAAAAATTCACCGATGCCATTGTCTGGATTTTCTTGCCCGTGTTTTTTATATCTAAATCCCTATCGCTCATCGAAGCCAGTGGCATCATTGCCATTTATGGCGTGATATGGGGAGCATCTCAGCTCATTACAGGTCCTTTGTCCGACAAAATCGGCAGAAAAGCCTTAATTGTCTGGGGGATGTGGTTGTGTGGTTTAGGCGTATTAGCACTACCCTTAACCAGTTCTGTTTGGCTATGGTCACTCGAATCCGCCATGATGGGCATTGGCATGGCGATGCTCTATCCAAACTTAGGGGCGGCTGTGGCGGATATTTCACCAGCACAACAACGTGCCAGCTTATTGGGCATTTACCGCTTTTGGCGTGATCTAGGCTATGCCATTGGCGCATTACTGATGGGTATCTTGGCGCAATGGTCGCAAGACCTACTCACCCCTTTCTGGTTAGTGGGTATGGCTATGCTCTTGTCGGGGTGGTGGGTGAAAGTTAAGTTATAATTAACATCAAACCACAACGAGTTAAACCCATGTCCCCCTGGCACGTCTTTACCACGTTTCTCAAACTCGGCTTAACCGCTTTTGGCGGCCCGATTGCCCATTTAGCCTATTTTCAGCGTAGTTTGGTACAAGAAAAGCGTTGGTTAAACGATGCCGATTACGCACAACTGGTGGCGCTGTGTCAGATATTACCCGGCCCGACGAGCAGTCAGGTGGGTATGGCGTTGGGGCTACAACAAGCCGGCATTCGTGGCGCACTTGCCGCATGGTTAGGCTTTACCCTGCCCTCAATCCTGTTACTGGTTACAATCGCCTATGGTTTAAGTTATTTTCAAGCCAACTTACCCAGTGGACTGTTACAGGGACTAGCAATTGCGGCGGTAGCCATTGTTATACAAGCCTTATGGTCGATGAGTAAAAACCTCTGTCCCGACTGGTCAAGACGGCTAATCGCGATAGCTGTTGCTCTGCTTGCACTCTGGTTATCCTCAGCCGTGTGGCAGATCGCCTTACTGGCGTTAGCAGGATTATTTGGACTCATCTGGTCGTCATCCACTGTTACTAGCACAACCGCCACAAGATGGCAGGTTAAGCTAACGCATCGTCAGGTATTGGTCAGTCTAAGCTTGTTAATTGGATTATTGATATCACTGCCACTGGTTGCCATTTGGCTAGAGAATCCGATCCTATCCATGGTCGATCATCTGTTTAGAACCGGCGCTTTGGTGTTTGGCGGTGGTCATGTGGTGCTGCCCTTGCTCTACGATGGCTTTCATCAACTGGGTGTCAGCGATGATATCTTTCTAGCTGGTTATGGCATCACGCAAGCCATGCCGGGGCCTTTGCTCAGCTTTGCTGCCTTCCTAGGCGCTGTGTTACCACAAACGATGCTCCCCCTTTGGCTGATGGCCGCCATTGCCAGTGTCGCTATTTTCTTGCCCTCGCTGCTGTTTGTCATCATCGCTTTGCCTTACTGGCAGAGCTTAATTCATTCCACTCGTTGGCGACAGGCATTATGGGGAATCAATGCAGGTGTGGTCGGTTTATTACTGGCTGCTCTCATGAATCCGATTGCGTTACACGCCTTACACACAGCATGGGATCTTCTCTGGTTAGGGTTAGCCTTGGCCTTATTAGCCGTCTTTCGCTGGCCGTTATGGGCCTATGTCTTATTGTGTGCCTTAGCAGGAGTCTTACTGAGCTATGCCATAACGGCATGACCAAACTGGCAAACAATCCAATTAATGTTAGAATGACTCATCATTCTGACTTCAGGTAAACATCATGACCAATCGACAGATTAAAGACCAGCTATTTGCCCAAGTTGCCACCTTAACCAAATCCATTGCCAGCCCCAAACGTCTCGAACTCCTCGAACTTCTAGCGCAATCACCAAAAACGGTAGAGCAATTAGCAGAGGAAGCTGAAATGAGCATTGCCTTAACCAGCGCTCACTTAAAAGCACTTAAATCAGCTCAGTGTGTGCGCGTCAAGCAAGAAGGAAAATATCGCCGCTATGAAATTGCCAATGAGCAAATCGCTCAGCTTTGGGTAATTTTGCATCGCTTGGCCGCTGAACAACTACCCGAACTGCAACAACAGCTAACAGATATTGCCCCTCAGCGAACGACTGACATTGATTCCGTCGAAGAGCTAATTAGCTTAGCAGAACTGCAACAGATTCAACTCATTGACGTTCGACCCAGTGCTGAATTTGCCCATGCACATTTACCCCATGCACTGTCACTACCCATCCATGAACTGGAAAGCAAAGCCGACAGTTTAGCAAAAGACAAACCCGTGGTTGCCTACTGTCGCGGTCCTTTTTGCCTCTATGCCCGCGATGCCGTTGCTTGGTTAAACCAACAAGGCTTCAACGCCAGTCAATGGCAAGATGGTGTAACGGAATCTCACTATAATGATAAGCCATAAGCCTAGACAATCCCTTAACACCCTAAAAATAATTAATTTTTTT
>NCFI01000016.1 GCA_002281095.1 Thiotrichales bacterium 35-46-9 | reverse complement strand
AATATGCATTAACAAGCGTGAGCTATAAGGGTAAAAGATATGACCAGCAATAAAGCCTCTCACATTACGGCCTTAATAACTGCAGTGGCTTGTTTCTGTGTGTCGCCTCTGGCCTTATCTAGTTCCAACACTGGCGACAAAGCTAAATCAGCAACTAAACCAATTAACACAAGCAAGCATCGAATTCATGTTGCTCCTCCTGCTCCTCTATTGAGTGAGCGTGGGGAACGTCTCATGCAAATTGAAAAAATTGCTGTTAGCAACCCTAAGCAAGCAGAAACCATGGCGGCTGAGTTTAATCAAACACCTTTAGAAGCTTTTGCTCGTTATCAGTGGCTCAAGTCAGTGGTGAATGATCATAGCTACTCAGCCGCCATTGCTGCCTATATACAACAATTTTCTGACACAAGCTGGGCGAATCAGCTGGCTCAACGTTGGGCGGAACAGCTGGAAGCACGTCAGGACTGGTTACAACTCATTAGTTATCAAGATCATTTGACGCAAGGTAATGCGCGTTGCTCTGTGTTATCAGCACAATTTGCAACCGGATTCTTGGATAACAATGCTTGGTTGGCGGAAACTTCGGCGCGTTGGCTCAGTGAGCAAAAACCCAGTGCTAATTGCACGGCAGTCTATCAAAAACTTGAAAGCAGCCAAATGCTATCAGACGTCTTGTGGCAAACAAAATTAAAACAGCTTTATGATAATGGCCGTATTGACGAAGCCACTCGTAAACAAGCGCAAGTCCCTGAGTCACTTAAAGTCTATCATCAAACCATGCTTTCTTTGTTGAGCGGTAATTTAGCTACTAATGCGCAACGGTTAATAGAGCAAACCGTTTTTGCTCAGCGAGAGCAAGATGCAGAAGCTTTCATCTGGATCATTCAGCAATACCTCAAACAAAATGCGGAACAGGCATTGGCTGTGTGGAACGAAGGAAAGTCTGCGTTTAAGTTAAACGAAACCGATCAGGTCAAAGTAGAAAAGCAACTCTATCTGCAATTAGCTAAGCTGCAACCAGAACAAAAATTATCATGGTTGGCGAAAATAGATGCCAGCGTGCACGATGAATCTAGTCTTTTGCCCTTGTTGCAGCAAGCATTAAAAGATTCTGATTGGCAACAGCTCGTCCAGCTGACACAACAACTGCCTGCTGATATGCCACAAGAAGCCTGGACTTACTGGCGTGCCAAAGCCTTAACACAAACCAATCAAGCTGCTTTGGCGCAGCCTTTATGGGAAAAGCTAGCTACTCAACGCAGTTATTATGGCTTTATGGCAGCTGATCAGTTAGGCAAAGACTACAAGCTCAATACACAACCAGTCACCGCTGAACAATTAGCGCTAGCACATCAATCTGCCTTGGGACAACGTTTACAAGCCTTGTACGAGGTGGGATTAAAGGATATCGCTTGGCGTGAGTGGGTATATGCCCGTAACAATCAAAAAGTGAATGCCGATGCTGTACCAGGTTATGCTCAGTTAGCTCAATCTATGGGCTGGCATTCTTTTGCCGTACTGGCTTTGGGTAAACCAGAACATTGGAACTACACAACGCTTCGTTTTGCAACGCCCTACCAAGATATTGTGCGCCCCAAAGCAGATCAGCATGATGTATCGCTTGCTTGGGCTTACGGTATTATGCGTCGAGAAAGCGCTTACGCGCACGATGTTAAGTCGAGCGCTGGTGCGATGGGATTGATGCAGCTGATGCCAAAGACAGCTCAGGCTCTTGCCCCTATTCAACAATTAAGGGACGTTTATCAACCCGAATTGAATGTTCATTTAGGTACAAAATTGTTAGGGCAGCTGAAAAAAGAGTTTAATGGAAACTTGGTGTTGGCGACTGCCTCCTATAATGCAGGTGGTTTTAGAGTGAGACAATGGCTGAAACAGCAACCCGCTTTACCGACGGATCAATGGATTGAGCTGATTCCATTTAAAGAAACTCGTGACTATGTTAAAGCTGTTTTAGAATATATGCTGGTGTTTGAGCGTAAGGGCTTAGCGTTACAACACACACGGCTTGCAGATTATTTGGTGCCATTGAACACGCAACTGGCACAAGCTGGAAAAAATTGTAATCCTGCCGATGAATGGTGCCTATGAGACAAGCATGTGGAGTAAATAATGTTTAAACAATGGCTAAAATGGGCAGCAATAGGCTGGATCATACTTAGCCTACAGGGTTGTGAACAAGGCTCGGCGCAACAGCCTTATCAACCCACCGCTGCACCTCATCATAAAGAACATTACATTGTTGGTATTCACCCTTATCTCAATAGTCAAAAATTATATTCAGCTTATGCTCCTATCTTGACCTATTTAGAACAACAGATTCCTAATGTTGAGTTTTCCTTAGAGACATCGTCCGACTATGCCAGCTATGAACAAAAGCTACGCCGTGGACAATTTCATTTTGCCTTACCCAATCCTTACCAAACCATAGAAAGTTTATCATCGGGTTATCGTGTCACCGCCAGAATGGCACCCGATAGTGTTTTCAAGGGATTAATCATCGCGCGTAAAGATAGTCAAATTAAGCAACACGAGCAATTAAAACAGCGCTCTATTGCCTTTACCGCCAAAACAGCCCTAGCGGCAACCATGATGCCAAAGTATTACCTTTATATGAACGGCGTGAATGTCGATAAAGAAATGCAGCCACGTTACGTGACCTCCCAGTTTTCTGCAATTATGAATGTTTACAATAAGGATACTTTTGTTGCCGCCACTTGGCCGGTTGCTTATAAGGCATGGCAACGTGAATTTCCCGAAGCGGCAAATGAATTAGAGACCCTATGGGAAACCCCTTCATTAGTCAATAATGCTTGGATTGCACGCAAGGATGTGCCCACTTCTGTAACAGACTCTGTGACCGCATTACTGGTAAACCTATCCGATACCGATCAAGGAAAAGCGTTACTAGCGCCTACCTCTAGTGATGGGTTTATCGCTGCATCTGATGCAGACTATCAGCCCGTGCGTGAGTTCTTAAATGCTTATCAGTCATCGGGGCTGGAGTAACCACTCATGATCAATAGCATTAGTGCGCGACTCATTATTGGCGTTATTATCACGCTCAGCCTGTTAATGGGACTAATGGTTCTCGACGTGCTCAACAAGCAGCATAAGCTGCTGACACAACAAGCGACGCAGCAAGCAGTCGCTGTCAGTAAAGTTGTTACTAATAATGCACTAATTCCTTTACTCAACAATGACTTAAATAGTCTACGAGAACTGGTTCAGAATACCGCTTCGCTCAGTGATGTGGATATGTTATTTGTTATCGACAATCATGGACAAGTCAAAGCGGCCATACCTGAAGTTTATTTTGGCCAACAGCTTAATGATGAAATCAGTCAACGTTGGCAATCTCAGTTGTTCAACGGTTCAGAACAACAACCTATCCAGTATTGGCACAATGAAGCCCAACTTGATACGATTGTTCCCATTCGAATTGATCAGTCTGTTGTTGGTTATGCACGCGTTTTATCGAATACCGCCTTTATTCAGCAAGAGTCAGCTAGATTGCTACACAATATTGGTTTATATGCTTTAATTGCCGTATTGGTTGGTGGGTTAATTACCTGGTTATTACTTAGAGGCATGGTTTCGCAACTCAGCCAACTGGCGACGGCGGCGCAAGCGATTACTCAGGGCAGCCTTCAGGTTAAATTGCCCAAGTTTAATGGCCATGACGAAATCGCTACCTTAGGCAAAGCCTTTGAGCTGATGATTCAATCGTTAAAAGCACAAATTAAAGAACTGTCTTACCAAGCCAGTCACGATAGCTTGACCCAACTACCGAATCGTGCGATCTTGGTAGATCGTCTACATCAGGCTTTTGAGCGATCACAACAGACAAAACATCATGTCGCTATCATGTTTATCGACTTGGATCATTTCAAAGAGGTTAATGACTCCTATGGTCATGAAACGGGGGATGCCCTGTTAATTGAAGTTGCGGCTATTTTCAAAAAAACCTTACGTCCCATTGATACCATTGTGCGTATGGGTGGGGACGAGTTTTGTGTATTGGTCGAAGACATAGACAATCTCGACCTGATGAGTGATATTGCCAATACCCTGAATGAACAGCTCAAAAAGCCCTTATTGGTGAATGATAAAACGGTGTTTATTTCTTGCAGTATTGGTATCAGTCTCTATCCTGATGATGCTCTGACACCTGAAACTTTGTTACGTAATGCCGATTCCGCCATGTATCGTGCTAAAGAACTGGGTCGTAATGGCTATCAGTTTTATACCAGTGAGATGACTCAACGCGCTTTAGAGCGGGTTCATCTGGAATCGGAGATTCGCATTGCTCTAGTCAATCAAGCTTTCACCGTTGTCTATCAACCCAAAATGAATGGGTTTACGCATCGTTTGATCGGCTTAGAAGCCTTAGTGAGAATGCAAGACCAACAGGGACACACTATCCCACCCAATCGCTTTATTCCGTTAGCCATAGAAACGGGCTTAATCGTACAGGTCGATCGTCAAGTCATGCGTAAGGCAATGTTGCAATTGGTTTCATGGCGTAGAAAAGGGCTCAATACGGGCGTGTTATCGATGAATTTGGCGCTTAAACAGTTACAGCAACCTGATTTCATTCCTTTCTTGCAATCGCTATTAGAAGAAACAGGCACTCAACCAGAATGGATTGAATTAGAGGTAACAGAGTCCGAAGTGATGACGAATCCTGATGTGATTATTCCTTTACTTGAAGCGATTCGTGAATTGGGTATCGCCTTATCAATTGATGACTTTGGTACCGGCTATTCCTCGCTTGCCTATTTGAAACGCTTGCCCATCACCACCTTAAAAATCGATCGGTCCTTTATTAAAGACTTACCAGAAGACCATGAAGATGCCGCTATTGTCAGTGCGATTATCGGATTGGCAGAAAGTTTTGCCATTGATACCATTGCTGAAGGCGTTGAGACAGAAGCACAAAAAGACTTTCTCGTTGCTGCAGGTTGTCACGCTATTCAAGGTTACTTTTACAGTCAACCCCTCATCGTTGAACAAGCTGAGGCTTATATTCGCCACTATCAGGCTTAATGAGTTACCCCCAGCGCCTGTAATAATTTAAATCGATGCTCAATAAAATAGGCAAACTGGGACGCTAACCAAGTTAGCTGCTCAGGTTCACCCAAATCCTTGGAAAACACATTACTAATCAGTCGATCTTTTCTCTGCCACAGCCATTGTGCCCAGCTATTGGCATCAACTGCTTGCGTTGCTTCATAAGCCAATAGCCCTAACTGCTGCAGTCGAGAGACTTGTACACCACAACCCGCAACCGGGCTAGCTAAATAAGCAATACGATGATCTTGCCAGGCGTGTTGCATCAGCTGCCAATTCAAACGCTGTGAACGCTGCGTTAATTCCTCTGTAATTTGTGCATTGGCAGGATGAATCGCGCCAATCGCGGTTAAGGCTGCCAGCAAGGGAATCAATTCCAGCACTGTCATGGACTGTTGCGGATTAAGTTGATTAATCTGCGCAAGCAAACTGGCAACCGATTTAGCAGCATAATCGTTGCTAGCAAGCCATTGTAGACATTGCTCAGTGATGGGTTGTGGTAAGTCAAAACTGCCTAAATCGCCCTGAATTTGAGGCATAATGGCAGACAAAGGATGCAACAACACCAGCTGTGTCGATAATAAGGCTTGGGTCTGCTCCTCTGGCGTTAGTCGTTGCGGATGCTTCTGCCAAATATCACGCCTAAACGTCTGATTACGTAACACATCGGCATAACTTTCGCGCAATCGTCCCTCTGGCAAGCCATTCAGCCAAGCTTGTTGTTCAGCCGTAAAGTGACAATCGGTGAGTAATTCAATCGCATCAGCGGAGCAGGTAAAAGACAAGCCCGCTTGTGCTAACCAATCAGCGGTATCGTGAAAACTCATTGGATGCCAAGCATGTCCTAAATATTCATGCGATAAATAGCGCGGGTTTTCTTGTGCTAAAGACTGCCACCAATCGAGTAAGCTGGGTTCGCTTTCCACATAACGACTTAATGGCATGGCACTTTGCAGCACTGCCAAAGCCGCTTGTAGCCCATCATCCGAATGATCAGAAAAAGATTGTGCTGTGTGGTGAATCAGTCGTTGCATGGGTAAAATGGGCGCACAACCCGGTAAGGTATTGTGTGATAGGTAAACCATGCCATCATCACTTAAAAATCGCTCAATAATCGTCAGTATCTGTTGACGAATTTCAGGAGCAACCCAACTCCACACACCATGTAAGCTAATCGTTTGAAAGGTTTGTTGGTTAGTGGCTAAAAACTGAGCAAAATCAGCACAGGCTAATTCGGCTGACACACCGGAAGCCTTGAGCAGCTGCGTTAAATTATCGACCTGTTCAGGCATAAAATCGACACCAACTTGCCGCTCTGAAGTGGCTGCTGCGGTAATTGCTAGCCCCAGTCCTTGTCCAAATCCCAACTCACAATGCAAGGCATCAGCACTGGCAGAAGGTGTCTTAAATCCAGCCAGTAACTGAACCCATCGTAAGGATGCGGGGTGTTGCTGGCGAAAATAGGCATAAATATATTCAGAAGTGGCTAGGTAACCTTGATTGGGATCAGTTTGCATCAAACACTACTCATTATTATCACTTTTTTCGGCATTCATCGTTGTCTGCAGTCGTGACTGCAATAGTGTTTCCACTTGTTCAATGCGTGCTTTGCAAAAGGTGTAAGCGGCCATAGCTTCATCAATCATGGGTAGCAATTGGTCAATATCAATGCGTTCCTGACGACTCAGTTGCGTGGCAATCTGTTCTAACTTTTGGTAGTTTTCTGCATAGTGTTGACTGTTCGACATCTTAATCTGCCTCGTGTAATAAGGTAAGTGATGGTGGCTCTGGATTAACGGTTAGGCTTCCGTCGCTAAAAGTCAGCGAGAAATGGCTTAGCTGCGCAGCTTCTTCAGCAGAGGTAACCACCTGCCCCGCTTCGTTACGTGCCAATAAATAACCTTGAGCCAATAATCTTTTCGGGTGCATAGACTGAACGAGCTGATGAAAATGATTCAAGCCTTGCTGCTGCTGGTTAAGCTGTTGCTGTGCAGCTGGTAAAATCCATGATTGCCAATGTGTTAGCTGTTGCTTGTGACCTTGACAATGATGCTGAGCACTCCAACTTAACTGCGTCTGCCAATGATTGAGCTGTTGGGCTTGCGCTTTAAGCGACAAGCGAGCGCTCTGTTCACAAGTGTGCCAATAACCGATGAGTTGTTGCTTGGCTCGATACAAGTGCTGCTGACTGCGTTGCTGAATCCAGTTTTGATGCTCGTTAATGTCGGTTCGAGCTTGTTGTAATTGCCAAGCTGCTGTTTGTTGAATACTTTGCCATGCTGCATTTGCCGAGTGAGCGGCATCGACAATATGCTGTCGTATAAAGGCAATGCTTTTGCTGGGCGTGTCAAAACGAGCGAAAGCCACTTCATCTAAAATGGTTGAGTCACGTTCATGACCAATACCCGTCAGTACCGGTATGGGAAAACGACAAACCGCCTTGGCCAGACTTAACTCATTAAGAAACATTAAATCCTGCTTCGCACCGCCACCGCGAATAATGACTAAAGCATCGTAAGCGCTCTGTTCATGAGCCTGCTGAATCTGAGTCAGTGCTTGCGTCAGTTCAGCCACCGCACTCACGCCTTGAAAACTGGCATGATAATAGTCAAACTCACACAGACCCACTGCGGTGAGTTGATTGGCATCACTGCGAAAATCACCCAACCCTGCTGCTTGCGCGGGTGCTAAAACGGCAATACGGGCGAAATCACGAGACAGTTGCTTCTGTTTATTGAGAGACCATAATCCTTGCGCTTTTAACTGCGCACGAATCTGTTGCAACTTGGCTTCTTGATCGCCCAAAGTATAGCTGGGATTCATATCGACCACATTGAGCGATAATCCAAAACGAGCATGAATACTCAGTTCAACACTGAGCAAGACGCTCATCCCTGCCGCAATCTGTTGTCCTGTTATCTGTTCAAAAGCGCTAAACAAGCGATCACGATGACTCGACCAAATCGTTGCTTTCACTTGTGCCAATTGCTGACCGTTTGCCGATTCAGCCAGGGTTAAATACACATGACCTTGACGTTGCCCCAGCTCGGTAATTTCTGCCACCACCCACACGGCTTTAGGCAAGGCGAGTTGTAGCGCACGGTTAGCTTGACTCATCAACTCGGATAGACGTAACCCTTGAGCTGAAGGTGCCCTAGTGCTTGTCTCAGATTCCGCAACCATGAATGAAGTGGCGTCCGACGGTTTGGGGGGTAAAGACGTTGGCAACCAGCGATTAAACGATTCAACAGCCAAGCCTTCTGGTACAAACCAACGGCGAGCCAGCGCATCCCAGCGTGCTCCTAATGCCTTAGCTTGATCTTTTTCGGCATAAGCAACGGTCAAATAAATGCGTTCACTCATGAGCCAACACCTTGTGTGTCGAATGTGACCAGTCCTACTTTAGCCAAGTGTTTCATTACCGTTAACCATTGTCCTGTTTTATGCAGTGCTGCCAAACTGGATACGGGGTGCTTAGGTTTACCATGTAATCGAATGAGACGACTTTCTTGTAAGGCATCCGCTTCATAATGACGATGTACACTGAGTGCCGATTCAATCTGGTCAGCGTCATTACACAACAACACCAAATCACAGCCAGCTTGATGAAAGCGCTTTGCTAACTCGCCACCTGATGCCATCGAAGCAACCGCTTGCATACCCAGATCATCACTGATAATCGCGCCACTAAAACCGCATTGCTCGCGCAGCAACTGCTGTAACCAAATACGAGATAAACCTGCAGGCACATCATCAACGGCTGGATAAATGACATGCGCCGCCATCACCGCACCACAATAATGCTGAATCAGATGTTTGAAGGGCTGCATATCCGCACCGACCAAACTAGCTAAAGAACGCGTATCAACAGCCATCGCAAGGTGGGTATCGGGTACAACAAAACCATGACCGGGAAAGTGCTTTGCCACTGCCGACATACCCGCAGCTTGCATGCCTTGCATCAGTTGTTCCGCTAATAGACCCACCACATGCGGATTATGATGAAAGGCGCGATCACCAATGACACTACTATTGCCATAATCTAAATCAATCACCGGCGTAAAAGAGAAATCAACACCACAAGCTAATAGTTCAGCGGCTAATAACCAACCCACATTATAGGCAGAGTGTAAGGCTTGCTGCGGATGTTCATCATAGCTTTCACCTAAGGCACGCATGGCCGGTAACGGCGTAAAACCTTGTGTTTTGAATCGCTGAACTCTCCCGCCTTCATGATCGACACTCACCAATAAACGCGGATGACGCAGCCCATGAATCTCCTGCGTTAGCGCGCGAAGCTGTTCTGGTGATGCATAATTACGACGAAAGAGCACCACGCCTGCCACGGCTGGATGCATCAGCTGCGCTCGTTCATCATCGGTCAGACTATAACCCGATAGACCAATCATGAGAAAACCTAAAGATTGCGCCTTGCCTAGGGCTTCACTATTGCCGTACATCAAGCTTATCTCTCAAGGCATCACCAAAACGATTTACCGCTAAAATGACCAGCATCAGCGTTAAGCCGGGAACCAACACTAAATGAGGTGCCGTTAAAATATAACGCGCTCCCTCTCGAATCATCGTTCCCCAAGAAGCCTGAGGTGGCTGAACACCCAATCCGAGAAAAGAAAGACCCGCCTCAGCAATGACCGCACCAGCTATGCCAAAGGTCATTTCAATGGCTAAGGGAGCAAAAAGCAAAGGCAACACATGACGCCATAAAATCAAATAACGTGGTACAGCTAATGAACGCGCCGCCATGACGTGATAACGGTTACGTAAAGACAGGGTTTGTCCGCGCGCTAAACGAGCATAACCCACCCAGCCAACGATGCTTAATGCTAAAACTAGATTACCAATACCGGCACCCAACACGGCTGCTAAAGCAATGGCTAGTAACAAATGGGGAAAAGCCAAAAAAGCATCAATAATCCAACGAACGACATGATCAAACCAGCCACCAATATAGGCAGACAACATGCCAATAAAGGTCCCCACACTGGCTGAAATACCAACAACCATTAAGGCAACCCATGCCGAGGTTTGCGCACCAGCCAATAGCCGCGCCCACAACGGACGACCCAATTCATCTGTACCCAAAGGCGCATGTTGGAAAGGAGACAATAACAGCGTTTCGAGTTGAATACGATCGGCTAAGTCACTGACTAATGGCGCTATTAATGCCATCGCTATCCATAATAGAATAATGATAAACGACCAAGAGCGCCACATTACTCACGCCCTCCTGTTGAACGAATGCGAGGATCCAGCCAACGATAAGCGAGTTCCAATAGGTTATTGACCAGCACATAAAACAAGGTAATGAGTAGAATCGCCCCCAAAACCAGCGCATAATCGCGTCGATTAATCGACTCAATTAATAACAAACCCAGACCTGGCCAATCGAAAACCGTTTCAATAATCACCGCCCCACCCAACAAGGCACCCAACTGAAGTCCGACCAAGGTCAAAATGGGTAAAAAAGCATTACGCAAGCCATGCACCAGCAACAGGCGCGATTCACTCGCCCCCTTTGCTTTAGCGGTACGAATGTAGTCTTCGTGTAAGACTTCTAACAGAGAAGCCCTAAGCATACGCGTTAAAATGGCGGCTAACGCTGTGCCCAAAGTCAGTGCGGGCAGCACCCAAGCATAAGGTGCATCCATACCGGAAACCGGAAACCAACCATGATCTACCGCAAGCACAATAATCAAAATAGGTCCCAATACAAAACCCGGAATCGACATACCCACTAAAGCGGTAATCATCGCCAACTTATCTTGCCAAGCATTTTTACGCACCGCCGCAATAATACCCAATGGCAAGGCAATTAATAAGGCAATGGCTACGGCGAGCAGTGCTAAGGTTAAGGTAGCGGGTAAACGCGCCCACAACAGCTCTAACACCGGTTTGTGATAAAAAATGGACATGCCCCAATCGCCACGCAGAATGCCTGCCAAAAATGCCCAATACTGATGCCAAAGCGATAAATCCAAGCCAAAACGCTGACGCAGTGCCGATTCGTCCATGCCGACACTATCACCGAGCATAATGCCAATCGGGTCACCCGGTGCCAAATGCAGCAGCAAAAAGACGGCGGTAATCACCACCCAAATAACCGCTAGCATTCCCAGCAACTGACGCGCGATATTGGCCATCATGTTTCTATACTCACGCGAGCGCCATAAGGCAAGAATTGATAAACGCTCAGCATGTCTTCAGGCTGAACGCGCACACAACCGTGAGAAGATGGCGGCAACTCAGATGACCACTCAGGGCTACCATGTATATAAATATAACGACGGAATGTATCCACTTGACCGCCCCGATTGATGCCACTTTCTAAACCACATAACCACAAAATGCGCCCTAAAATCCAATCGCGTTGAGGAAAAGCGTCCATTAGCTCCTGACTCCATACTTCACCTGTCGGCCGTCTGCCTGTTAGCACCGCATAAGGGGAAAGGCCTTCACCGATACAAGCGCGAACATAATGCTGCCCCATCGGCGTGCAGCCAGAATCTTGCAAACAGCCCACCCCATTTTTAGCCGTATTCACCACGCACTCGAAGATCACTTCTTGTCGTTCGTTGAAAACAGTGAGCAACTGCTGTGGAAGTGAAACAATGGCCGAGTTCATCTTAGCTCGCTAACTTACGCGTTAGCAACAAAGCGTCATAACGCCCGTCACTGGCCAAATGGTAATCCTTGATATTCGGGCGCGTCACGCTTACCTGATGGTCATGCCACAAGGGCATAATCGGCAACTCATTCAACAGGTGCTGTTGAATCTGTTTATAAGCACTGGACATTTCCGGCATGGATGGCGCGATCAAAGCGCGTTTGAGCATATTATCGAACTGCACATCAACGTAATGACCGCGATTAGCGCCGGTTGGTGGCGTTGAATAACTGGCAAAAGCATACTCAAAAATTTCAGGCGATTTAACACCCACCCAAGCTAGCCCATATAACTGAAAGCGCCCTTGTTTGATATCACTGTAAAAAGTACCCCAATCATGGCTATCAATACTTAGGTTAATGCCGACGTCGGCGAGTAAACTTTGATACACTGTTGCTAATCTGACGCGTGTCGGATCAGTAGAGGTCTTATAGGTCAGCGAGATGCTACCGAATTTAAATCCTGCATCTGCCAGTAACTGTCGTGCTTTTTCAGGATGATAGTCGTAACCGGCAACACTACTGGGCAAACCGCACCAATGCTCAGAAGGAAAAATCCCCTCTCCCATGCGCGCCATATCATCCAGCAGACGCTTGATAATCAGTGGGCGGTTAATGGCATGAGCAATGGCTTGTCGTACGGGCAATTGAGAAAGAATCGGATCGCTTAAATTGAAACCAATATAAGAAAAAGACGTACCCACACTGGTATTCACTTGAATGGATGAACGCGAACGCGCATGATGCACCAATTCGGGCGACAAATCATTTTGTAACACGTCAAGTTCATTACGAACGAGTTTCAACAGGCGAACACTCGCATCTTTCACCCCGATGAAGGCTAATTTCACACCATCTTGTCGAACTAATACCAACATTTGATCTTCGTAGCTGACAAAACGACAACCACCACAGCCAATCGGTTGCTGATCAAAATTGTGCCCCGAAGCCAACATATCTGCTGGCATAATCGGAAGGGTTAACCGAAATAAAGCCAACTTATCTGCCTTATGCCAACGAAAAACAACACGCCCTTCCTCTGCTGCTACACTGGCAAGGTTACGCAGCGGGCCTTTGAGCGGCGAAACCGTTTTAGCGTCTAATACCGAATGATAAGTGGCCACCACATCGTCTATGGTGAGTGATTTGCCGTGATGAAAGACTAAATTATTATTGATTTCAACCGACAAGGTCACATCATCCAACCATTCCCAATATTTGGCAATCCAAGGCGAAGGAATCGAGGATTTGTCAAAATCAATCAATGCCGGATAAATCAGACGTCCGATGCGCGTTGAAAACGCATCAGTGGCATAGCGCGGATCAAGACGAGCCGTGACATCAGGTACGCCCATGCGGATAGTACCCATATCATCAACCGGTTCATACCGACTGCAGCCAGCGCCTAAGGCAATAAAGCTGGCACCCAGCGTCGTTTTTAACCAAAATCGTCGTTGATGATTAATATTGCTCACGCTTAATCACGCAAATAACGTTCGATACTGGCTAAATCATCTCTGACTAACGCACCCTGTGCTGCACGCAAACTCAGTCTATTTTGTACATCATCAAATAAAGCATTGGCTAAATCTTGTTTTGCTTTATAAAGTAGCGTGCGTGCATTAAGCACATCTACTAGACTTTTCAGTCCCACACGATTACCCTCTTCTGCCGCTTGTAAAAACGCCTCGTTAGAGGTAACTGCCTGACGCAGCGCTTGTAAACGACTCTGAGCCATTTGAACGGTTTTAGCCAAACTCAACACATCCAGTTTTGCCTGTTCGTCGGCATAACGCAACCCCGCTTGAGCCGCAAGGCGCTGTTGTTCCGCTTGTCGGACTTGACTCGTTACCATACCGCCCGCATAAAGTGGCACATTCAACACCACGCCAATACTATTGGTTTGATAAGGTGAATTAAAAAATTGCGTTCGCGAGTCGAGATTACTCATGGATGCTTGCAAACTCACTGTCGGATAATGAGCGGCTCGTGTTGCATTGACTTGTTGTTCCGAGGCTTGCACCTTACGTTGATTTAAGCGTAGATTCAAGTTACCTTGCGCCCCTGTTTGGCTAAGCTGCTCTGGTGATTCCATTAAGCTTGGAAGCCTAGTATCTAAGGCTAGGCTTTTCAACACCGGTACTGGCTGACCAATCAAACGTGCTAAGTTCTCTTGACTGATGGCCAATAAATTCGTTGCTTGGCTCACATCGGCGAGTGCCATATCGTAACGCGCTTGCACTTCTAATAAATCAATCGGATTGGTTAATCCTACTTTAACCCCCGCATCAATTTGATCACGTTGTTTTTCAGTTGAAGCCAGTTGTGCTTGTGCAAAGGAAAGCAATTGCTGACCTTTAAGCACATCCAAATAGCTCTGGCTTAAGCGCAACATCAACTGTTGTTGACTGAGTAAATAGACTGTTTCGGCCTGCTGCACTAAACTTTTAGCCTGTTCATAACGCGCAAAACTGGCAGCATCAAATAGCGGTTGATTGAGTTGTAATTTCTGCTGTTGACTCTCTTTCGCTGCAATCGGAACAGGGATAGAGTAGTCATTTTGTTGATAACTGGCTTGTGCAGAAATCGTTGGTAATAAAACCGATTTGGCTTGATTCAATAATTCTTGATCAGCAGCAAACTGAGCCTGTGCTTGCTGTAACTGTGCGTCTCGCTGAGCAGCAAGATCATATAGACTCAGCAATCCTTCTGCAGCATAAACCTGACTTGAAGACAAGGCCATGAATAACCATGACGCCACTGTCCATGAACGACGCATAGATGGATTAGCACTGACCCGCATTTTTTTCATCATCACTCCACAAAGCAAACGGACGTTGCGATAGAAAGACGTTATAGTAACGTGCTTCGTCAGTGACTTCCAGTCCCAACCAACTTGGCTGAGTAAAAACCTCATCTTCTCGATCAAGCTCTAGCTCTGCCACAATCAATCCGGCATTATCTCCATGAAACTCGTCAATCTCCCACTCATGACCGTCAACCATAACAAAGTGACGTGTTTTAATCACGGTTGGTCCAAGTACCATCGTCATGAGCTTTTGCGCATCGGCCAAGGGTATCGGATATTCAAACTCATCACGTGACATGCCAATTTGCACACGTTTGATGTTCAGTCTTGCTTGATCATCTTCAATACGCACACGAACCGAACAAGAAACCGGTTCATTCAAGTAACCTTGCGCATAACTGGCTGTTTTATGTGCTTGAGCACGCCATGCATCGCTCGTGACTAAAAACTTACGTTCGATTTCCTTTCCCATGCCGACCTCAAAAGTATTTTTATATTAAGCTCTAACCAGTAAGGCAATGGCCTCAACGTGATAACTTTGCGGAAACTGATCAATAAGTGCCATTTTACTGAGTTTAAATCCCGCTTTCTGCAATACCGCCATATCACGCGTCATGGTTGCGGGGTGACAAGAAACATATACGACACGCTTGATACTTTTCTGTTTAGCCACGCGCTCGCAAACTACTTGTGCACCATCCCAAGGAGGGTCTAATAATACATGCGCTAATCCAGAAGGCGGACGCCAATCAGGAGCAAACAAATCAACCTGAGCAAACGTGGTATTCTCGATACCATTGGACACTGCATTCGCTTTAGCCGTTGCGACGCTTTGCTCGTTTAATTCTAATCCCAACAAACTGCCGGCGCTTTGAGCGATAGGCAGAGAAAAATTACCCATACCACAAAACAGCTCCAGCACTTGATCATCAGCACCAGCGGCTAACCAGTCTTTTGCCAAACTAACCATTTGTTGATTGACGTTGGCATGCGTCTGCACAAACTGATCTGGTGAAAAATGAAAGTTCAGTCCACTAAGCTGATAATGCAAGTTAGCGTCGCTAATTACCGATAAACCCTTGCTACGATCAGGAGTTTGTATCGCCAATCCAGTAATGCCCATTTGCTCACACCATTTTTGCCAATGGGTTAAATGGTGATCGCGCCACTGTTGGTTGGTATGTAGTACTAAAGACAAGCTACCAATTGCCAGACACTCAATCTCATCAATCCCTTGATGGGGCAGCTTGGGTAGCGCCTCGCGTAATTGAACAAAACAATCGCTGAGTGGTTGAGACAACTGAGGACAAGTGTGAATCGGCACAAGATACTTACCGCCCGCCGATCTAAAGCACAAATCACCCTGACGATTTAACGCCCAACGCGCACGGCGGCGATACTGCCACGCCTCTCCCGTTAACGGCGAATGCCATTCGGTTTTATCCGTGTTAATGCTCGCTTTAACCAAGCTTCTGGCTAATTGATTTTGTTTAAAAGCCACTTGATTATCGACGGATAGGTGCTGTAACTGACAGCCGCCACAAACAGAGAAATGGGCACAAGCAGGCACAATGCGATGTTGTGAAGGTTCAATAACAGAGACAGATTTCGCTTCAAAATACTGAGACTTTTGATGCACGATTTGCGCATCAACGACTTCATCCGTTAAAGCACCTGTGACAAAAACCGTTTTACCATCCAGCTTCGCCACCCCGCGTCCATCATGGGTCATATCATGAATGCTGAGACGAACCACTTTAGATGTCGTTTCAGCGTTGCTATTCAGTTTCGACTGATGACGCACTTGCCCTTGATGAGCTCTTTTATAACTCACTCGTTAACCACCCTGCTGCGCTGAAAGACGCGCCAAAATAGCAGATAAGGCCGCTTGCGGATCATCGGCACGCGTAATAGGTCGACCAATCACTAAATAATCAGAGCCAGCCGCCACAGCCGCTTCAGGCGTTAAAATGCGTGTTTGGTCGTCTTTAGCACTTTCAGGCAAACGAATTCCCGGAGTGACCAGTTTAAAATCAGCACCTTGAGCTTGGCGAATCACACTCGCCTCTTGTGCTGAACAAACGACCCCATCCATGCCGCATTGTTGCGCTAAACTGGCTAGGTTCTCGACCATCGTACCAGCTCCTGCCATGTAGCCTATCTCAAAGAGTTCTTCGTCAGAAAGACTGGTTAAAATGGTCACGGCAATTAATAAAGGCGGTTTTTCAAAATGAAGCAACGCATCACGGGCAGCCTGCATCATTTTGCGTCCACCAGTAGCGTGAACATTGACCATCCACACGCCCATGCGCGCTGCTGAAGTCACTGCTGCTGCAACGGTATTGGGAATATCATGGAACTTCAGGTCTAAAAAAACATCGAAGCCCATGTCTTGCACCGCTTCAACCAGCGAAGGTCCCGCTTGTGTAAATAACTCTTTACCAATTTTTAAGCGACAATCTTGCGGCGATAGTTGACGCGCTAACTCAAGCGCTTGTGCTGCGGTCGGAAAGTCCAACGCAACGACAACAGGTGATGAAGTTGTCATGATTTTTTCCTAAAAAAATGTTGAAGCGGATAGAGAAGCCATCCTAATAACAAACCAGACATGAAAATAATCAAGCAAGTGACCGCAATAGGCAGCTCAATTGACCAAGAGAACCAATGAAGTTGCACATAACCTGGATTTTGTATACCAACCAGCACACCGAAGACGATAATCGTTAATCCTATCCAGTAGCGCATGCTGTAATCCTCTTAGGAGATGAATCAGTCCTCTTGGAAACCTATAAAAACCTCACTCCGTTCGGTTTTTATAGCCCCCAAGTTTGCTTAACATATGGTGGAAGGGTTAATTGAATTTAACACATGTTCTTTACATGCACCCCTTCCCCCATACCCCCTTCCCATTATTGTTCTTAATGGTCATTTCTGTTTTAAAAACAACAAAAACTGACAATAAAAAAGCAATTAACCGACTAATGGAACACGCTCACGACTGGCATCAATCGATTCTTTTAACTCTTTACCTGGCTTAAAGTGTGGCACACTTTTGCGATTAAGTGCAACTGATTCACCCGTTTTAGGGTTGCGACCAATACGAGGTTGACGGTGATGCAATGTAAAGCTACCGAAACCTCGTACTTCAATACGATCATCTTGAGCCAAGGCTTCTGATAAGGTTTCGATGATTAAGTTCACAGCAAGTTCAATGTCTTTGTGTGGCAATTGATGTTGACGACGAGCAATAAGATCAATAAGTTCAGATTTGGTCATAATGATGTGCTTACTTTATATAAAATGTTTTTATTTCAATCAGTTAGTGTCAGTATTTTATAAAACACTCACAGTAAATGATCCGATAAAAAACCCCTGCCGAAGCAGAGGTTTTTCAACCGTGCAGCAAGCATTAACGCTTGTTGCTATCAAGATCAAAAATTACAGTTGACCTTTCAACAAATCACCTAGTGTATTGCTACCGATGTTAGAAGTGTTGTTGAAACCCTTCATTGCTTCTTGTTGTTCAGCTTCATCTTTAGCACGGATAGAGATTTGAATACCACGAGTTTTACGATCAATGTTCGTTACACGAGCAGTCACTTTATCACCCACTTTCAATACATCACGCGCATCGTTCACACGTTCTGCAGCAATTTCTGAAGCACGTAAGTAAGCCACGACTTCTGGAGCCAACTCAACTTCTGCGCCTTTTTCGTCAACTGAAGTAACGACGCCTGAAACGATTGAACCACGGTTCATTTCAGCAGCGAAAGTGCTGAAAGGATCTTGTTCAAGCTGTTTTAAGCCTAAAGAAATGCGCTCACGCTCTGGATCAATGGCTAGAATGATCGTGGTTAACTCGTCACCTTTCTTGAAGTCACGGATGGCTTCTTCGCCAGACTTGTTCCAAGAAATATCGGTTAGGTGAACCAGACCGTCGATACCGCCTTCTAAGCCAATAAAGATACCGAAGTCAGTAATTGACTTGATCTTACCGGTGATTTTGTCACCTTTATTGAACTGAGTACCGAAAGCTTCCCATGGATTCATTTGACATTGTTTCAATGACAATGAAATACGACGACGCTCAGTATCCACATCCAATACTTTAACATTCACTTCTTGACCCAAATGAACAACTTTAGATGGGTGAATGTTACGGTTAGTCCAATCCAACTCAGAAGTATGTACCAAACCTTCTACGCCTTCTTGAATTTCAACGAAAGCACCGTAGTCAGTCAAGTTAGCTACTTTACCAGAAACTTCAGAACCAACTGGGAAGGCAGCAGCAATTTTGCTCCATGGATCCGCTTCCATTTGTTTCATACCCAATGAAACACGGTTACGTTCACGATCAAACTTCAATACTTTAACATCAATCTCATCACCCACATTCAATACTTCTGAAGGGTGATTGATACGACGCCATGCGATATCCGTAATATGTAATAGACCATCAATACCGCCTAAATCGATGAATGCACCGTAATCAGTTAGGTTTTTAACCACACCTTTCACTTCCGAACCTTCATCTAGGTTTTTCAGCAACTCATCACGCTCAGCACTGCTTTCAGCTTCGATGACAGCACGACGAGACACAACAACGTTATTGCGTTTGCGATCTAATTTAACCAGTTTAACTTCACATTCTTTACCTTCTAGGAAGCTAAAGTCGCGCACTGGACGGGTATCTACCAATGAACCTGGCAGGAAGCCACGGATACCTTTAACGTCAACCGTCAAGCCGCCTTTAACTTTACCAGTCACCATACAGTTAACAATGGCATTAGCTTCAAGCTGCTGTTCCAACCAATCCCAAGTACCAGCGCGTTTCGCTTTTTCGCGAGACAATTTAGTTTCGCCGAAACCGTCTTCGATAGCTTCAACCGTTACGTCTACTACGTCACCTACAGCAACTTCAAGTTGATTGTTTTCGTCCATGAATTGCTTGATAGCAATTGCAGACTCAGATTTCATACCAGCATCAACATAAACAAAGTCGTTAGAAATGCGAGTAACTGTGCCCTTGATCAGGACGCCTGGTTGAACGAATGAAGTTTTTAACGATTCTTCAAAAAGCGAAGCAAAAGATTCCATGTAAAGTCTCAATGTCAAGCCGTTGTGTGTAAAGTGCTTTTTATCAGGATCAAAAGCCAACGGGTCTGGTTAAATTAAACAGCAAATTCCCTGCTAACTTGCTGTCGGTCTATCCAAGCAACTGCTTGGTTAAAAACTTGTTCAGGAGATAAATCCGACGTATCAATCACGAGTGCGTCATCTGCCGCTTTTAACGGCGCAACCACCCGATTGCGATCTCGTTCATCTCTTTCACGAATTTCTTTAGTTATTTGATCAATGTTAGCATCTAACCCTTGGTTTTTCAACTGTTTTACGCGTCTATCAGCACGAACTTCAGCACTAGCGTCTAAAAACAACTTTGCTGTTGCCTGTGGAAATACAACTGTACCCATATCGCGACCATCAGCAACCAAACCCGGCGCTTGAGCAAAATCCTGTTGAAAAGCCAATAAAGCGGCACGTACCGTTTCGATCACAGCGACCTGCGAAGCCAGTGCAGCCACCGTTTCGGTACGAATGGTATCGCTAACATCTTGCGTTTCAAGCAGAATCTTACCTTCTACAAAACGAACGGGTAAATGACGGGCTAAGTCGGTCAGAGCTACTGGGTTATCTAAAATGCCCCTTTGACGCGCGGCCAAACCCAACACACGATAAAGCGCACCACTGTCTAAAAAGTGATAACCATAATGTTCAGCAAGTCGAGCGCAGAGCGTTCCCTTACCGACACCACTAGGACCATCCACCGTCACAACAACGACAGAACTCATGCCGGCATTTCCTGACGAATCGCCAATCCTAACCCAGCCGCCAAACTCACAAATCCTGGAAATGAGGTATTGACGTTAGCACAGTCATCAATCACCACTGCTCCTGAGTTGACTCGCAGAGCAGCAACTGCACTCGCCATGGCAATGCGGTGATCGCCATGGCTTTGAATAGGTGATGTTGGCGCTGTTAACTGACCACCTTCAATAATACAGCCATCTTCGGTGGGGGTTGCTGAAATGCCCATTTGTTGCAGAGCTGTTGCCATGACCGCAATACGATCCGACTCTTTAACGCGCAATTCTTCAGCACCGGTTAGTACCGTTGTCCCTGAAGCACAAGCCGCAGCGACAAACAATACCGGAAACTCATCAATAGCTAAAGGAACGAGGCTTTCTGGAATAGCAATCCCTTTCAACTGTGCTGAACGCACGCGAATGTCGGCAACCGGTTCACCTCCGACCTCTTTTTCGTTGCTCAAGCTAATATCTGCACCCATTAAGCGCAAAATATCAATCACACCGGTTCGTGTTGGGTTGATGCCAACATGCTGAAGCACGACATCAGAGTTAGGAGCGATGCTTGCAGCGACCATAAAAAACGCAGCAGAAGAAATATCCGCTGGCACATCAATATCTGTCGCAGTTAGTTCACCGCCACCGACTAAACTCATGCGGTTGCCTTCGGTTTTAACGTCATAACCAAAACCACGCAACATGCGCTCGGTATGGTCTCGCGTTGGCGCTGGCTCAGTCACTGAAGTTTCCCCCTCGGCATAAAGCCCTGCCAACAACACACAAGACTTAACTTGAGCCGATGCCATTGGTAAATCATAATGAATGCCCTTGAGAGGTGAACCGCCATGGATCACTAATGGTGGAACGCCTTTTTCACCTTGGCTATCAACACGAGCACCCATTAAAGCTAGGGGATTGGTCACACGTTTCATCGGGCGCTTCGACAAAGAAGCATCACCGATTAACGTCGAATCAAAAGCTTGGCCTGCTAAAATGCCTGACATCAGGCGCATTGCTGTGCCCGAGTTACCCATATCCAGCGGTGCCTTAGGCGCCTTCAAGCCACGTAAGCCAACGCCTTCAATGGTCACTTTACCTTGATCAGGTCCTTCAATCATCACACCCATCGCTTTAAACGCCTTGAGCGTATTTAAGCTATCTTCACCTTCGAGGAAACCGGTTACGCGTGTTGTGCCTTTCGCCAATGCACCCAGCATGATACTACGGTGTGAAATTGACTTATCACCCGCAACGCGCGCCGTTCCTTGTAAAGAACCACCCGCTTGAACAATGTAACGAATATTAGGACCGTGACTCATAAAAGACTAAAACCCATTAATAAATTCAAAAAATTATTCATCATTTTATCACAAAGCAGCTGGCTTAGGCTTTTTCGGTTTTTTTGGTTTCTTCACTTTATCCGTCAGTCGGGTAACGGGAATAGGCTGTGTTGGTGCAAAACCCGCGTATTGATGACGGGGCAAATGCTGACGAATCAGATTTTCAATAGCCGATAACTCATCAACCTCTTCAGCGCACACCAATGAAATGGCCTCACCTTCTGCTCCTGCTCTACCCGTACGACCGATGCGATGCACGTAATCTTCTGCCACATTGGGCAAGTCGAAATTAATTACATGCGGCAACTCGGTAATATCAATACCACGAGCGGCAATGTCGGTTGCGACCAAAACACGTACACTATTGGCCTTAAAATCGGCTAAGGCGCGGGTACGTGCACCCTGACTTTTGTCACCATGAATGGCTGCGGCCGGCACATCCTGTTTGCTTAAATACTTAGCTAAACGGTCGGCGCCATGTTTAGTACGCGAGAAAATGAGTACTTGCGTCCAGTTATGGTCTTTAATGAGCTTGGTTACCAAGGCAGTTTTATGTGATTTGTCCACTTCGTAAATACATTGAGACACCGTTTCAGCCGTTGTTTTTTCAGGGCTAATTTCGACTTGAATCGGATCTTGTAAGAAACTGCTCGCTAAGGCACGAATATCACCAGAGAAAGTCGCTGAAAATAACAGTGTTTGACGTTTTTTCGGCAGCAAATCGATAACCAATATATTTGCCATTAACCAAGAATGGTACCAGCAGAACGGTACCGCTATCAACCCATGCGATTCAAATTTTGACTGAGATACCACGTAACTTAGACG